>JBDSEK010000195.1:0-26206 GCA_039920085.1 Devosia sp. | reverse complement strand
AGCTGTGCATGGCGATTCCCCCGGCCTTTCGTCTGAGAGGCATATAGAATCATGGTCGGTCCCACCCAACTGCTGCGCGGTGCTGTTCTTGCGCTTGCGCTCCTCCTTGCGACACCTTTCGCGGGGGTAGAGTTCGGGGTTCTGGGGGTAGAGGCGGCGCAGGCCGCGACGATCAGTAAGATTTCGATTTCCGGCAATAGCCGGGTGGACGATGCGACGGTCGTCGATTTGTTGACCGTCGGTATCGGCGACAATGCGACTCGTGCCGATCTGACGGCGTCCGAGCAGGCGCTGCTCGGCTCCGGCTTGTTCGGTTCGGCGACCGTGTCGATGTCCGGCTCGACCCTCGTCGTGAAAGTCTCCGAGAATCTGATCGTCGGATCGGTTTTGTTCGAGGGTAATTTCCGCTTCACCGACGCCAATCTCGTGGCGATGATCGATCTGATCAACCGCGGCACTGTCACTGAAGCGGGGCTGGCGCGCGATGTCGCGACGATCACCCAGGCCTATGTCGGCGCCGGCTATTCCAATGTCAGCGTCACGACGCGCACCGAGCCGGTGGGCGACGGGCGTGTGCGAGTCATTTTCGTGGTCGACGAGAAGACGCGCTCGGGCATCATCGCGATCAATTTCACCGGCAACAATTCGATCAATGCCTGGAATTTGAAGTCAGTCATCAAAACCCACGAGACCAACTGGCTGAGCTGGCTCTTCCTTGATGACTCCTACAGCCAGGCGCAGCTCGACTATGATCGCGAAATGATCCGGCAATACTACGCCAACCACGGCTATCCGGACGCGCAGGTGGTTTCGGCCGTGGCCGAGTACAACGCCGAGCGCGGCGGCTACTACATCAGCTTCACGATTGTCGAGGGCGACCAATACCAGTTCGGCGATATCGGCGTCGAAACCAGCATTGGTGGGCTCGACGCCAATAATCTGACCTCGACGATCCGTACGCGGCAGGGGACTCGCTTCTCGGCGGCGGAGCTTGAGCGCTCGGCGCAAGACATGGCGATCGAGGCGACCAATCAAGGCTATCCGTTCGCCGACGTGCGGCCGCGGATCGACCGCGATCCGGCAACCGGCCTGCTCAACGTCACCTACCTCGTCGATGAGGGCCAGCGGCTCTATGTCGACCGGATCAACATTACCGGCAACGACAAGACGCGCGATTTCGTCATCCGGCGCGAACTGCCGTTTGCCGAAGGCGATCCCTTCAACCGCTCATTGTTGGCCAGGGGCAAGAGCAATATCGAAGCGCTGGGCTTCTTCGCGCGCGTCGATGTCGGCATCGAGGCGGGCAGTGCGCCCGACAAGGTGGTCATCAACATCAACGTGACGGAGCAGTCGACCGGCGATTACGGCATCACGCTCGGTTACGACACGACCCAGGGCGTGCTCGGCGAGATCTCGCTCACCGAGCGCAACTTCCTTGGTCGCGGCCAGTATGTGAAGGTTTCGCTCGGCGCCAATCTCGAAGGCAACACCACGTTCGATTTCGCCTTCACCGAACCTCATTTCATGGGGCTCGATATCTCGAGTGGGATCGACGTTTACGCCCGCACGACTTCGGAATCGGCGGTCAATCTTTACGGTACGACCATCACCGGAGGTCAGCTCCGTGTCGGCTTGCCACTAACCCGTGCCGTTGATGCACAGTTCAACATTGGCCTCGCCCAGACTGTCATCGACGACAATAATCCCGATGATTCCGTGCTGGTCGCAGACAACGATGTCTACACCAAGGGCTGGCTCGGTTATGGGTTGACCTATGACAGCCTCGACAGCCAGAAACATCCGACCGAGGGTCTCTACGCGACCATCACGCAGCAATATGTGCTGGGCGACCACAACTACAATTTCCTCAAATCCGAAGCCAAGGCCCGCTATTTCGTGCCGGTTCTGGACACGGGGATCGTCGCCAGCGTCCGTGGTCAGGCCGGCATCATCAACGATTTCAGCGGTGCAGGTGTTCCCCCGCTCGAAGCCTTCAAATATGGCGGCACGCTGGTGCGCGGCTACATTCCCGGTCAGATGGGCCCGAGCACGGTCGCGCCGCGGGAATTCCTGGGCTACACCGCCTATGCCGGCATTTCGGGTGAGATCCTGTTCCCGATCCCGGTCTTGCCGGAGAGCTACGGTATCAGCGGTGCCCTGTGGGCTGACGCTGCGGTGATTTCGGGCGCCGGTGCCGGACCTGCGGATCCGACGTCGCTCGGAACGGTCAAGGCTTCGATCGGTGCCTCCCTCATTTGGGAATCCCCATTTGGGCCGCTTCGCGGCGACGCCGCTTACGTTCCGCCGGCGCTAACCTATACGGGCGAGGGCACGCAGGCCTTCTCGTTGACCCTGCAATCCTTGCTCTAAGCATAGGCGCGTGAAACAGTTGGGGTCCGCGTGGCTGAGCCCCGCGGACCTTTCGTTTTCATAGTCACGTCAAATGGTCGATACCCGCTTCCATCACTCGGCCGGCCCGGCATCGCTGAATGCTTTGCTGGCGGCGATCGGCCATGCCACACTCGAGGATGCGCGCGCCGACGCGCTGATGATCGCCGGCGCGGACGAACTGGCCACGGCAAGCCCGGCGCACCTGTCGCTCGCGGCTCATCGTGACTATCAGTCCGACTTGCGTGGCACTTCGGCCGGTGCGGTGATCGTATCGGCCGCGCTTGGTCCCGAGGTTCCAGCGAGTACGGTGGCGATCATCTCCGCCGATCCGCACTCGCTCTTTGCCGATCTTCTCGATCGTCTCTATCCGGGTGATACTCGGGGCGTCATTGCGGCCTTTCTCGCCCCGCGCGACACCGCGCCGATGCTGGAGGCCGACGTCAAGCTCGGCGCCAATGTGGTGATCGGTAACGGCGTCGAGATCGGCCGCGGCACGGTGATCGGCCCCAATACCGTCATCGGCAACGGCGTCTCGATTGGCCGCAATTGCGTCATCGCATCCAATTGCAGCATCGACTGCGCGTATCTGGGCAATGATGTGGTTCTTCACTCGGGTGCCCGAATTGGCTCGGAGGGTTTCGGCTGGCTCGACCAGGGCCGCTCCAACCGCAAGATCCCGCAGCTCGGCCGGGTGATCCTGCAGGATCGCGTTGAGATTGGTGCAAACTCGGCGGTCGATCGCGGAGCGCTCGGCGATACGGTTGTCGGTGAGGGAACCAAGATCGATAATCTCGTGCAGATCGGTCACAATTGCCGGATCGGGCGCAATTGTCTGATCGCCGGCATGGGCGGACTCGCTGGCTCAACTATTGTCGGCGACTCTGTCCTGATGGGCGCGGCAGCGATCACGACCGGTCACCTAAGCATCGGTGCGGGAAGCGTCGTCTATGCCGGGACGGTGGTAACCAAGGATGTAGCACCCGGCTCGCAGGTCGGTGGATATCCGGCGCAGGATGTGCATTTGTGGCGTCGCGAGACTGGTCTGCTCAGGCGGCTCAGCAGAGGGGGCGAGAGTGGACCAGAAATCTGATCCGGCTGCAGCAGGCAACAAGGAATTGTCGGCGATCGAGATCGGCAAGATCCTCGAACTGTTGCCGCATCGCTATCCGTTCCTGATGATCGACAAGATCATCGAAATGGACGGCGACAATTCGGGCATCGGCATCAAGAACGTCACTTTCAACGAACCGCAGTTCCAGGGACATTTCCCGGGCGAGCCGATCTTTCCAGGTGTGTTGATTATCGAGGGCATGGCCCAGACGGCAGGCGCTATGGCCATCGCCGCCAATATCGAGAGCGGCCGTCATCTCGTCTATCTGCTGACCGTCGACAAGTGCAAATTCCGCAAGCCTGCCGGACCGGGCGACCGGATCGAGTACCATTTGCGCAAAATCAAGATTCGGAAGGGCATGGGGTGGTTCGAGGCGCGGGCGATCGTCGATGGCCAATTAATCGCCGAGGCCGAGATCGGTGCGATGATCGTTCTCGATAAGCAATGAACCCTTCTGTCCACCCGACGGCCCTAGTGGAGGCCGGCGCGACGCTTGCCGATGACGTCAAGATCGGCCCGTTCTGCATCGTTGGCCCGGAAACCACGCTTGGCGAGGGGGTCGAGCTCATTTCTCATGTGGTGGTGACTGGGCGGACCCGCATAGGTGCCCGAACCTGCATCTACCCCAATGCGTCGATCGGCCACCGGCCGCAGGACCTGAAATATGCAGGGGAGTCGTCGAGCCTCGAGATCGGCGAAGACAATACCATCCGCGAACAGGTCACCATCAACCCGGGCACCGCTGGGGGCGGCATGGTGACCCGCATCGGCGATCATTGCCTGCTGATGATCGGCGCGCATATCGGGCATGACTGCCAGATCGGAAAGAACGTCATTCTATCTAACAATGTCAGTCTCGCCGGCCACTGCATTATCGACGATTTCGCGATCGTAAGCGGCCATGTCGGAGTGATCCAATACACCCATATTGGCGCGCATGCCTTTATCGGCGCATTGAGCAAGGTCGAGCGCGACGTAATCCCTTACGGGACCGTGAACGGCTATCCTGCGGAGCTGGTCGGTCTCAACCTTGTCGGCCTCAGGCGCCGCGGCTTCGACCGCGAAGCCATCCACACCCTGCGTACGGCCTATCGCATGATCTTTTCCAGCGAGGGGACCCTGCGTGAGCGCGTCGACGATGCGCGCCAGCTCTTTGCGGAAGAGGCGCTGGTTCAGGATATCGTGAATTTCATCGTCGAGGCTAAAGATCGGGCGCTGACTGTACCGCGCAACGGCCACAGCGAAAGCTGATGGAGCGCCGGCTGACGCTTGTCGTGGGGTCGGGCGCGCTGGTGCCGCATGTGGTCGCCGCGGCTAGCAAAGCGGCTGGATCTCTGCAGATACTGGGTTTTGGCAGCCAGGGCCTCGGTCCTCGCATGATCCCGGTTCGCGCCGGCGATCCCGAGGATTTTTTCGAGAAGGTCGCAAGCTTTCGAACCACCCATCTCGCCTTCGCCGGCGCCGTGCGGCTTGCGGACGCCGAGAGGGAGGCGTGGGCCCGGCTGGCGGGCATGCCCGCCCAGACACTGGGTGACACGAGCCTGTCGAATGTGCTCGCCACCATCGGCCGCGACCGCGGCCTCAGCTTCGTGGGCGCTCATGAAATTGCGCCGGATCTGCTTGCCGCGGAAGGTCACGTTGCTGGACCGCTCGTCGACGCAGCGCTCCGTGAACAGGCCGGCTTTGCCCTGGCGCGTTGCCGAGAAGCCGGCCGTCTCGACCTCGGGCAGGCCTTGGTGTTCTCCGGCCACAGGCTGGTCGCCGCCGAAGATATCGCTGGCACCGACGCTCTCCTGCGACGGGTCCGGCGCTATCGCGAGCAGGGATTGACGGGGGATGGGGGGGGCCGCCTGATCCTGGCCAAAGCCAGCAAGCCTGAGCAGCCGGCGTTCGTCGATCTGCCTGCCATCGGGCCCAAGACCGTCGCCAATTGTGCACTCGCGGGGATATCGCTGATTGTCGTCGAGGCTGGTCGTACGTTGCTGCTGAACCGCGCTGCACTAGCCGCGACGGCTGACGAGAAGGGCGTCACGGTTCTGGCGCTGAGCGATGGCTGAACCGCTGAAGCTGTTCGTCGCCGCCGGCGAGCCCTCGGGCGATCGCATCGGCGCCGATCTGGTCCGGTCCCTGCGCAGGCGACGTAGCCTGCGCCTCGGCGGCGTAGGAGGCGGCGAACTCGAAGGCGAAGGGCTGATTTCGCTGTTTCCGATGCGCGACCTTTCGGTCATGGGCTTCGCCGATGTCATCGCGCGCTTCCCGCTGCTCTGGTTGCGAATGCGTCAGACTGTCGGCGCCATACTGCGCGAAACTCCCGACGTCGTGGTGATGATCGATTCCCAGGTCTTTGCCGCGCGGGTCGCCGCCGCCGCACGGTCGGGCGGCTATCGCGGCCCAATCCTCCTCTACGTCGCGCCCTCGGTCTGGGCCTGGAAGCCGGAGCGGGCGAGGGCGCTGAATGGGCTCTTCGACGAAGTGCTGGCGGTGCTGCCGTTCGAGCCCACGACGATGAGGGGGCTTGGGGGGCCGCTAACCACTTATGTCGGGCATCCGGCCGTCGACCGGATAGCGCCCAGGCCATCGATCCCCGAGCGTGGTCCGCTGCTGCTGTTGCCGGGCAGCCGCAGCGGCGAGTTGCGACGTCATTTGCCGATCATGGAGCGTGTCGCGGTAGCGTTTGCCGCACATCCGCGCGTGACCAAGCTTGTTTTGCCGACACCGGCCTCGCAGCTTTCAGGCGTGACCGCGGCTGTGGCCGGCTGGGCGAGCCCGGTGTCAGTTATTTCCGGTGCGGCGGAGGTAGGCGCGGCGTTCGCCTCAGCTATCGCGGCGGCTGCCGTGTCAGGGACGATCACGCTCGAATTGGCGCTTGCCGGTATCCCGATGGCCGTCATCTATACGGCCGACGGCGGACAGTACCGGCACTGGCTTGCAGCCGGGCGGCCGCAGGTCTCGCTACCCAACATCGTCGCCGGCAAATCGATTGTACCGGAGTTGGTTTCACCGGCGCCGCAAGCAGAATTTCTGATCGCCGAAATCCGAAAACTGATCGAGGTGCCGCAGGCCGCCACAGTCCAATTGGCTGGCTTTCAGGCGATGCGCAAGACGATCGAGAGCGGCGTTACAGACGCCGCCACGCGCGTCCTCGCGCGTATCGGCTAGCGTTTGCCGATCTCCACATAGTCGCGCTCGACGGCACCGTGATAGAGTTGGCGCGGCCGACCAATCTTCTTCTGCGGATCGGCGATCATTTCCTTCCATTGCGCAATCCAGCCCACGGTGCGGCTCAGCGCGAAGATGGCGGTGAACATCGAGGTCGGAAAACCGATCGCCTCGAGGATGATGCCCGAATAGAAATCGACATTGGGGTAGAGCTTGCGCTCGATGAAATACTGGTCGGTCAGCGCGATCTTTTCGAGCTCCTGGGCCACCTGCAGCAGCGGGTTCTTCTCGACGCCCATCAGCGTCAGAACGTCCTTGGCCGTCTTCTGCATGACCGTCGCGCGCGGGTCGTAGTTCTTGTAGACGCGATGGCCGAAGCCCATCAGTCGGAAACCGGAATTCTTGTCCTTGGCCTTGGCGACAAACTCGGGGATCCGGTCGGGCGTGCCGATCGCCTTGAGCATATTGAGCGCCGCTTCATTGGCGCCGCCATGGGCCGGTCCCCAGAGGCAGGCAACGCCTGCCGCAATACAGGCAAAGGGATTGGCGTCCGAGGAGCCGGCAAGGCGTACCGTTGAGGTCGAGGCGTTTTGTTCGTGGTCGGCGTGGAGCGTAAAAATCAGATCCATGGCCCGCGCGACGACTGGATTGACCTTGTAGGGCTCAGCCGGCACCGAAAAGCACATGTTGAGGAAGTTGCTCGCGTAGTCGAGGTCGTTGCGCGGATAAACGAAGGGCTGGCCGACCGAATATTTGTAGGCCATCGAGACGATCGTGGGGATCTTGGCGATCATGCGGATCGAGGCGATCTCCCGCTGCATCGGGTCGGTGATGTCGGTCGAGTCGTGGTAGAAGGCCGCCATTGCGCCGACGACGCCGCAAACGACAGCCATCGGATGGGCATCTCGACGGAAGCCGCGGAACAGAAAGTGCATCTGTTCGTGCAGCATGGTGTGCATGGTGACGCGCATCCGGAAGTCTTCCATCTGCGCCGGGCTGGGCAACTCGCCGTAGAGCAGCAAATAGCAGACTTCGAGATAGTTGGACTTCTCGGCCAACTGGTCGATTGGGTAGCCCCGATACATCAACTCGCCCTTGTCGCCGTCGATATAGGTGATGAGGCTGTCGGTCGCCGCGGTCGAGGTGAAGCCCGGATCGTAGGTGAACATGCCGGTCTTGGCGTAGAGCGTTCGGATGTCGATCACATCGGGTCCCACCGACCCCGAAAGCACCGGGAACTCGAAGACCTGGTCTCCGATGGTGAGTTTGGCGGTGGTGTCGGACATGCGGAAGCTCCTTGGTGGCAGGCGGGCGCGGAGGAGCACCGGCGGCCAATTGACTTCGGAATGCTACCCGAG
This sequence comes from Devosia sp., assembly GCA_039920085.1. Taxonomy (GTDB): domain Bacteria; phylum Pseudomonadota; class Alphaproteobacteria; order Rhizobiales; family Devosiaceae; genus Devosia_A. Next base: position 18,187 of record JBDSEK010000195.1, on the reverse strand, counting down.
TGGCGTAGCCTTTGTGTATACGCTTCGCAACATATAGGTGAACATAGCTGACCTATTCAAGAGTCATCACGCGGTCGCCTGGTCGGCAATGCGGGCCAGGCTTTCGGCCTTGCCGATCAGCTCCATAACCTCGAAAATCCCAGGCGACACGGTCCTTCCGGTCAAAGCAGCGCGAAGCGGCTGGGCGACCTTGCCGAGCTTCAGGCCGCGGGCTTCGGCGAAAGCACGCATGGTTTCGTCGATGGCGGTTGCCGACCATTCAGGCAGGGCATCGAGGAGGGTGCAGGTTTCACCGAGAAGTTTGCGGGTCTCAACTGTCAGCTGTTGCGCCGCCGATGCATCGACCACGATCGGCCGGACGGCATAGATGAACTGGGCTAGGTCGATCAGTTCCAGCACGGTCTTGGCCCGCGGCTGCAGCTCTGGAAGGGCCGCCATGACGGTCTGCTCATTGGCAGTAAGGCCCGCATGGTCGATATCGCGGCCAACTTCCAGCGCGGTGTCGACCATGACGCGATAAAGCCGTTCAGGCCTGGCCTCGCGAATGTAGTGACCGTTGATATTTTCGAGCTTCACATGGTCGAAACGCGCGGCCCCTTTGTTGAGGGCATCGAGGCTGAACCAGTCGACCATCTGTTCGGTTGAGAACAGTTCGTCATCGCCATGCGACCAGCCGAGCCGCGCCAGATAATTGCGCAGTGCGTCGGGCAGGTAGCCCATGGCTCGGTAGGCAGCGACACCCAGTGCGCCGTGACGCTTGGAGAATTTGGCACCGTCCGGCCCATGGATGAGGGGCACATGCGCCATCTCGGGCACCTCCCATTCCATGCCATTGTAGATGACGATCTGGCGCGCCGCGTTGGTCAGGTGATCGTCCCCACGGATGATGTGGGTGACGTCCATGTCGTGATCGTCGACGACCACTGCGAGCATGTAGGTTGGCGTTCCATCCGAGCGCAGGATGATGAAATCGTCGAGATTTTCGGTTTTGAACACCACCTCGCCCTGCACATGGTCGTGGACGGTTATCTCGCCGGTCTGCGGAGCCTTGATGCGGATTACTGGCGCAACGCCTTTGGGCGCTTCGGCCGGGTCGCGATCGCGCCACATGCCATTGTAGCGTGGCGGCTTGCCGGCGGCGCGAGCCTCTTCGCGCATCTGCGCGAGCTCGTCTTGCGAGCAGTAACAATAGTAGGCCTCGCCGCGACGCAGCAGCTCGTTTGCCACCTCGGCATGGCGTTTGGCACGAGCGAACTGCATCGTGGGCTCACCGTCCCAATCGAGCCCAAGCCAGCGCAGTCCGTCAAAAATCGCCTGCACGGCGCCCTCGGTCGAACGTTCCCGATCAGTGTCCTCGATCCTCAGCAGGAACTTGCCCTTCTGGTGGCGCGCAAAGGCCCAGCAGAACAGCGCCGTCCGGGCCCCGCCGATGTGGAGATAACCGGTCGGAGAGGGGGCGAAACGGGTAACGACGGGCTGCAATTCGAGGCCTTGGGGTTGGGTTTGCGGGTGTGTAGCATGGCGCCGTTTGAGCGCAAGGGCAGGGGGCGCCATGGCCGATACGGCCGAGGCCGATCGCGTCGGTGCCGGGATCGGACCATCCCGGCCCACCGCAGCCATTGTTCGCACGCCGGATGAGCCGGCGGTCCGCGAGCTCTCGCAATCGGCGCGCGGGCTTCTGGCAAGCGCGCGTTCGGCGCTCGATGAACGCCGCTTCTTTGTCTTGCTGCCGGCGGCGGTCATCGCCGGGCTCATTCTTGCGATCTCGGTTCCCGCCGATCCGTCGCCGATCCTGCTCGCGCTCTCGGGCGTAACGATCGGGCTGCTCATGGTGTTCTCCTGGCGCTCGCTCAGCGCGCTTCGGCTTGCGAGCCTCGCCGCCGCCCTGTGGGCAGGCTTTGCACTGCTCAGTATCCACGGCGCTTTGTTCGGCACAGAAATGCTGAGCCGACCGGCTTACGGTCCCTACCAGATGAGGGTCGATGAGATCCTGTCGGAGACCGAGGCGGAAACGCGCATCGTTGCATCCGCTATTAAGCCGCTTGAAGCGGCTCGCGCACTGCCGATCCGCAGGGCGCGTCTCATCATTGATTCCGGGCCCGACCTCGCTCCCGGCGACACCATCAGCGGTCCGTTCCGCTTTGCGCCCGTACCAGGAGCCGTGATCCCTGGTGGCTTCGACAGCCAGTTCCACGCCTATTTCGATGGCATCGGCGCCTATGGCAATTCCACTCAACCGCCGGTCGTTGTCACCACGGGCAGCGAAACGGCGCCCGAGCATGCGATCGATGCGATCCGGCGCGGCATCTCGGCGCGGATCGATACGGTGCTGCCGCAACCATCGGCGGGTATTGCTCGTGCCATCATTAATGGCGACCAGAGCGCCGTCACCGACGAGGCGCGCGAGACCATGGCGACCGCAGGTATCGCGCATGTGCTGTCGGTGTCGGGTCTCCACCTCACCATTGTTGCGGGCGGCGTCTTCGCCGTCCTGAGGCTGCTCTTGTCGGCGTCCGGAGCGATTAGCCACCGCGTCTCCGTCAAGCGCGTCGCCGCCGTTGTCGGGATAGTCGCCGCCGTCGGCTATTTCGCTATCTCGGGGGGCAACGTAGCGGCGTTCCGCTCGACGCTGATGATCGTTCTGGTATTCGGCGCCGTGTTGTTCGGCCGCCGCGCATTGACCATGCGCAATGTAGCGATCGCCGCGTTGATCGTTGTCGCGAGCGACCCCGCCAGCGTTTTCCGTCCGAGTTTTCAGTTGAGCTTCGCTGCGGTCGCGGCGCTCGTTGGCGCCTATGAGAGCTTTCGTCGCGAGGGCGAGCGGGAAGCAAATTGGCTCAACAGACTCTGGCGGTATTTCTTCGGCATTACAATCACGAGTGTCGTGGCCGGTGTCGCAACGCTGTTGTTCTCGATCTACCATTTCCAGCAAACCTCGCCGTTGGGGGTCTTGGGGAATCTTGCGACGTTGCCGCTGGTCGGCTTCGTGATGATGCCGATGGCGCTCCTGGCTGTGCTCGCCATGCCGTTCGGCGTCGAGGGCCCGTTCGTTGTGGTGATGGGCTGGTCGGTTGATCGGATGCTGGATCTCGCGGCAATTGTCGCGCTCTGGAGCCAACATCTTCGGGCCAGCCCGCTGCTGTCGCCCACGGCGCTGGTAATCGGCTTTGCCGCACTTTGCTGGTTCTGCTTTTTTCGTGACCGCTGGCGGTTGCTCGGTCCGGCCTTGGCGCTGCCCCTGGTGCTGTTGTTCGCCGTCGACCGGCCGCCGGACGTGCTGATTGCGGACACAACGCAGGCGATTGCAGTTCGAGGTGCAGCCGGGCTCGAGCTGGTGCAGGGACGGCCTGCGAGCTTCGCGCTGGATGTGTGGCGCGAAACCTACGCCGATCCGATCGGCGAGGCCGCGGGGGTAAAATGCGATTCCATTGCCTGCATCGGTACAAGCGGCGCCGGTTTCACCTACGCGGTCGTGCTCGATCCGGCGGGGTTTGCCGAGGAATGCGGTCGCGCCGATCTCGTCATTACACGGCGCGACGCGCCGTCCTCGTGCAGTTCCGGCGCGGTTGTGGACGCCCATGATCTGGGGGCGCATGGCATTCACTGGCTGCGCTGGGATGCCGCGAGCCGGCGGTTCGAGACGCGCACCGCCATCCCCGATCTAGGGCGCGCCTGGCGAATTCCCTAGAGCTTGACGGTCGGCTCGGGCAGCCCTGGCACATCGACGCGGACGGAAAAGACCCCGCCCGCCAGTGGTTGCTTGTCGAGTTCGCTCTCCGTCAGCCCCTGGCGAGCCGTCGTGATGTAGAGCGTTTTGAGATCGGGGCCGCCAAAGGCAGGGCATGTCGGGCAGCCCACCGGCAGCGTCACCACACGGTCGATGCGGCCATCGGGCGCGTAGCGCACGACGCGCCAGCCTTTCCACTCGCAATTCCAGACAAAACCCTCGGAATCGGTAATTGACCCATCCGGATCGACGCCTTTAGGCGCCATGGCAAACGGTCGCCACGGGCCGGTGGGAAGGCCGGTCGCCGGGTCAATGGCGCATTGCTCGATCTGCCGGGTCACGCCGTCGGTGAAATAGGCGGTGCGGCCGTCCGGCGAAAAGCAGGTCGAATTGGGAATATGGATATCGCCTCGCAACGTGCTGAGCACCCCATTGCGATATTGGTAGAGCGAACCTGACGCATCCCTGCCCGGTCGTTCGCGGTTCATCGTGCCGATCCAGAACCCCCCCGTGCGGTCGACACGCCCGTCATTGCTGCGATTGCCGGGCTTGTCCGCCTCGAGCGGTGTGATCAGTTCGCGCACGTCGGTCGACAGCTCGAGCCGAAACAGCCCCCCGGCCGCAGCGATGATCAGATTGTCGGCGTCGATCACGCCCGCCGCGGACACCGGCGCCTCGAAGCTGAAACGGTCGACGACGATGCCGTTGGCATCGGCCGAGAACAGCATCTGTTTGAGGATGTCGAACCAGAACAGCCGATTGAGGAGCGGGTGCCAGAGGGCGCCTTCGCCAAGTTGGCATTTGCTGTCGATAAACAGTTCGGCCGCCGCATTCATCGCGAAAGTCCCTCGTCATAGGCCGCTACTGCCGTGCGGGCCCGGCCGCCGATTTCCTCGAGGCCCATGCCTGGTTTGAAGATGTAGGTTCCGAGGCCGAAACCCGCACAGCCGGCGTCAAAATACTCGCGGAAATTGTCAGGGTTGGCGCCCCCCACGGCGTAGAGGGGAATCTCCGGCGGCAGGACAGCTTTCAGCGCTCTTATGCCCTTGGGTCCAAGCACTTCGGCAGGAAATGCCTTTAGACCGTTGGCCCCGGCCCGTACCGCCCGAAACGCGTCGGTTGGCGTGAAGAAGCCGGGAAAGGACTGGAGGCCGATCTGCCTCGTGTGACGGATAACGTCTTCATTGGTGTCGGGCGAAACGATGAATGTGCCGCCTGACTGTCGGACTGCGTCGGCTTCCTCCGGCGTCAGCACGGTCCCGGCGCCGATCATGGCTTGGTCCTCCAGGGCCTTGCTGGCGGCCGCGATGGATTTGAGCGGTTGCGGCGAGTTCAACGGGATCTCGATCATCGTGATGCCCGCTGCGCAAAGCGTTTTACAGACATTGATCGCCTCGGGTGGAGTGAGGCCCCGCAGGATGGCGATGATGTGCCGATGTCCGATCATGCGGTGACGAGGCTCCTATGGGCTTCGCTGAGGCCGGCAAGCGTCGCCGCCGTTGCGTCGATGGCGACGCTCTCCACTCCAATTCTGCCGAGGGCAGCACCATAGAGACGGACAAGGCGGTCCGAGCCGATCAGTGGTACGGCGATGGCGCCAAGCCAATTTCTGTGTCCGGCTATTTCGGTTCCGACGAGCAGGCCGGAGAGGTAGCCGGCGCACCAGTCGGCGCCACGTCCCGATAGCAGCGCTGCAGCACGCGTCCGGAACAACAGGCTCGTCAGCAATTGTGGCTCGTTGAGCGCGGCGGTCAGCCCGGCATCGACGCCATCCTCAGTTGCCGGCCCGACGATGTCCCCGCCGAGGGAGTGCCTGAGGACCGAGTGGGCGGACAGCACGTCGAACAGTTCGCCGGTCATCGCCGTGGCAAAACGGACGATCCGACCTGCCGCGATCTCAACCCATTTGCTGTGGGTTCCCGGCAGCACTGCGACACCCTCAAAGCCGGGCCGCAGGCGAAGCAGCCCCAATAGTTGCGTTTCCTCACCACGCATCACATCCTCGGAACCGGCGCTTTTCTGAGCGACACCGGGCAGGATGCGGCACCGCAGCGGCCCGGCGCTGACCGTGACGACCTTATCCATCACCGATGTCAGGGCAGCCGGCGTTTCCACATAGGGCGCCTCGAGCCAACCCTGGCGAGCACCCGCCATGCCGCAGATCAGCACGTTTGCCGGATCGGGTGTCGAGCCGATTTCGCGCGACAGCAGCGTCAGCAGCGCGCCCGCGAACTGGTCGCGCTTGAGCTTGCTCATGCCCTGGTCCGAGGCCAATGCAAACGTCACGCTATCGTTTGCGTCGATGCCCCAGACGCGCAGATTGGACGTCCCCCAATCCACCGCTATCCACGCCGATTTTGTGCCCAAGCCGACCCCGTCACCACGCCCTCGCGCGACGGCGGGACACTATTGCCTCGGGTCGAGATCGGCTAGGGGGCGGCACCAGAAAGGGGCGGGAAATCGGCTAGTATTTGCGAAGCAGGCCCACCAGACGGCCCTGAACCTTTACCCGGTCGGGCGGGAAGATGCGGGTTTCGTAAGCTGGGTTGGCGGCTTCAAGGGCGACCGAGTTGCCCCGCCGGCGCAGGCGCTTCAGCGTCGCTTCCTCCTCATCCACGAGCGCCACGATGATTTCGCCGGTCGCCGCGGTATCCTGCTTCCTGATGAGCACAGTGTCGCCGTCGAAAATTCCGGCTTCGATCATCGAGTCGCCGCGCACTTCGAGCGCATAGTGCTCCCCGCTACCCAACATCTCAGGCGGTACGGCGATTGAGTGGCTGTGGGTCTGGATGGCCTCGATTGGCGTGCCGGCCGCAATCCGTCCCATCACCGGAACGGAAACTGGCCGGCCGCTCTCTGACATACCCGGCATCTGCGGCGCGTTGCGCGGCGGCGGTGCAGCGACGCGGCCCAGAGTGCCATCGATGACGCTCGGCTCAAACCGCGCCTTCCGCCCGCCAAGCGAGGGGTTCATCGAATCGGGCAGCCTGATCACTTCGAGCGCCCGTGCCCGATTGGGCAGCCGGCGAATGAAGCCGCGCTCCTCAAGCGCCGTGATCAACCGGTGAATGCCTGATTTGCTGCGCAAATCCAGCGCGTCCTTCATCTCATCAAACGATGGAGGGATGCCCGACTCCTTCATCCGCTCGTGGATGAACATGAGCAGTTCGTGCTGCTTGCGTGTGAGCATTGGGCTCCTCCGGGAATCGGAACAAAGGCTGAACGATCTATAGTTGTTCCGTCTCTGTTCTGCAAGAAGCCGGTGAAGATTCGCTTAAGAAGGTCCGCTGGCTGGTGCTATCGGGCCGTCGAACGGAATAGCGATGCGCTCGGCCCGCCCCAGGTATCTTGCTTCATCGCCCAATGCCCGGAGCCCGAGCCCGATACGGAACAGCCTGCGTCTGAGGCTTGCGAGCGGCGCCGTCCGGATTGGCGCGGAACGGACAGGTTTCACATCTCCTTGCGACGCGCCGCCTGCATCCAGCTTGTTGAGCTGGATGCAAAGCGCGGGGTCGGCCAGAACGGCGCGGAGTTCCGATGCAGGCCGGGTCAGCGGACGAAAGAGGGCGTAATCGGCCGGCTGCGTGAAAAGTCCCGGGCTGGCGAGCAATCGGGCGATGGCCGGGCGGGCAATTAGATAGCCGGCGGTCCCGCGTAGCTCGGTTCGAAATGGCCGAAGCCTGACAAGTCCAATGGTCGCGACCGGGGCGAGGACCGAGACGGGTGAAGTGATGGTCTCGAGCTGCACCAGATCGAAGCCCGTGCCGTCGAATAAATCGAGGAAACTCCGAAGCTTGGGCGAAAGCACGGCGTCGTCCTCGAGCACCAGCCCCCATTCGGCACCGGCATCCAGCAAATCCTGCCAGCAGCGGACGTGGCTGCGCGTGCAGGCCAGTTGCGAGCGGCTGAGGAAATGCACCTGCGTGCGGTCGCAATAGCGCTCGAGATCCGCCTGGCTCAGGCCCTCGGCTTCCACCGCGCTGATGCGGCGGGCCGGAATGCCCAGCCGCGCAAACTGTTCCTCCATGAAGCGGCGGCGGTCCTCCCGGCTGTCGCGGTTGATGTAGAGAACCGGTGGAAGCGGCACGATCAGCTCAGCATCGCCATGGGGATGATCTCGACGATCTCGCCCGCCTGCATGCCGGGATCGTTCTCAGGCTGGATGATCAGCGCGTCGGCCTGGGCCAGCGAGGTCGAATGATTGCTGTCGGTCTCGGCGATCGGTACAACTTCGAGAAAGCCGATTTCATTACGGGTGATGGTGCCGCGGACGAAGTGTCGGCGCTCGCCGTTGGGCGGCAGACTGGCCGCCAGGGGAACCCCCATGAATGGCCAGAACGGATCGGTGTGGCCGGTCATCAAGCGGAGCGCCGGACGGACCAGCACCGTTGCCGTCACCAGCGCCGAAGCCGGGTTGCCCGGCAGGCCGAATACCAGCGTCTTGCCGCGAGTGCCGAACATCAGGGGCTTGCCGGGCCGCATCAAGATCTTCCAGAAATCGAGGCTGACGCCGAGGTCGCGCAGCACCTCCTGCATGAAGTCGCGGTCCCCGACGCTCGCGCCGCCCGAGGTGATCAGGACTTCGACGCCATAGTCGAGCGCCCCGAGCAGAGCCTTTTCGAGTGCCGACTTGTCGTCCTTAACGATGCCGAGGTCGATCATCTTGTCGGCATAGGGGCTGAGCAGCGGCATCAGCCCATAGGTGTTGGAGGAAACGATCTGGTCGGGTCCGAGCGCCGTGCCCGGCGGTACTAATTCGTCGCCCGTCGCGAGGATCGCGATCTTGGGGCGCCGCGCAACGCCGAGTTCGGCATAATTGGCCGAGGCCGCGAGGTTCAGCATCGCGGGCGTCAGGCCAACGCCGGCCGCCAACAATTCCTGCCCTTCGACGAAGTCGTTGCCTTTCAGCCGGACCGACTGGCCGCGCCTGGCGGTCTTGGTGAAGGTCACGCGGTTGCCGTCGGGGCGCGCTTCTTCCTGCATCACGACCGCGTCGGCCCCAATCGGTACCGGGGCACCGGTAAAGATGCGCACGCACTCATCGTGTTGCATCATGCCGGTGAAGCGCGCTCCGGCCTGCGACGTTCCGGCGAGGAATAGGGGCTTGCCCGGCTGCACATCTCCGGCGCGCACGGCATAGCCGTCCATAGCGCTCGCATCGAATGGCGGCTGGGTGTGGCGGGCGATCAGCGGATTGAGGAGCACCCGCTTGTGGGCGCGGGTGAGGGGCACATTTTCGGCCAGCGGCGTCGGGATGCGCGTGAAGATCCGATCCAGCGCTTCGTCGACGGTGATCATCTCTTATAGAGGCCGGATTTGCCACCCGACTTTTCCAGCAGCGCGACGCTGTAGCTCATCGAGCGGTCGATGCTCTTGGCCATGTCGTAGAGCGTCAGCGCGGCGACGCTTGCTGCCGTCATTGCTTCCATCTCGACCCCGGTGCGGTCGGTCGCCTCAGCCGTCGCGGTCACCAGCACCACACCGTCGGCCGCGATGATGTCGATTTCGACCCGGCTGAGTGCGATCGGGTGGCAGAGCGGGATCAACTCGCTGGTCTTTTTGGCTGCCATGATCCCGGCGATCCGCGCCACTGCTAGTGCGTCGCCTTTGTTCAGCGTGCCGCCCATGATCGCCGCGATCGTCGACGGCAGCGCTCTGACCCGCGCCTCGGCGACCGCGCGTCTTGCCGTGACCGACTTGCCGCCGATATCGACGATATGGGCCTCGCCCTTCTCGTTGAGATGAGTGAGGCGGGTGCTCACGGCCGGCCGCTGCTGCCCCAAAGCAGCGCTTGAGTCGCCTTGGTTACATCGTCCTGCCGCATCAGGCTCTCGCCGACGAGGAAGGTGCCGATCTTTGCCTCCTGGTCGAGCTTGACCACATCGGCATGGTCGTGGATGCCGCTCTCGGACACCAGATGGACGTTGGCGGGAATGCCGACCGCGAGGTCGATCGAAGTCTGCAACGTCGTCTCGAAGGTGCGCAGATTGCGGTTGTTGATGCCGATGAATTCGGCATCGAGCGCCAGCGCCCGGTCGAGTTCGATATTGTCGTGCACCTCGACCAGCGCATCCATGCGCCACTCGGCGGCGGCGTCGAGCAGATAGCGCGCGGTATCGTCGCCCACCGCCGCGAGGATGATCAGGATGCAGTCGGCGCCATAGGCACGCGACTCCGCAACCTGATAGGTCTCGAACATGAAGTCCTTGCGCAGCACCGGCAGCTGCGTTGCACCGCGCGCCTCGATCAGATAGTTCGGCGCGCCCTGAAAGCTCGGCCGGTCGGTGAGAACCGAAAGGCAGGTCGCCCCGCCCAGCTCATAAGCTCGCGCGATGTCTGACGGGTTGAAGTCGGCGCGGATCAGGCCCTTGCTCGGGCTCGCTTTCTTGACCTCTGCGATCAGCGCATAGTCGCCGCCTTCGCGCTGGCGCTTCAGCGCCGACAGGAACCGGCGAACCGGTGGCGCGTCATGCGCCTCGGCCACCACCTCGTTCCACGGCCTCAAGGTCTTCGCGGCCGCGATTTCCTCGCGCTTATAGGCCTCGATGCGGGAGAGAATGTCGGACATCAGCCATTGCTCACATGGATCAACCGGTCGAGCGTCGCCCTGGCGCGACCGCTGTCGATCTCCCGCGCCGCCATATCGGCGCCAAGCTTCAGCGTATCGGCGCGGCCAGCGACGATCAGCGCCGCGGCGGCATTGAGCAGCACGACGTCGCGATAAGCCGTCTTTGCGCCGTCGAACAGTTCGCGCATCCGCGCCGCGTTGTGAGTTGGGTCGGCGCCTTTCAGGTCCGCCAGCGTCGCGCGCTTCAGCCCCGCGTCCTCGGGCGTCACCTCAAAACTGGTGAGACTGCCGCCCTTGATCGAAGCAACAAGCGATGGGCCGGTGGTCGAGAGCTCATCAAGCCCGCCGTCCCCATGTACCACCCAGGCTGAAATCGCCTGATTGGCGAGCAGCGCCGCCGCCACCGGCTCTACCCATTGCCGATCGAAGACGCCCAGCATGTAGCGCCGCACACCCGCCGGGTTGGACTGGGGGCCGAGCAGGTTGAACATCGTTCTAGTGCCCAGTTCGACCCGCGACGGCCCGACATGCTTCATTGCCGGGTGATGCGCTGGCGCGAACATGAAGCCGATACCGGCCTCAAGAATGCAGCGCGCAATGACGTCCGGGCTCAAATCGATCTTGACCCCGAGCGCTGTCAGGACGTCGGACGAGCCAGACTTGCTCGACAGCGCACGATTGCCGTGCTTGGCAACGGGCACGCCGGCCGATGCAACGACGATCGACGCGGCGGTCGAGATGTTGAGGGTCTCGGCACCATCGCCACCCGTGCCGACGATATCGATCGCGTCCTCGGGGGCTTCGACCTTGACCATCTTTTCGCGCAGAATCGAAACCGCGGCGGCAATCTCACCAACACTTTCGCCCTTGACGCGCATGCCGATCAGGAACGCGCCGATCTGGCTCTGGGTCGCCTCGCCGGACATGATGATGTTCATCACGTCACGCATTTCCTGGCCGGTCAGATCCTGCCGGGCGGCGATCTTCTGCAGCGCGCCTTTGATATCCATCACGCAGCCCTTGTGAGGTGGAAGTCGCGGCTGAGATTGAGGAAGTTCTGAAGCAGCGCGTGGCCGTTTTCGGATGCGATGCTTTCGGGGTGGAACTGCACGCCATGGAGCGGCATCGTCCTGTGCTGAACCCCCATGATCAGGCCGTCATCGGTCGATGCCGTCACCTCAAGCATTTGGGGAAGCGTCTCCGCCTTGATGATGAGCGAATGATAGCGTGTCGCTTCGAAGCCTGAATTGAGCCCGCGGAACAGGCCCTTGCCCTTGTGATTGATGCGCGAGGTCTTGCCGTGCATCAGTTGGGGGGCGCGGATCACGTCGCCGCCCAGCGCCTCACCGATCGCCTGATGGCCGAGGCACACGCCGAGGATCGGAGTCTCCGCCTTGAACCGATCGATCAGCGCGAGGCAGATGCCGGCCTGTTTCGGGGTGCCGGGGCCGGGAGAGAGGACGATGGCTTCGGGGGCAATGGCGGCGATTTCGTCGAGGGTGATCTTGTCGTTGCGGCGGACGGTGGAATCCGCGCCGAGTTCACCGAGGAAGTGGACGAGGTTGTAGGTGAAGCTGTCGTAATTATCGATGACGAGGAGGCGCATCTAGCTACCGAAGTCAGAGGCGAGTGCCAGAACGGCGTCGTTCCGCTCAGTGATACGGCGATTTCCGGCCCCCGCCGACCAATTCATAACAAGGCCGACGATGAAGAGGATCGTGCCCGGCAGTCCAAAGGTTAGAATTCGCGGAAGTGTGGCCAGATTTTCTCTCAGTTCAGCCGGCCGGCCCAATTCGCGCAGATAGGTCGACAGCCCCATTACTGCGATCAGCATAAGCACGATCCCCGTAAGCAGGAGCAGGGAGGAGAGCCACGGCCTACTGTGTCCTTGAATGTATCGGCGAAGCTCTGCCGTTGTCGACGCTTGCCCGGTGTCCTGATTTCGGACCGAGACGATCGTCTCGCCGTCGAATTGGACGAGGTTCAACCGATTCCCGCTATGCACACCGAACTCGCCCGGCAATTCGAGCGACAACAACCGCCCCGCTGCTAACCTGATTGCTACGCGATTGCGGGTACGAGACGTAGAATTGATAGTCAGCGAGGGCGCAGCAATCGATCCAGTGCCGTTGAAAATCACTCCACCGCCACCGCTCGCAGTTCCGCGGATAGTCGTCTCCGACCACACTTGTACGTCCTCGACGACGCCGGACAGTCGCTGCGGTGTTGGGATAGTCATTCTGTCACTGCCCTACCGTTGCGTTGGATTATTGCCCGACCCTTGCCTCGCCAGCATAGCGCAGTGCTTCCTCGGCGGCACTGAAAAGCGCCCGGGCCTTGTTTTCGCATTCCATCTGCTCGAGCTCGGGCTTGGAATCCGCCACGATACCGGCGCCCGCCTGCACATAGAGCCGGCCATCTTTGATGATGCCGGTGCGGAGCACGATGCAGGTATCCATCGTCCCATCGGCGCCGAAATAGCCGACGCAGCCGCCATAGATGCCGCGGCGGGAGCGTTCCAGTTCGTCGATTATCTCCATCGCTCGCACCTTGGGCGCGCCGCTCACGGTGCCGGCGGGAAAACCCGCGCTCAGCGCATCGACGAAATCGTGGCTCGGGTCGAGTTCGCCCACGACGTTGGAGACGATGTGCATGACGTGCGAATAATATTCGAGGAAGAACTTGTCGGTGACTTTCACCGTCCCGATCTTCGCCACCCGGCCCACATCGTTGCGCCCCAGATCGAGCAGCATCAGATGCTCGGCCAGCTCCTTAGGGTCGCTCAGCAATTCGTCCGCCAGTTCCTTGTCGCGCGTCGGCGTCGCGCCCCGTTTCCGGGTCCCGGCAATCGGGCGGATCGTCACCTGACCCTTTTCGACCTTGACGAGGATTTCCGGGCTCGATCCGGCGACGGCGAAATCGCCGAAATCGAGCATATACATATAGGGCGACGGGTTGGTGCGCCGCAGGGCCCGGTAGAGCGCCGTCGGCGGCAGATCGAACCTCGCCTCGAAGCGCTGGCTCAGCACCACCTGGAAGATGTCGCCGGCGCGGATGTACTCCCTCGCCGTCTCCACCATTGCCGCATAGTCTACCGCCGGCGTGTTGGAGGTGATGGCGATCTGCGCCATGTCGGCGGCGGGGGCGGCGTAGGGGAGGGTGCGCCCCAGTCTTGCGGTTGCTTCGTCGATCCGCGCCTCGGCGCCTTCCCAGGCCTGCTTGGCGGTCACGCCAGCCTTCAGATAGACCGGAGCGGTCAGGTAAAGCTCGTCTTTGAGCGTATCGAACACCGCCAGCACTGATGGCCGCATCAGGATCGCTTCCGGCAGACCCAGATCGTCGGGGTTGCCGTCCGGCAGGACTTCCATCAGCCGCACCATGTCGTAGCCGAGATAGCCATAGATGCCCGCCGCGGTTGACGGCAGGCCCTCCGGCACGACGACTTGGCTTTCGGCCACCAGCAAGCGAAGCGCCTTCAGCGGCGCCTCTTCGACGGGCACGAAAGTTTCGGGGTTCAGGGTGGCGGTGCGGTTAATGCTGGCCTTGCCGCGCTCGACCCTGAGGATGATGTCGGGGTCAAAGCCGATGATCGAGTAGCGGCCCTTCGTTGCCCCATCCTGTACGCTTTCGAGCAGGAAGGTATTTCGCCGGCCTTCGCAGAGCTTGAGATAGGCGCCAACGGGCGTTTCGAGGTCGGCTACGACGCGACGGAAAACGATCTGGGCGCGGCCCCCATCATAGGCCTTGGCGAACCATTCATAGCTCTGGTCCGCCATCGGGTCACTGGGCCGTATCCAGCGCCAGAACCGAGTTCAGCGCTTGCTGGTTGACGGAGAAGGGGAGGTCCTGGCGGAAGCTGGCGATGAGCTCGGCATAGAGTGCCTGCCGGGTGGCGTTTTCGATCAGCGTCTTGGTCCGCTCGTCGGGCGCACCCTCAGCCGGAACGACCGCAGTTACGTGATAGATGACGGTATCGCCATTGCCATTGATGGCCGAGCCATGAGCGCTGGGGCCACCGCTGAACACCGCGGCGGCGACCTGCGCATTCAACTCCGGCGTCGGATCGCCTGAGCGGCCGATGGGCGCCGACACTATAGCGGTCTGGTTGTATTGGCTGGCGAGGACTCCAAACGACGTGCCGGCGTCCAATTCCGCGACCACTTTTTTCGCTTCGGCCTCAAGAGCCGCCTTGGTCTGCTCGTTGGTGATTGCCTCGGTCACGGCGGGGCGCACTTCTTCGAGCGTCTGGTCACGCGCCGGCTCCACTTTTGCCAGCTCGTAGTAGATGTTGTTGGTGCCGCCCAATGTTAGAGCCGCGCTCAGTTTGCCCTGTTCGGCCGCAAAAATTGCATTCGCCAGCCGAGGGCGGTTTTCCTCGGTAACGCCGGCGACCGCAGACAGGGCGTCGCCCTCAGCCGTCAACGTTACATTGACGAGCGGCAGGCCATAGCGCTCGGAAATTTCCTTGAGCGGGCGGAAGGCGGCGCGAAGCTCTTCGATCTGGTCCTGGATGTCGGCATATTCCGCCTTCGCCGCGTCGACGGCCAGTTTCTTGGCGATGTCGGCCTTGGCGTCCTCGTAGCTCACGGTGCCGCCTGGCTCGATGGCAGTCACGGCAACGACGCGTTTGGCGCCGATGCCGGCTATGATCGCGAAATCCCCGACCCCCGGCAGCCCAAACGCGGCCTCGGCGAGATTGGGATCGGTGACCTCCGATTTAGCGAGGAGGCCGAGATCCGTGGCGGCTAGCCCCGAGGCGGTCAAGGCTTCAGCGAATTTCACACCGGCGGCCTTCTGCGCCTCGAAGAACTGCGCTTTGGTTTCGTCGGGCAGCGAGACCTGCTGGATCTGCCGCCGCTCGAGCTTGGTCAGCTGATCCTTGGTCCGCTCATATTCGGCTCGGATTTCGTCCTCGGTCGGCGTCTTCTTTGCGGCGAGGCTGTCGGGTGTCAGCACGAGTATTTCAGCCGTGCGCGTTTCCTTGGTTCGGTAGTCGACCTGATGGGCGCTGAGATAGGCGGTCAATTCCTCATCGGTCACCGCAGCGGGCGGATCGATGTTGCCGGCATTGAGAATGAAATACTCGATCGTGCGCTTGTCGTTTTGATAGTGCTGCAACAGGTTGAGCGCCGTCTGCGACGTGGTGGTACCTCCAAGCAAGCCCGTTTCGAACTGGTCGCGACGCGCCTGCCGGCGTTCGAGCTCGAGATATTCAGCCTCCGTATAGCCCGATGCTGAGAGCGCCCGGTTGAACAGGTCGCGGTCGAAGCGGCCGAGCATGCCGAAGAAATCCTGGTTGCTTTGGACGATCGAGCGCAGCTTCTCGTCCGAAACGCCCAGCCCCAGTTTGCCTGTGGCCTGCGCGATCGCCGCCTCGCTGGTGAGACTGATCAGAACACCCGAGGGGATGCCCATGGCCAAGGCCTGCTGCGGCGTCGGCTGGTAGCCGAGCTGGCCAGCAACCCGGTTGAGTTCCTGCTGGTAGACCCGCGCGAATTCCTGGGTCGTGATGTCTTCGCTGCCGACGCGGGCGACCACGTTGGAGCCGAAATCGAAAATAACGTTGGAGATGCCGAAGCCGGCCAGGCCGATGATCAGGAAAATGCCGACGATCTTGCCGATCCAGGTGCGACCGATCCGGCGGAGGGCGTCGAGCATTTGAAAGGCTGGTCCGGGGTGACGTTGCGGCCAAGAGGGGTTATGGCAAACTCATCTGCCGCGCAAGTCCAAGGAGCGCCGCCAAGTGGCTCAAAACATTACTCCCCTGATCGCCGGAAACTGGAAGATGAACGGCCTTCGCGCCTCGCTTCTGGAGATCGAGAAGCTGACCGGAAAGCTCGCCGTCGGTCCGGCGCCGCGCTGCACTGTGGCCATCTGCCCACCCGCGACGCTGATCGCGATGATCAATCGGGCCGCCGCGCCGGGTGGCGTCGTTTTGGGCGCGCAGGACTGCCATCCGGCCGCAAGCGGCGCGCATACTGGCGATCTCAGTGCGGCCATGCTGGCCGATGCCGGTGCCCATTACGTCATTGTTGGGCATTCCGAGCGCCGCGCCGACCATGGTGAAACCGATGATCTTGTTCGACAAAAGACCCTTGCCGCCCTGTCGGCGGGATTGGTTCCGATCATTTGTGTAGGCGAGACACGGGCGCAACGCGAGGCCGGAGAGGCCGACTCCGTGGTGGCGAAACAATTGGCTGCTTCGGTCCCGGATCAGGCGGCAGGCAGCGGGTTCGTCGTCGCCTATGAGCCCGTCTGGGCGATTGGCACCGGGTTGACTCCGACCTCAGCCGACATCGAGGCAATGCACAAATCCTTGCGCCGACAGCTGATTTCACGGTTTGGCACGATCGGGGAGGGGGTGAGGCTGCTTTATGGTGGCTCGCTAAAGCCATCCAACGCGGCCGAGATCCTCGCCATCCCCGAGGTCAATGGTGGGCTGGTCGGCGGGGCCAGCCTCTTGGCGGACGAGTTTCACGCCATTATCTCGGCGGCCTAGCACCGCGAAGGCGCCAAACAAGGGGCGCAACGCGCTGGCATTTGGAAAGTGACGCGTGTATGACGCGCCGCAATTGAGAGACCTGCAATGGAAAACGTCCTCCTCGTCGCGTACCTCCTGATCGTCCTCGCGCTGATTGCAGTCATTCTGCTGCAGCGCTCCGAAGGCGGCGGGCTGGGGATGGGCGGCAATGCCGGCGGCCTCATCAGCGTGCGCGGCCAGGCGAATTTGCTGACCCGCACCACCGGCATCCTCGCGGCGCTGTTTTTTGCGACCGCGATCGGGCTCACGGTCCTGAGCGAACTCAGCCGGCCCAACGAATCCATTCTCGATACGACGGCAACAGACGCCGACGGCGCACAGCCTTCGACTGTGCTCGACGCGCTGCAACAATTGCAGGGCGACGCACCGGCGTCGGCGGAAGCTGCGGCTCCCGCTGCCCCGAGCGCAGCGGCCGATCCCGGCCTCGCCATTCCGGTGCCGGATGCGACGGCCGAAAGCGCCGCGCCCTCCGCGGCGCCGGCAACCAACTGAGGCGCCTAGAGCGCCGAGCTTCGGGAAGGGGATGGAAACATCCCCTTCTTCTTTTTTGGGTGTGGCGATCGCGGGCGCGCGCCGAGACCCTATCGAATCACGACAGCGCGCCCATAAGGTGAAAGCCCATGGCTCGGTACGTTTTCATCACCGGTGGCGTGGTTTCCTCATTGGGCAAAGGCCTCGCGTCCGCGGCGCTCGGCGCCGTCTTGCAGGCGCGCGGCTATAAGGTCCGGCTGAAGAAGCTCGACCCCTATCTCAATGTCGATCCGGGCACGATGTCGCCGACCCAGCATGGCGAGGTCTTTGTCACCGATGACGGGGCCGAAACCGATCTTGATCTCGGGCACTATGAACGCTTCACCGGGCGGCACGCCAATAAGCGGGACAACATCACCACCGGGCGCATCTATTCCGATCTCATCGCCAAGGAGCGAAGAGGGGAGTTCTTGGGCGCGACCGTTCAGGTCATCCCGCACGTCACGGACGCCATCAAGGATTTCATCCGCGAGGGCAACGAGGAGTTCGACTTCGTGCTTGTCGAGGTCGGCGGCACCGTCGGCGACATAGAGGGTCTGCCTTTCTTCGAAGCCATCCGGCAGTTCGGCAATGATCTGCCGCGCCACCACGCCATCTATGTGCATCTGACGCTGATGCCGTTCATTCCCTCGGCGGGCGAGCTCAAAACCAAGCCGACCCAGCACTCGGTGGCGACGCTCCGCTCGATCGGCATCTCGCCCGATATCCTGCTCGTTCGCTGCGACCGGCCCATCCCGCACGGCGAACGCAAGAAACTGGCGCTATTCTGCAATGTCCGCGAAAGCGCCGTCATTCAGGGCCTCGACGTCGCCTCGATCTA
>JBDSEK010000194.1:0-5419 GCA_039920085.1 Devosia sp. | reverse complement strand
GCATCGGTTTGACTTTCACAGGCTCTCTCTACTAAGACGCGGGCTCGCGGCGCGGCGCCGGATGGTTTAGCTGCCAAATGCCGGACAAGGCAAGCTCCGAGCCGAGCGGCGCATGGAGCATGTGCATGATTTTCAAGCTGTTCCGGAAACCTGCCCCCGACGACGCCGTCTATGCCACGTACAATTCCATTGTGGCGCAATCCCGGCAGCCGCATTTCTATGCCAGTTGGGGCGTGCCCGATACGGTCACCGGCCGCTTCGATATGATCTCGCTGCACCTGGCGCTTTTGCTCCGCCGACTCAGGGCCGATCCGGCGGGCAGCGCATTCGGCCAGCAGCTCGTCGATCTCTTTTTTCGCGATATGGATCGCTCGCTGCGCCAGATGGGCGCGGGCGATCTGAGCGTGCCCAAGAAAATGCGCGATATGGGGAAGCTGTTTTACGGCACGGCGACGGCGCTCGATGCCGCGCTTGCCGACCCCGACCCCAAGGCGCTCGAATCGGTGCTGATCAAAAACATCTATGGTGGCGTCGCCCATGTCGGCGCCGGCCCACTCGCCAATCATGTGAAGGCCGAAGCCAGCACCTATGAGCTGAGACCCATCTCGGCGCTGATCGGCGGCGCCGAGGGAGTGGCTGCGTGAGCGAGCGGCTGCGGCTTGCCGACGCGAGCATCCGGCTCGATTCGATGCCGGCGGCCGGCCGGGACATTTCGGTGACGCCCAGCGCCGCCGAACGCGAGGCCCTGGCGCTGCAGCAGGAGATCGCCTCGATCGACCGGCTCACGGTCACGCTCCACGCCGTGCGCTTCCGCGGCGGCATCCGCGTCACCGGGCGGCTCGAAGCCGAGATCACCCAACTGAGCGTCGTCAGTCTTGAGCCGGTGACGCAAGCGATCAGCGAGCCGATCGACCGGATCTTTCTGCCCGGCGGAGACAAGCCATTCGCCGCCGCGGCGGGTGCGGAAATCTTTGTCGATCTCGACGGCGAGGACGTGCCCGATCATTTCGACGGACCCGAAGCCGATCTGACCGAACTGATCGTCGAGACCTTGACACTGGGCGCCGACCTTTACCCGCGCGCCCCGGGCGAGAGCGTCGCCGACCTCGATTTACCCGACGCCGAAGCCGAAGAATCGCCCTTCGCGGTGCTTAAGGCCCTGAAAGACAAGGAACCCTGAACCCCGTGGCTGCTTGCGCCAAAAGTCCGTTTGGATAAGGTGCCCCCGGGCCTATATTGCGGAACATGTCTGACACGATCCGAATTTCCGTCGACGCCATGGGTGGCGACAAAGGCCCGCGCATCGTGCTGCATGGCGCAGCGCTGGCGCTGCGCGAGCGCCGCGATACGCGCTTCATCTTCCATGGCCGCGAAGCAGAGCTCGCGCCGCTCCTCGAAGAGTTTCCCCAGCTCAAGGCGGCGAGCCGCATCGTTCATTCCGACACCATCATCACCATGGACGACAAGCCCTCCAATGCCCTGCGGCGCGGCCGGGGCAATTCCTCGATGTGGGCGGCGGTGCAATCGGTCAAGGACGGCGAAGCCGATGTCGCGATCTCGGGCGGCAATACCGGTGCGCTGATGGCCATGGCGACCTTCTGCCTGCGTCCGATCAAGGGCATCGATCGGCCCGCCATCGCCGCCATCTGGCCGACCATGCGGGCCGACATCATCGTGCTCGATGTGGGCGCTACCGTCGGCGGCGATGCCAAACAGCTCGTCGATTTCTCGATCCTTGGCGGGGCGCTGGCGCGGGCCCTGTTCGACCAGGAGAACCCCACGATCGGGCTCCTCAATGTCGGCACCGAAGAAATGAAGGGCCATGACGAGGTCAAGGAAGCGGCGCGGCTGCTTGCCGACGCCAGCGGCTCGGGCTTTCTCTATCACGGGTTCGTTGAGGGCGACGACATCGGCAAGGGCACCGTCGATGTGGTGGTGACCGAGGGCTTTGCCGGCAACATCGCGCTCAAGACCGCCGAAGGCACCGCGCGACAGATCGGCTCCTATATCCGCTTTGCGCTCAAGGCCGACTGGATCTCGACGCTGGGCGCGCTGCTCGCGAGCCGCGGCCTCGGCGCCATCAGCCGCAAGCTCGACCCGCGCAATATCAATGGCGGCGTGTTCCTCGGCCTCAACGGCATCGTCATCAAGAGCCATGGCGGCACCGACGAGATCGGCTTCAAATCGGCGCTGGGCCTCGCCTACGAAATGGCGCGGAGCCGCTTGATCGACAAGATCGCCGAAGGCATGCTGCGCTTCCCGGCGCCGGCTGTAACCATACCCGCGTAACAGAGAGGCAGGGGCAGGTGACCGTATTGCGTTCGATCGTCCGCGGCGTCGGCGGCTATCTGCCCGAGCGGATCGTCACCAATGAAGAGCTCAGCAAGACCGTCGACACCACCGATGAATGGATCCAACAGCGCGTCGGCATCAAGCAGCGCCACATCGCGGCCGAAGGCGAGCTGACCTCCGACCTCGCAGTCCGCGCGGCGCGCCGCGCGCTCGACAATGCGCGATTGTCGCCGGCCGAGATCGACCTCATCATCGTCGCGACGACCACCCCCGATCTGACTTTTCCCGCCACCGCCGCCATCGTCCAGCAGAAGCTGGGCATGCATCATGGCGCCGCTTTCGATATCCAGGCGGTCTGCTCCGGCTTCGTCTACGGCATGGTGACCGCCGATTCTTTTTTGAAGAACGGCATCGCACGGCGCGCTTTGGTGATCGGCGCCGAAACGGCGTCGCGCATCCTCGACTGGACCGACCGGACGACCTGCATCCTGTTCGGCGACGGAGCGGGCGCGGCCGTGCTGGAGCTGGGCGGCGATGGCGACCGCGGTATCCTCGCTTCCTCGCTCCGCTCCGATGGCCATTTCGCCGACAAGCTCAACACGACCGGCGGCGTCTCGTCGACCGGGACCGTCGGTTCGATCCATATGGACGGCAAGGAAGTGTTTCGCCATGCCATCGGCAAGGTCACCGATGTCGTCGAAAACGTGCTCAAGGAGTCGGGCTACGGCGTCAACGACCTCGACTGGTTCGTGCCGCACCAGGCCAATCGCCGGATCATCGAAGGCGCCGGTGAAAAGCTCCGCATCCCGCCCGAAAAAGTGGTGATCACCGTCGACCGCCACGCCAATACCTCGGCGGCGTCGGTGCCGCTTGCCCTTAATGAAGCCGCCAGCGATGGCCGCATCAAGCGCGGCGATCTAGTGATGATCGAAGCCATGGGCGGCGGCTTCACCTGGGGCGCTTCGCTGATCCGCTGGTGACCATGCGCGACACGCAAGCCTCGAAATCCTCGAGACGGTAAGCAGTCTGCAGCCAGCCCATCATCCCCCTCGAGCGCCTGCGACGAGCCTCAGAAAATGGGCTTGGCAAGTCCCTTGCGCGACGATGTTGGACCTTTGTTCCAGCGCAATTTGTCGAATATGGACAGTGCATTGGCCCCGTTGCCATATTTGTGCACGGGGGTTAGTCTTTGACATCTCGGGGGGCGGGGCGCCTGACGGGACTGCGGCCCGGCGTGGCGACGAGGGGATGGCGGCATGACCCAGAAGACTGTGACTCGGGCGGATCTCGCCGAGGCCGTCTATGAGGCAGTGGGGCTCTCGCGAACCGAATCCGCCGAGCTCGTCGAACGCGTCCTCGATCTGATCGGCGACGCATTGGTGGGTGGCCAGCACGTCAAGCTCTCCTCCTTCGGCTCGTTCCAGGTCCGCTCCAAGAACGAGCGCATCGGGCGCAACCCTAAGACCGGCGAGGAAGTGCCGATCCTGCCGCGTCAGGTTCTGGTGTTCAAACCCAGCAACGTGTTGAAATCAAAGATCAACAAATCTATGGTCCGCACTGGAAAATAAAGCGATTCCAGTGAGGACCCAGGGTGGAAAAATCACCCGACGCCTTCCGCACCATCTCCGAAGCTGCCGAGGAACTGGACCTGCCACAGCACGTCCTGCGCTTTTGGGAGACGCGTTTTTCGACCATTAGACCGCTAAAGCGCGGCGGTGGCCGCCGCTATTATCGGCCCGAGGATGTCTTTCTGCTCAAGGGCATCCGGCATCTGCTCTACGATCAGGGCTTCACCATCAAGGGCGTGCAGAAGATCCTCAAGGATCAAGGCTCGCGCCATGTTGCGGCGCTGGGCAATGGCGGCACGCTGCCGGCGGGCGCGGGCACCGAGGACGGGGCCTCGACGATCGCTGAAGCCAACGGGGTCGACATGGCGCCGATGATGAATGGCGTCCCTAGTCTCAGCGGCGAAGCGCAGGAGCAACTCGGTCAGGTGCTGCGCGACCTGCTCGAAATGAAACGCATCCTCGAGAGGGCCCGCGAATAGCCCGACTCATTCCTGGTCGGGCGTGCCGTCTGGACCTTTCAGTACCCCGAATGCGCCCGATCGCGCACCTGTGATGTCCGCGCCAAACCCATCCGACACCAATCCGCGCCGCAGCAACTCGCGCACCGCCGCGGCCCGGCTCGGCATTCGATTGGCAAAGCGGAAATCGTCCAGCGCCTTCAACTCATCCTCTTCGAGCATCAGCTGCAAGCGCTCACCGCGCTGCAAATCACTGCCTTTGGCCGTTTTTTCCGACATTTCCATCGCCCTGGAAAAAGTGGATAACGCTACTTACTCATTTAGCTCATTCTCGTCGGGATATCAACGAAACTGCGGGCAAATGGTTCAAATGAGCCATGCGCTAATTCTGGATGTGTGACGCATTTCCCTCACTGCGAAAGCTTTCGACTTCGCGCGGGACTGCGCGCACGCTTGGCGGATCGGAAAGGAGTCCCCAATGCAAGTACAAATCTCAGACGGCGACATGGCTGTCCGCTCGGTGCTCATCGTTGAAGACGAGGCGCTGGTCTCGATCCTCATTGAAGATCTGGTGCGCGATTTGGGCGCGACGGACGTCCAGATATTCGGCAACGCAGCATCGGCCCTGAAAGCGGCAGAGATTGGAGACTTCGACGTCGCCGTTCTCGATGTCCTGCTCGCCGATGGCGACAGCAGAGAAATTGCCGACGCCCTGGCTCGGCGCGGCATTCCGTTTCTGTTTTCGACCGGCAGCGGTAGCGATTCCCTGCCGGAGAGGCATCGCGATCGTCCAATGATCATCAAGCCCTTTCCCGATGGCGACCTACAGGCGCTGCTGCTCAAAACATTGCGAGACACGCGCCGCGACGCAATTCCGCAGGCTGCGTAGTCGGCCGGCGCCAAGGTTGCGCCCTCAGGGCGAGGGACATCGCCAACTCAATGTCGAGCCTTGCTGCGGCTTTCCGCCTGCAGCTTACTCCATCGAGCCAGACGCTCACCATCGAGGGTTCCCGCCGCCACAGCCGCGAGGACTGCGCATCCCGGTTCGTGCTCGTGCGAGCAATCGCGGAATTTGCACGCCGGAGCCAGCTCCGTGATTTC
>JBDSEK010000193.1:0-23604 GCA_039920085.1 Devosia sp. | reverse complement strand
ACGCTGAGCGTCTGGCTGTCTTGGTCGTAGACGATGTCGCGGATCGCGGTGGATGGCATGGCCGGCAAACGCGCCACGCAGAGTTTGGCTGCAAATCGCCTCAAGCGCCGGTTTTTGGCCGCTCCCGGGATGGTGTTCAAACATTCGCGACCTTGCCGCCTGCGACGACCGCGTCCCTTCTTATTCCAGCGGCGCGACCTACATCAGGGTTGCGGCAAGGCGATTTTGGTCTTGCCGGGTACCCTGCCATTGAGCGCCAACTCCTCACGCAGGGCATCAAGAACCACCTCGCAAGGGCCTGCGGAGCGTCATTCATCCGACGTTCAGCGGCCGCAAACTATTGATGGAACCATGACCGCGCTACGCTCCATTCTGGCCATCGCACTGGCGGCGGCGACATTGTCGCTGCCTGCCACAATGCCTGCCCGCGCCCAAATGGATGCGGAGGTGTGCCTGACCGACACCCAGATCCAGGCAGCGATCAAGGCGGGCGAGATCCTGAGTTGGCCCAAGATCAAGCGCCTCGCCGGGCTGTCCGCTGCCTATGACGAAGTCTCGGGCGTCGAAGTGTGCCTCCAGGACGGCGTACCCTATTACTACGTCAATGTTGTCTCGCCCGAAGGCGAAGCCAGCAAAATCGTCGTCAATGCCATGGATGGCGCGCTCTGATCTGCTATAAATCCTGAAGGGGGCCAGGGCGATGCGCATTCTTGTTGTCGAAGACGACGTTAATCTAAACCGGCAGATCAAGGATGCCCTCACCGAGGGCGGCTATGCCGTGGACGTGGCGTTCGACGGCGAAGAGGGCCATTTCCTCGGCGATACCGAACCCTATGACGCGGTGGTCCTCGACATCGGCCTGCCGCAGATGGACGGGCTCTCCGTGCTCGAGGAATGGCGCCGCGCCGGCAAAACCATGCCGGTGCTGCTGCTTACCGCCCGCGACCGCTGGAGCGACAAGGTGCAGGGCATCGATGCCGGCGCCGACGACTATGTGGCCAAGCCCTTCCATATGGAAGAAGTGCTGGCCCGGTTGCGGGCGCTGGTCCGCCGCGCCGCCGGCCACGCCAGCAACGAGATCGTGGCGGGGCCAGTCCGGCTCGATGTCAAGGCCGGCAAGGTGACCGTCGATGGCCAGTCGATCAAGCTCACCAGCCATGAATTGCGGCTCCTGAGCTATCTGATGCATCACAAGGGCAAGGTCGTCTCGCGCACCGAACTCACCGAGCATCTTTACGATCAGGATTTCGACCGCGACTCCAACACCATCGAAGTGTTTGTCGGGCGGCTACGCAAGAAGCTGCCCGAGGAAGTGATCCAGACGGTTCGCGGGCTCGGCTACCAGATCCTCGAAGACTAGCCCCACGCCATGCAAAAGGGCTCGATCGCCTTCTGGCTGTTCTGGCTCTCGGCGGGCTGGCTGATCCTGGCGCTGGCGGGGACGGCGTTCCTCCTCACCGGGCTCTATTCGCGGGCGCTCGATACCAGCCTCACTAATCAGCTCAAATTCAACATCGATGCGCTCGCGAGCGCGACACTCGACTCGACCACCTCCGACCTCTCCGACGTGGTGCTGCAGGATCCGCGCTTCGAGCGCGCCTCGACCGGCTGGTACTGGATCATCAGCGGCGGCAATGGCGAGCCGCTGGCGTCGTCCCCCTCTGCCGCCGGCACGCTGGTGCCCCGGCTCGAGGGCCCCTTCGATGCCGACAATTACCGCACCGACGTGCTCGACGATGAATCGGGCAACCGCATTAGGGTCATCGAGCGCGCCGTCACCAGCGACGGCCTGCCGCTGCGCATCCTGGTCACCGGCAATCTCGATGAGAGCCTGTCGCTGGTCGAGCAGTTTCGCGGCCAGACCCTGACGGTGCTAAGCGCCGTCGGCATTGCGCTGGCCATCATGAGCGGCATCGTGGCGCGGCTGGCGCTGAGGCCCATCGGCCGGCTCTCGGCCGCCATCGAGAAGGTGCGCGAGGGCGAAGCGCAGAGCGTCACCGGCACCTATCCGCGCGAGATCGCCCCGCTGGCCGACGAGATCAACGAATTGCTGCGCTCCAACACGCAGATCATCGAGCGCGCCCGCAACCAGGTGGGCAATCTGGCGCATGGGCTGAAGACGCCGCTGGCGGTGTTGCGCAACGAGGCCGAGGCCGAAAAGGCGAGCCCGCTCGCCAAGGTCGTGACCTCGGAAACCGAAAAGATGTCGCAGCTGGTGACGACTTATCTCGACCGGGCCCGCATCGCGGCGCGGAGCGCCATTGTCGGCAAGAAGGCCGACTCGACCACCGTGCTGCTGCGCCTCACCCGGGTGATGGAAAAGCTCAACCCCAAGGTCACCATCGCTTTCAAGCGCCCCGACGCATCGCTGCCCTGGTTCCGGGGCGACGAGGGCGACCTTGAGGAGATGGCCGGCAATCTGCTCGACAATGCCTGCAAGTGGAGCAAGAGCGCCGTCGCCATCTCGATGGCCACCGAGCGGAGCAATAGCGGCGTCATTCTCGTGATCCGAATCGAGGATGATGGCCCCGGCCTCGGCGAGGACGAGGTCAACAAGGTGCTGCGCCGTGGCGTGCGGCTCGACGAGAAGACCCCGGGCTCCGGGCTTGGGCTCGATATCGTCAAGGAACTGGTTGACGTCTATGGCGGCAGCCTGCAATTGAAACGCTCGGTTCTGGGCGGCTTGCTCGCCGAGCTGCGGCTGCCGGCCGCCAAGCTTGGTGGTCTCGTGCGGCCGCTTTCGACTTAACTCCGCCGCATTGCTGCGGCTCTCATCGATGACCACTTTCGAGACCCGCATGCAGCGTCTGTTCCGCGCCTTGTCCATCCTCCCTGCTTTGGCGCTGACGGCCTGCGGTGTCATGGCTCCGCCATCCTCGGGGCCGACCCTGATGGACTCGACCAACGCCGCCGTGATCCCCGCCAATGTGCCAGCGGCGCCGAGCTCCAGCGCGGCCGCGATGACCGATGTATCGGCCTATGTCGATCCGGCGGCCCTGAAGCTGCTATCGGCCAATTCCCGCAGGCAGGCGGCGGGCGCCCAGTTCAACGCTTTGCAGTTTGGCCGCGTCGGCGCGCCGCGCAATTGGGTCGGCGATGGTGGCGCCAGCGGGCAGGTGACGGTGGGCCCGTTCATCCGCGTCAACCTCGTCGATTGCCGCGACTTCACCCATACCGTGATCGTCAACGGTACGAGCTTTGCCCGCAAGGGCACCGCCTGCCGCGAGACCGACGGCAGCTGGACGGTGACCTGAGGCCCCAACTTCGGCCCTTTGCCGCCGCCGATAGCCTTTGTTTACCAAGCCCCGATAGCATGAGTGGACCAATTCCATCCGGTCCCCACCATGCCCGAAGCCCGCGCGCAACAAGCCGCGCCCGCCAATCCGACCAAGACCAACCCGCCGGGCCGGCACGCCGCCGCGCCCTTCCTCGGCATGCTCGATGCGGTGCTGGTCGAGAGCCCGGTTGAATATGTCTTCGACTGCGCCATTCCGCGCGACGACGCCGCGGCGGCATGGCTTTGGATGGTGCGTGATCTGGCGCCTGATCTCATCGACATCGAGACCTCGGCCGACGATCCGGCCAATCTGCAGGCGCTCGAAAGCCTGATGCCGGATCTCCTCGAGCGTGCCAACACCGCAATGAATGCGACCGCGAGCCACCCCGAGGCGGCCCGCCGGATCAAGACCCAGCTCGGCGGCGAGGAAGCCTGGGAGCGGCTGCCCGCCATCCTCAATACGCTGCGCAGCCGGGCGCTGCTCGAGAAGGCCCAGGGGTTCGGACGGGCCGCCAACGCCATCCCCGACGACGCCTCGCTGATGCAGGCCTTGCAATCGATGCCGCTGTCCGACCAGGGCGTCACCGCCATCCTGATGATGGCAATGACCGGCCAGGTCGCCAATCCGAGCCGGCTGGTGATGGCCGCCATTCGCCTGTCGGGTGGCGCCACCGAGAACACCTTAATGCGCGCCGGCTTCGCGCCGCTGATCGACGCGATCCTCGCGCATGCGCAAAACCAGATTCCGGCACTGTCGCAATTCGGCACCTTCGGCGACATGGATAAGATGTGCCGCGCCATCGACCGTTTCCACCGCCTGGTGCGGGCGGTCAATGGCTATGTCGAGCTCAACCGCGGCAGCCGCTGGAGCATGGTGACGGGGAACCTCACCAAGGCCGTGTCGGAGCGGATCGATCCAAAGCTGCGCGACGTGGCGCCTGATCTCAACAAGGCGCTGCGCAAGCGCGACGGCGCCGACCGCGTCGACCCCGACCAGATCCTGTCGGCGCTGAACGGCGTCTATCTGGTGGCGACCGTGCGCGATTGCCGCGACTCCCTCGCGGTCAATGCGCTGTTCGACCAGGTCTGGTCGCAAATCGGCCAGGCGCTTGAAATCCACATCGAGCGCGGGCTCGAAAATCTGCGCCAGAATCCGGCGGACAAGAACGCCTCGGCCCGACTCGACGCCGGGATCAAAATGGCCGAGCTGCGCTTCAATGCCGAATATGCCGAAGTGCTGCGCCGCGCCAAGGAAACCGCCGAGCGCCGCTTCACGCCGCAGGGCTGACCGCGTCGGCCCCGATCGTCTTGATGATGCGCAGTGGTGCCGGGCCCGTCGCCGTCTCGATGATGAAGCGATCCGCTTTGGCCAGCGCCGCACCCGATAACAGCGCCGTGCCACCCTTGCTTCCATCACTAGGCGGCCCGACGATGACCCCGAGCGCGGCGGGGGGTACCTCCGACCGAGCATTTGAGTAGATCAGCGCTCCAGTTTCGAGCGCGGTTTGGCCATCGACGCTGACGATGGCGAGGCTCGCATCCGGCCCAAAGCGCCCCGCGAGATAGGCCGGATAAGCCGACGGTCCGGAAGGCGCAATTGGCGGGGCCTCGGGCACCCAGTTCGACGGCGCAATGGTGGCGCCGGCCATGCCGCGCTCTTCGGCAATCACCCCGGCATCGGCCGGTGCGATCAGCCTGGCTTGTACGGAAGCCGCGACATCGCCGAGGCTCAGTGGCCGCGCATCGTCGACCGGCGACCATGGGGGCGCGCCCTCGATCGGCTCGTGCCGCGCCACGAGGCTGAGGCCGGAATCGAGATAGGCCCGTCCATGGCTCTCCGGCGCAATCGGCGTCGCATCGTCCGGCGTCTCGAACATCGCATCGATGCGGCCGTCGTCGATTTCGACCGGCGGCTGTTCGAGAAGGCGCGCAACGGCGGCGCGGCCGCTTCCCATCGCGCCTTTGGTGGTCTGAAGGCCGGCGGCAGAGCCGGCGAGGACCACATGATCGAGCCCACCCTTGGCCTCGAGGAGGCCGCTCTCGCCATTCCAGCCGATGGCGCCGCCGGCTCGCATCCATAGCGTGAGATCGGGTTGCCATGAGCCGCTGACGACGATCTGGCCCGAAGGGATGGTGAGACTCTGCGCCGCGCCGCCGCTGCCGCGAATGGTGAGCGTCATTTCGCCATGGGCGCCACGCGCCGCGGCGATCGGCGCGAGGCCCGAACTCATGGTGAAGCCCGAAGCCTTGGAGAAATCGACGAAACGCGATTGCGGATTGAGCCGCAGATCCGCGATGCGGCCGATCGCAATGCCCGCATCATGGATGCGCAGCGCCAGCCGATAGACAAAATTGCTCTGCGTCGCGAACAGCGCGTGCGCGCCCGACCACACGCCGAAGCGCTTGGCCCGATGATAGGCGGCAATCGCCGTCACGACGCCCGGCAGCCTGTTGCCGCCAAACAACGGCAGGCGCTGCAGCGCGCCGGTGGCGAGGACGATGTTCGCGGCGTTGACCGCGATGATGCGCGCCTTCGGTCGTCCGTCGACCAACTCGACGCGATGCGCGAGGACAGCGCCGCGGCTGATCTCGAAGGCCTCGGTTGCGGTGAGCAGCGTGACATTCGGCGCGGCAGCGAGGCTCTGCGCCAGCCGCTCGACAATGGCCTCCGGCGTTTCGTCATTGCCGATGGGCCCGAAATAGCGCGCATCGCCACCCAGCCACAGGCGCCGCTCGATCAAGACGATTTTGCGCCCGGTCCTGCTCGCGGCTTCCGCTGCCGCGAGGCCGGCGACGCCGCCGCCGACGATGACGATGTCGGCACTCAGCGTTTCACCCGGCGCCTCGCGCGTCCACGGGTGGACCAGCGGCGCGCCATCGAAGCGCTGGCGGAGGCTCGACGCCCGCCGCCGCAACAGCCTCTCGAGGAACGACTCCGGTTCAATCGTGCCGATGGTCCTGAAATCCATTCCGTCGACCGCCGGCGTTCGCTCCATCGCCAGCGCCACACCGGATGAGCTGCCTTTGATCGCGATGGGCGGGCAGAAGCGTTCATCGAGCCCCAGCGCCGCGCCGCCATCGGTGCCGGCCGCGACGATCCCCGAGGCCAGCGCAGCGGTGAGCACGGTGTCGCCGGCAAAGCCATGCACAATTTGGCCGTTGAGTCGGAAGCTCAACGGTTTACTGCGATCGATGCCAATGCCGCCAAAGCCATGCGCTGCGTCCGCTTGCAAGCGTGCGGGCTGCTCGCTCATGCCGCACCAGCAACGAACTCGGCGACCATGGCACGCGATGCGGCATTGGGACTGCGCGCCGCGAACCAGCGCTTCTCCTCGGCGGTCGGCACGCCGGCCACAAGCCTCGCGAGCGCCGGGGCGAAAAACGCGGCCGCGCTGCCAAGCCCGGCGACGACGAAAAGCCTCGGCGTTTTGAGCCAGCCGATGATTGGCACGCCATCGGCGGTCCCGACGCGGCGCATGCGGCGCGTCGCGAGGCGGTGGAGAGGGGGCTGATCGGCAAGACAGGCCCCGAGCCGCTCCTCGGTTTCGCTCTCGCCCTCAAGGTGAACCAGAAACCCGCCATTACGTCGCGACAGCGTCGTGCCCCGATCGAGAAAATTGAGGATCGGTGGCGACGCGGCGCGCACGGCACTGGTGAGCACGGCCGTTGCGCCGCCGACGCGAAGCAACGCCGGCCGCTCCCGCTCGCTCAGCCGGGCGAGCAAAGCGCCATCGTCGGCGAGCGCGATTTGTTGCGCCGTCACCAGCTGCTCGCCGGTGGTCAGCACGGCCGAGCCATTCTTGAGGATCGAGAACTCGGTGTCGGCGCCAGGAAGCCGGACCACACCCAGCCGCGTCAGCCAGGCGTCGACAAGCGGCGTCAGCATCTCTTCCGCGAAGCTGACGGCATTGCCCAGCGTCAGCTGCCGGCCATCGCGTGAGAACGTCGCCTCGAGCCCATACGTCAGGGCCAGATGCCGCACATGACCGAGGGCCTCGATGGTCTGGGGCAGATCGGCGCGGAACCCGAGCGCCGTGCGGACCAGCGCCGTCGCCACGCCGGCGCCGCCGAGCAGCGCGATGGTCTCGGCCTCGGCTTTGGCAAGGAGCGTCCATGTCTCGGGCCGCGTCACTGGCAACACCGACAAATGCAATTGTGCCGGCAAGCGCAGCGGCGAGAATGGCTCGCCAACCAGCACCACCCGCTTGCCGTGGGTCGCGCAAAGCGCTGCCGCCAGCAGCCGGGCAGGTACATTGGAGCCGAAGATGGCGATGTCGAAGGCGCTTTCGTCCATCAGGGACGGACTGCGGCAATCGGCGCCGCCCCTTGCGGCTCGGTCCCGTGCATATTTTGCCTGAATGCGCCTATAGATGCCGCGGGCAGAAACTGCGCCTGAGAGTATGCCGGGGCCATGACCATCTGGATCTTCGTTACTGCCATCACAATCATCGCCTGTGCCACGCTCTATTATGCGGGGGCCGGACGGCGGGTCAACGCGACAAGCGCCGGCGACGCCACCGCGTCGCACTTCCGGTTGCAACTCAGGGACATCGACGCCGACGCGGCCGCCGGCCGGCTCAGCGAAGCAAGCGCGATTGCGGCAAAATCCGAGCTGGCGCGCGAGGTCATGCGGGCCAAGGCCGAATCGAATCCGCAGGCTCCGGGACGGCCGATCGGCATTCTCGTGCCGGTCGTTCTTACCGGATTACTCGCGCTCGGGGGCTATTGGGCCCTCGGCCGCCCCGAGCTTCCGGGAGAGCCGCTTGCCGGCCGCGACATCGCCGCCGAGTCGAGTCTCGATCTCGAAGGGGCGATCAAGACCATCGAGGCAAGGCTCGCCCTCGCGCCGGATGATCTCCGTGGTTGGCAAGTCATCGCTCCGGCCTATGGGCAGCTTGGCCGCGTCGAGGACGCCGTGCGCGCCTATCGGCAAATCAACAGGCTGGCGCCGCCGACCGCCGAGAGCGAGACCGATCTCGGTGAGGCGCTGGTGATGGCGGCCAATGGCGACGTACCGCCCGAGGCCGTGGCTTTGTTCCGCAGCGCCGCCGGACGCGACAGTACCCATATCCGCTCGCGCTTTTATCTGGCGGGCGCCGAGACGGCGTCGGGCGACTATGCCAATGCAATAACCCACTGGCAGGAAGTCCTGGCCTTGGCCAAGGGCGACGAACCCTGGGTGGTGACCGCGCGCGATGGCCTCGCCACCGCCGAGGCGGGCCTCAATCCCGCCGCGACGCCCGAACCCGATCAGGCCCAGATCGACGCCATGGTTGATGGTCTCGATGCGCGTTTGGCGGCGAGCGGCGGTAGCGTCGAGGAATGGACGCAGCTGGTGCGCTCGCGTCTGGTGCAGGGGCGCATCGAAGACGCGCAGCAGGCCTATGACCGCGCCCGCAAAGCCTATCCCGATGCATTGATGCGCGCCGATCTCGACGTGCTGGCGGCCGATAGCGGGCTCGTCGCGAGGCCGGTGCCGTGACCCGAAAGAGCCGGCGGCTGCTGACCATTGCCGGACTCGGCGCAGTACTGGCGGTGGCGCTGGGCTTGATCCTGCTCGCGCTCCGCGACCAGATTGTCTTCTTTTATTCGCCCAGCGAGATCCACGAAAAAGCCGTCGCGGCCGGCACGCCCGTTCGCCTCGGCGGCCTCGTGAAGGAGGGCAGCTGGATCAAGACCGGTGAGGATAATGTCTTCGTCGTGACCGACCGCGCGTCCGATATGAGTGTCCATTTCACCGGCATCCTTCCCGATCTGTTCCGGGAGGGGCAGGGCGTCGTCGTCGAGGGCAGCGTAGCGGCCGATGGCGGTTTCGCCGCGACCAACGTGCTGGCCAAGCACGACGAAACTTATATGCCCAAGGCCGTCGTCGACGAGCTCAAGCAGCGCGGTGAGTGGCAACGCGGAGCCGGCGGCTGATGGCGATCGAACTCGGCCACTTCGCGCTGGTCCTTGCCGTCGCGGCGGCGGCGTGCGCCGCTGGCTTCGGCCTCCTCGCCTGGCGCCGCGAGGGCAGCGGCGCGGCCTTCATGCGCCAGGCGACCCTGCTGCAGTTCGTCCTGATCGCGGCGGCTTTCGCGGCACTGATCCAGGCCTTTGTGCAAACCGATTTCTCGGTGCGGCTGGTCGCCGAGCATTCGCACTCTGCCCAGCCGCTGCTGTTCAAATTCACCAGCGCCTGGGGCAACCATGAAGGCTCGATGCTGCTCTGGGTCACGATCCTGTCGCTGATGGGCGCGGCCGTGGCAACGTTCGGCCGCAATCTGCCGCGCGAGCTGTTGACCCTCGTGCTCGCCATGCAGAGCCTCTTGGTCGCGGCCTTTGGCGGCTTCACGCTCGCGACCTCGAACCCCTTTGCCCGGCTCGTGCCCGCGCCGCTCGAAGGGCAGGATTTGAATCCCGTTCTACAGGATATCGGTCTCGCCATTCATCCGCCGCTGCTCTATCTCGGCTATGTTGGATTTTCGGTCTGTTTCAGCTTTGCCGTCGCGGCGCTGATCTCGGGCCGGATCGATGCCGCATGGGCGCGCTGGGTGCGGCCCTGGACGCTGCTCAGCTGGTGCTTTCTGACCCTCGGCATCGCCATGGGTTCCTACTGGGCCTATTACGAGCTCGGCTGGGGCGGCTGGTGGTTCTGGGACCCGGTCGAGAATGCGAGCTTCATGCCCTGGCTCGCCGGCACCGCACTGCTCCATTCGGCACTGGTGATGGAAAAGCGCAACGCGCTCAAGATCTGGACCATCTTTCTCGCAATTATCACCTTCTCATTGAGCCTGCTCGGCACCTTCATGGTGCGCTCGGGCATCCTGACCTCGGTCCACACCTTTGCATCAGATCCGACACGCGGCCTCGTCATCCTCGCCCTGCTCGCTCTGTTCATCGGCGGTGCCTTCGTCCTCTTCGCTTTCCGCGCTGGCGCGCTGAGAGCCGGTGGTCTGTTCGCGCCGGTGAGCCGAGAGGGCGCGCTGGTGCTCAACAATCTGCTGCTGGCAACGGCACTGGCGGCGGTGCTGGTCGGCACACTCTATCCGCTTCTGCTCGAAGCGACGACCGGACGGACCATCTCGGTCGGCGCGCCCTTCTTCAACCTGACCTTCGGCGCGGTGATGGCGCCCTTGCTGGTGATCATTCCGTTCGGACCGTTCCTCGCCTGGAAGCGTGGCGATCTGGTTGCGGTGACGCACCGCCTCGCCTTTGCCGCGGGTCTTGCGATCTTTGCCGCCATACTCATCTTCGCCCTCTCGGGCGCCGCGATGTCGCTGGCGCCGCTTGGTCTCTTGCTCGGCTTCTGGGTCGCGTTTGGCGCCATCGCCGAACTCATCGACCGCGCCGGCATCTTCCGCCTGCCGCCGGCCCAGAGCTGGGCCCGCCTCATTGGCCTGCCGCGCGCTGCCTTCTCGACCACCATCGCGCATTTCGGCGTCGGCCTCGCGGTGATCGGCATCGTCGCCGCAAGCGCCTGGCAGAGTGAGC
The DNA here is from genome assembly GCA_039920085.1 of Devosia sp. Taxonomy (GTDB): domain Bacteria; phylum Pseudomonadota; class Alphaproteobacteria; order Rhizobiales; family Devosiaceae; genus Devosia_A. The sequence continues at coordinate 12,854 of JBDSEK010000193.1, read as the reverse complement.
GCGTCACCACCATGGCTCTGGGCGACACCACCGACATCGCCGGCATCGCGGTGACGCTGGACCGGGTGGACGCCGTCGCCGGGCCGAACTACGCCGCCGAGCGCGGCGCCTTCACTATCGCGCGCCCGGGCTGGGGCAGCCGGCAGGTTTCACCCGAGCGTCGTGTCTATCTGGCGAGCGGTCTGCCGACCACCGAGGCGGCCATCGAGACCTACGCCTTCTCGCAGCTCTATTTGCAATTGGGCGAGGCGAGTGCCGATGGCCGTCACGTCGTGCGCATCTGGTTTAAGCCGTGGATCACGCTGATCTGGCTGGGCGCCCTGGTGATGGCCGCCGCGGGATTGCTCTCGCTCAGCGACCGCCGCATGCGCATCGGCGCACCGCGTCGCGCCGCAGAGATGGCGGCAGCCGAATGAAGCGCCTGCTCGCTTTGCTGCTGACGCTCTGGCTCGCGCTGCCCGCGCTCGCCGTCGATCCGGGGGAGATGCTGGGCGACCCTGCGCTCGAGGCGCGCGCCCGTACCGTCTCGGCCAATCTCCGCTGCCTTGTCTGCCAGAACCAGTCGATCGACGACAGCGATGCGGACCTCGCGCATGAATTGCGACTGATCGTGCGCGAGCGGCTGGTCGCGGGGGATACCGACCAGCAGGTGGTGGACTACATCGTCGCGCGCTATGGCGAGTTCGTGCTGCTGCAGCCGGTGGTCGCGCCCCACACTATCGTCCTGTGGGCGGCAGCCCCAATCGTGCTGATCATTGGCGGCATCGTGTTGATTTTCGCCATGCGACGCCGCCGCTCGGCCGCTGCGCCCACAGCTTTGACGAGCGACGAGCAGCAGGCGCTGGACGAGCTGGGCCGGGAATCGTAGGCCAGGGCACTTTGCCCACCCTCGATTTTCTTTTGCCGCCCGACATCGCGCTTTGGACCGCGCTTGCCCTTATCGGGTTGAGCTTTGTTACCTCGCTGATCACTGCGACCTTCAGCCTGGGCGGCGGCTCGCTGATGATCGCCGTGCTGGCGCTGGTGTTTCCCGCCGCATTGGTGGTGCCGGTGCATGGGGCAGTGCAGCTTGGCTCCAATGCCGGACGCGCGCTGGTGCAGCGCGACCATATCCAATGGCGGCTGGTGGTCTGGATCGCGCTCGGCGCCGTGCTCGGCACGCTGATCGGCGGTCAATTCGCCGCGCTCCTGCCCGAGCGCTGGTTCACGCTGGCGATCGCTTTTTTCGTGCTGCTGACCACCTGGCTGCCGCAACCGAGGATCGTCGGCACCAGCCGCATCGCGCAGTTCGCTGGCGGTCTCATCATATCGGCCCTTAGCATGGTGGTCGGCGCCACCGGTCCGCTGGTAGCCGTCTTCATCAAGGGCCTCGCCGACCGCCGCCAGCTGGTCGCGACGCATGCGATGCTGATGACTTTCCAGAATCTGTTCAAGGTCGCGACCTTCACTGCGCTGGGCTTCGCCTTCGCCGCCTATCTGCCGCTGATTCTGGCGATGATCGTCTCGGGCTTTGCCGGCACTGCGCTCGGCAGCCGCCTGCTGCTCGGCGTGCCCGAGGCGATGTTCCGCTGGGGCTTCAGGATCGTCCTGACGCTGGTTGCTCTCGATCTTGTGAGAGCCGCGCTCAGCTGATTACCAATCGGTAATGTCGACGCAACATCGCGGAAAGTTGCCGTCTCCCATAACGACCTCACCCTGTTGAGAGCCGTCTGAAGGAGACAATTTCCATGCGCTCGACTTTCCTTACCAACACCCGCAAATGGATTGGGGCGTCCGCCCTTGCCATTCTTGTGGGCATCGGCGGCGGCACCGCGCTCGTCGCCTCATCCAGCCAGCTGGCGGCCGCTCAGGTGACCCCTGCGGCGCAGATCGTTGTTCCGGCGGTCAGCGAGCCGGGTGGCTTTGCCGATCTCGTCGAAGCCGTAAAGCCGGCGGTCGTTTCGATCGTCGTCGAAGGCGAGCAGCAGGGCGGCACGCAGGAATTCGGTCAGGACGGTGGGGAGTTCCAGTTCAACTTCCCCGATCTGCCCGACAATCATCCGTTCAAGCGCTTCTTCGACCAGTTCGGCAATCGGGGTGGCCAGGGCGGCCAGGGTGGCCAGCAGGACCGGCCGGCGCCGCGCAAATATCTGGCGACCGGTTCGGGCTTTGCCATTTCGGCCGACGGCTATTTCGTCACCAACAATCACGTCGTTCAGGGCGCCACCAAGGTGACCGTGGTGTTCGACAATGGCGACGAGAAGCAGGCCAAGATCATCGGCACCGACGAAAAGACCGATCTGGCCGTAGTCAAAGTCGATGGCATGACCGATCTGCCCTTCGTCAAATTCGCCACCGATGAAGCCCGTGTCGGCGACTGGGTGGTTGCCGTGGGCAACCCGTTCGGTCTCGGCGGCACCGTGACCGCCGGCATCGTCTCGGCCCGCGGCCGCGACATCCAGGGCTCCGCCTATGGCGATTTCCTGCAGATCGACGCGGCGGTGAACACCGGCAATTCCGGTGGCCCGGCCTTCAACCTCAAGGGCGAAGTCGTCGGCGTCAATACCGCGATCTTTTCGCCCAATGGCGGCAATGTCGGTATCGCCTTCGCCATCCCGGCCAAGGTCGTCGACCAGATCACCTCGGCGCTGATCGACAGCGGCACCGTGATCCGCGGCTTCCTCGGTGTGAACATCCAGGACGTCAACCGTGATATCGCCGACAGCGTCGGCCTCAAAGGAGCCCATGGCGCGCTTGTTGCGGCCGTCAATGACGATTCACCCGGCGGCAAGGCCGGACTCGTCTCGGGCGATATCATCACCGCCGTCGACGGCGATCCGATCGACAATGCTCTCGATCTGACCCGCACCATCCAGAGCAAGGCTCCGGGGACCTCGGTCGAGCTCACAGTCTGGCACAACCAGGCCGAAACCAAAGTCTCGGCAACACTGGGCAAGCTCGACGACGCGACCCCCGCCACGCCCGATCAGCCGGCCCCGCCGGCCGACGAGCCGGCCGCGCCCGTCCCCTCCAGCGTCGGGCTCGCCCTCGTCCCCAATTCGGGCGGCGACGGCGTGCTCGTCCAGGACGTGGTTGCCGACTCGATTGCGGCCGAAAAGGGCTTCGCCGTTGGCGATGTGATCCTGCAGGTCGACAATAAGGATGTGGCGAGCGCCGCCGAGTTCGACGCCGCGCTCGATGCGGTCAAGAGTTCCGGCCGTCCGACTGCGCTGATCAAAGCGCAGCGCGGCGAGAACATCCGCTTCCTCGGCCTGCCGCTCGCGGCCGACGAGTAAGCCTCTCCGGCCCCAGGGCGATGCTCCGGGGCCGGCCTTCATTGAATTGCCCAGTTGCGGCCGTTAGGTTCCGGGCTATGAAAATCCTGCTCATCGAGGACGACCGCGAAGCCGCCAGCTACCTCATGCAGGCGCTCGATGAAGCCGGTCACGTCAGCCATCATGCTTCCGACGGCGAAACCGGCTACGCCATGGCCTCGGGCATGGATTACGATGTGCTCATCGTCGACCGGATGCTGCCCCGCCGCGACGGGCTCTCGATCATCGAATCGCTGCGCGCCGAAAACAACAAGACCCCCGTTCTGATCCTCTCGGCATTGGGCGAGGTCGACGATCGCGTCACCGGACTGCGAGCCGGTGGCGACGACTATCTAGTCAAGCCCTATGCCTTCACCGAGCTACTGGCGCGCGTCGAAGTGCTGGCGCGTCGCTCCAGTCCGCTCGAGGCGGCGACTCAATACGATGTCGGCGATCTGAAGCTTGACCGGCTGTCGCGCAAGGTCGAGCGCAATGGCGAGGCCATCGTGCTGCAGCCGCGCGAATTCCGTCTGCTCGAATACCTGATGAAGCATGCCGGCAAGGTGGTGACCCGCACCATGCTGCTCGAAAATGTCTGGGACTATCATTTCGATCCGCAGACCAATGTCATCGACGTCCACATGTCGCGCCTCCGCTCGAAGGTCGATCGGGGTCACGCCTCTCCGCTGCTGCACACCATCCGGGGCGCCGGGTACATGATCCGTGAGTAAACTCGCCCAGTTCTGGCGCACCACCACGGTCAGGCTGACGGCACTGTTCATCGTGCTGTTCGTGGTCTTCGCGATCCTGCTTTTGAGCTTCGTCGCCTATCAGTCGAGCATCCAGATCCAGCGCCAGCAGACCGCCGACATCGACCGCGAGGTGGATTTGCTGAAGCGGGTCGATGCGCGCCAGGGCATCCGCGGCATCGTCTTCGCCGTGGCGCGGCTTGCCGGCCAGCCCGGGCCGGGCATCTACTATCTCGGCGACAATTCGGGCCTCCAGATCGTCGGCAATGTCGGGACCTTCCCGGTCAACGTCCTCCAGGGCGAAGGGGTCTATAGCTTCAACTATGACCGGCAGCGCGCCTTCACATCCGAAGCGGCGGGCGAAGTCGTCGACGCGCCGCCGCAGGGCTATGCGGTGGTCCGCTCGCTGGTGCTCGAATCCGGCCTGCGGCTCGTCGTCGGCCGCGACGTGGTCGAGCGGCGCGGCTTTACCGCCATCATCTTTCAGGCCTTCCTGCTCGGCATCGGCGGTATCCTCGTCGCTTCGATCATTGCCGGCACCGTGGTGTCGCGCCGCGTGCTGCGGCGCATCGACACCATCAATGCCACCTCCAACAAGATCATGTCGGGCAATCTCGCCGAGCGCGTGCCGGTGACCCGCCGCAATGACGAGTTCGACGTTCTGGCAACCAGCCTCAACGCCATGCTCGATCGCATCGAAGCGCTGATGCAGGGGATGAAGGAGGTCACCGACAATGTCGCCCACGATCTCAAAACGCCATTGACCCGACTGCGCAACCAGGCGGAGACGGCGCTGCGCGGCGAGCCCGGGGAGTCGCAACGGCTGGCGCTCGAGACCACCATCGCCGAGAGCGACAAACTGATCAAAACCTTCAACGCGCTGCTGATGATCGCCCGCGCCGAAGCCGGGGCGCCATCGGGCGCGCTGGCCGATGTGGACGTCAGCGCGGTCGCGACCGATGTGGCCGAACTCTATGCCCCGGTCGCCGAGGACAAGGGACTGGAGCTCAAGCTGGACATCGCCCCCGGCGTCCGGCTCAAGGCCAATCGCGAGCTGATCGGCCAGGCGCTGGTCAATCTGGTTGAAAACGCGCTCAAATATTTCGAGCCCGAAGAGGGTAAGCACGGCCGGATCGGCATCGCCGTGCGCGCCGAAAAGGGCAGGGTGCTGATCGCCGTCTCCGACAATGGCCCGGGCATTCCTGAGGAAGACCGGGGCCGCGTCGTCGAGCGTTTCGTGCGGCTCGAAAAGAGCCGCACCGAGCCGGGCTCGGGACTCGGCCTGTCGCTGGTGGCGGCGGTGGCGCGGCTGCACAAGGGCGAGTTGCGGCTCGAGGACAATCAGCCCGGCGTGCGGGCGGTCATCGATCTGCCGGCGGCGTAGCCCTTAGTGCTGGGTGACGACCGAGGTCTCGCCCATCCCGACCCCGACGACTTTGCCACCCTTGATCACATAGCCCAGATATTGCGCGATATCGGAATAGCCGCCGGGCTCGTCGGCGCGATAGGTGATCTTGCCGCCGCTGCCCGGCGCGATGCCGAAATGCGACTTGAGATCGGCGGTGGTGGCGCCAAGGCTCGGCACGTCGAACACCGGCGTTGAAAATTTCGTGCCCGCCGCCTCGCAATCGCTGGGCACCGAACCGGTAGCGTTCTGCACCGCCACCATCATCACGAATTCCTGGCCACCCAGCGCGTTCGAGATGAACCACGTCGTCGCATCGTCCGTGACGTAGCAGAGCCACGTGGCCCCACCGCCGCTCTTGATCGTGCCACCGAACACCTTGCGCAGTTCGACCAGCCGCGTTTCCGACAGCGTCACGCGGGTTTTGCCGACGCTGATCTTGTGGACCATGTGCTTGTCGAGATTGGCCGGGGGGAAGTGGAAGAAACTGCCATGGATGTTTGCGCCCATCCCGGTCAGTCCCGCCGCATTGGCCGTCACAGTCAACAGAACAAGCCCGAAGAGGGCAGCGGCGGCACGGCGGAGCATGGTTGGATTTCCGGCTATTGGAGTGGCTGGCGGCTAAGAAACACAAAGCCTCAATTTTGTCGATTGGCTGTAAACTTGCGGCAGCCTGAAGCGCTCGCTATCGGTGTAAAAATGCCCGTGAAACTCGAAACCCTGCTCGCCGCGGCGCCCTATCTCAAGACGCTGAGCCAACGCCATGCGGATTGGTGGACCAGCGTTGAGGGCGGCGACTTACGGCAGGCGGTCGCCGTCATTCTGGCGCAGCTTGCCGAGCGCGCCGACGACCCGACGATCGATGCGGCCGCTGCGGCGGCGGAACTCCGCACCGCCAAGGGCAGGGTGGCTCTCGCCCTCGGAATCGGCGAAGCGACGGCCAAGCTCACCACCGCCGAGGCCACGGCGCTGCTTAGCGACTTCGCCGATGCGGCGCTTGAGGTCGCACTCAGGGCGCTGCTCAATGCCGCCATCCTTAAGGGCGAGGTGATAGAGGGAACGAGAACCGGCGCTTGCGGCCTCGCCATCTTCGCCCTCGGCAAGCTCGGCGGGCGCGAACTCAACTATTCCTCCGATGTCGACATCGTCGCCTTCTTCGACGCCGGCGCCAATGTTCTGTGTGAGCCCGAGGAAGCGACCAAAATCTATGCGCGCATCGTGCAGCGGCTCGCCGCGCTGCTGCAGGACCGTGCCGGCGACGACTATGTCTTTCGCACCGATCTGCGGCTCCGCCCCGATCCCGGCTCGACCCCGGTGGCGCTATCGACCGATTCCGCGCTCACCTATTACGAAAGTCGCGGCCAGAACTGGGAACGCGCCGCCTGGATCAAGGCCCGCCCCGCAGCCGGCGACCGGCAGGTGGCGCAGCATTTCCTCGATGAGCTCGCGCCCTACATCTGGCGCAAGCATCTCGATCTTGCGACCATCGCCGACATCCAGGCGATGAAACGCCAGATCAACATTGCCAAGCGTGTCGGCGCGGCGCGCCTCGAAGGGCATAATGTGAAGCTCGGGCGCGGCGGCATCCGCGAGATCGAATTCTTTGCCCAGACCCAGCAGTTGATCGCCGGCGGTCGCGACCAGCGCCTGCGCGTTCGGCCCACCACCGAGGCGCTGGCGGTCCTCGCCGATGCCGGCTGGATCAATCAGCGCGCCAGCGAGCAGCTGGGCGAGACTTATTGGTTTCTCCGCGCCGTCGAGAACCGCCTCCAGATGCTGCGCGACGCGCAGACGCACACTCTGCCCGAGACCGAAGCGGAGCTGACGGTGATCGCGCACCTCATGGATTTTCCCTCGCTCGGCGCATTCGAGGCGGCCTATCGCTCGGCGCTCGACCGCGTGCAGGGCCATTACGCCGAGCTCTTCACCGAGGGTGCCTCGCTCGGCGCCGCCGGCGGCGACCTCGTCTTTACCGGCGCCGACGATGACCCGGCGACACTCGAAACGCTGAGCCGGATGGGGTTCCGCGAGCCGTCCAAGGCGGCGGCCACCATTCGCAAATGGCACTATGGCGGCTATCGCGCGACGCGCGCGGCGGCGGCCCGCGGGCATCTGACCGAGCTGTTGCCGGCGCTGCTGGCGACGATCGCCGCGACCGGCAGCGCCGACGACGCGTTGGTCCGCTTCGACGATTTCCTCTCGCGGCTGCCCTCGGGGGTGCAGCTGTTTGCGCTGCTGCGCAATTACGAGGAGCTGCGGCGGCTGCTGGTGCAACTGATGGCCTCGGCGCCGCGCATGGCCGAAGCGGTGATCCACCGCGCCCATGTCATGGACGCGCTGATCGATCCGGCGTTTGCCAGCGATGTGTCGCGCAAGGCCGTGCTGGTCGGCAAGGTCGAGGCCTTTCTCGGCGAGGCGCGCGACTACCAGGAAGTGATCGAGCGGGCTCGCATCATCGGCCAGGAGCAGCAATTCTTGATCGCAGCCGGACTGCTCTCGGGCACCGTGACGGCGACACGCGCCGGCGAACAGTTCACGGCACTGGCCGAAACGCTCCTCCGCGCGCTCTTTGCCGCGGTGCGCACCGAATTCGAAAAGCGACACGGCACCGTGCCGGCCGCTCGCGCTGGCCTCCTCGCCTTTGGCAAGATGGCGAGCCGCGAGATGACGACCGCTTCCGACCTCGATTTCATCATGCTCTACGACACGCCCGGCATCGAGGAATCGAACGGCGAAAAGCCGTTGGCGACGAGCCAGTATTTTGCCCGGCTGACGCAGCGCCTCGTAGCGGCGGTGACCTCGCCGACTTCGGAAGGCGTGCTCTACGCCGCCGACATGCGGCTGCGCCCCTCGGGCAATGCCGGCCCCCTCGCAACGAGCCTGCCGGGGTTCCTGTCCTACCACCACTCCACGGCGTGGACCTGGGAGCATCTGGCTTTGAGCCGGGCGCGGATGGTGGTCGCCGATGCGGATTTCGCGCGCGACATCGACGCTGCGATCGCCGAAGTGCTTGGCCAGCCGCGCGACAAGGGCAAGACCATCGACGATGTCGTAGCCATGCGCGCCCTCATGGCCAAGGAGCGCCCGCCGCGACACGCCTTCGATCTAAAGCTGCAACCGGGCGGGCTGGTCGACCTCGAATTCATCGCGCAATCGGCGCAGCTCATTGTTGGCCAGAGGATTGCGCTGCCTCAGGCGCCGGTCGCTTCCCTACTCGTGCGGCTCGGCGAGCTTGGCCTCTTGCCTCAGGGTCGGGCGCTAGCGGAGATACACGCGCTCTATTCGACCATCCTGCAGGTGATGAGCGCGGCGCTCAGCCATCCGTTCAAGGACGAGGGATGGACACCGGCCTTTCGCGACCTCTTGGCGCAACTGACCAACGCGCCAAGTTTCGAGCGGCTGTCTGCCGATGTTGAAGCGGCGCGGCACGAGGTGAGCGAGGCGGCAGCCGCGTGGTACGAGACCGCTCGCGCGCTCTAGGCCGCGATTTCGATCCGGCCGGCATCGCTCAGCAGCGGCAGCGACACCGCGACGGTCGTCCCCAGCCCCGGCCGGCTGTCGACCACCAGACTGCCGCCGCTCAATTCGACGATCTTGCGCGCAATGGCGAGGCCGAGCCCGGTGCCTTCGCGATCCCGCGTCAGCGTGGCATCCGAAAAGGCGAAGGGCTGCGACAGCGCCGAGACGCGTTCGGCGCTCATGCCGATGCCAGTATCGGTGACTTCGAGCACAACGCCATCGGCGCCGACATGCGCTGCGATCTTGATCCGGCCGCCCGATGGCGTGAAGCGCACCGCGTTTTCGACGAGGTTGCCGAGCATCCGCTCGAGCGAAAACCGATCCCCGCGCAGCAGCGCTCCACATGGCGCGCCGACCGAAAAGCTGAGCCCGGCGCGCTGCGCCTGGGCTGAGAACCGGCGGGTCACGCTGACCAGCAGATCGTCGACCGCCAGCGTCGTCGGCTGCAGGATTTTCTCGCCGCTTTCGAGCTCGGCGAGGTCGAGGATCGACGCGAAGAACCCGAGCAGCCGGTCGCCGGAGGATTTGATCGATTCCACATAGGTCTCGTAGCGTTCGTCCCCGAGCGGCCCGTAAGTCTGGTGCCGCATTAGATCGGCAAAGCCGATGATGTGATTGAGCGGCGTACGGATGTCGTGGCTGAGATGCGCCAGAAACGAGGTCTTGGATCGGCTGGCCGCCTCGGCCCTGAGCTTTTCCTCGTGGTAACGCCGCGCCAGCACCCGCTGCTCTTCGCGGATCGTCGCCAGCATATCGTCGCTGTGCAGACGGTCGGTGACGTCGGTTAACAGCGTAATGAAGCCGTCTTCGCCGAGTGGGCGCTCATCGATCATCAGCGTGCGGCCGTCGCCTCGCCTCAGCTCAAGCATCCGATGCTCCTCGCTTTCGCTGAGCAGCCGCATATTGCCTCCGGCGATGAGGCGTAGCACGGCGCCCTTGTAGTGCGCGCCCGGCGCGAGATCGGGCTCCTCATCGCTGAGCCGCTGGCTGAATTGCCGGTTGCAGGCGATCATCCGTCCATCGAGCGTCCAGCAGGCAACGCCGAACGGGATGGTCGAGATGAGATCGGCGAGCTGCGATGGTCCGGTTTGACTGAGCGTAGGCGGACGGCGCCGAAACGCGCCGGCGGCGACCAGCAACGCCATCACATAGACCAGCGTGCCGCGTTGCGCGACGCTGGTAAGCGCCTCATTGGGGTTGGTCTCCCCAATGGCGAGATCGAGCGAACCGGCAGCAAACTGCCGCGCCAGCAGCGGCTGCGCCGCGGCCAGCTGGCTCACCATATTGGTGCGATGGCGCAGATCCTCGAGGGTGCGCGTATAGTCGGCGATGATGAACAGCGTCGCCGCTATGATCGCGGTCAGAGCTACCGCGTAGGTGACCGGCGAGATCGCCTGCAACCAGGCCTGCACTGCCCTTTGTTTCTTTGAACGTGCCTTGACCTGAAGCCTCTGCGCAAAGTCGAATCCTCCGCTCCCGACGCCGGATGTCTCCGTCGACCGCATGAATCGCCTCATCATGTATTCGGGAAGAACGCCCCGCCAAACGCCCGTAAAAGCGACTGTGAATCAGGCGCTTGAAGCTGTCCAGTGGTCCCCTGTGGACGGGCTCGCGATATGACGGAATTCATGAGTCGGCTGAATCACTTATCGGGCGAAGAAAAATTCTTGCGCGATTAGGATTTCGTTAACCGGCCAGCGTCCGCTCCAGAATTTCTGCGACATTGCGGCTGAGGCCGCCCGAATCGTGCAGCGATTCGAGTGCCATTTTAGCCGCCGCCTGGCGTTTCGGCTCAAAGCTCCGCCACACCCGGAACGCCGTCAGGAGCCGTGCCGCCACCTGGGGATTGCGGCCATCCATCTCGCCGACAAACCCGGCGAGGAAGCGGAAGCCTTCGCCATCGGCGCGGGCGAACTGGCTCGGATTGTTCATGCCGAAATTGCCGACCAGCGCCCGCACGCGGTTGGGGTTGGTCTGCGGGAAGGCGGGATCGCTGAGGATCGCGCGGATGCGCGGCACCACCCCGGCATCGGGCGCGACGGCGTTGAGGCCGAGCCATTTGTCGAACACCAGCGGATCGCCGGCATAGCGCGTGCGGAAATCGCCGAGCAGGGCCTCGGCATCGCGGGTCCAGCCGGCGATAGAGGACCGGAGCGCCGCGAAGCGGTCGGTCATGTTGGTCGCGGCACGATACTGCGCGCTGGCGAGATCGGGTCCCGATGCAGACCCGCCGATTACCAAGAGATGCAGCGCTTCGTTGCGCAACGCCCGCTCGCCCGACTGCTTCGCGTCTGGCAGATAGCCGCCCGAGACAGGGCGGCGATGCGTCTCCTCCAGCACCCCGGCCAGCCGGCCGACGAGGGCGCCGATCAGCTGCAGCCGAACGGCGCGAATGCGGTCGGGGTCGACGTCCTTGCCGATGGTCCGCGCAATCAATTGTTCGCCGGGCAGGCCAAGCGCCAGCGCTTTGAACGCCGGATCGAGCGAGGGCGAGGCGATGGTTTCCTCGAGCGCGGCGGATAGCCCCTCGATATCGGCATCGCTCCAGGCTTTGCCGTGAACACCGTCCACCAGAAGAGCGATCGAGACATCCTGCAGCGATTGCCAGCGATTGAACGGATCGCTGTCATGCCGGGCAAGGAACAGCCGGTCGGCCTGCGTGAGGTTCGTCGTGAGTTTCACCGGCGCCGAAAATTGCCTGAGCAGCGACGGCACGGGCTTGTTGGCGACGCCCTTGAACTCGATGGTCGCGCTCTCGCCTTCCAGCACGATCAGATCGTCGCGCACATCGCCCGAAACGCTGCTCCAGCCCATGGGCGAACCATTGGGGCCGACCAGCCCGAATTTGATCGGCACCACCAGCGGTTGCTTGTTCGGCTGTCCCGGCGTCGGCGGGTTGTGCTGCTCGATCGACAGCCGATAGCTCTGCGCCGCTGCATCGTAGCTGTCGGTGATCGTCAGCGCCGGGGTACCGGCCTGCAAATACCATTGCTGGAAATGCTGGAGGTCGACGCCATTGGCGTCCTCGAACACCTTGATGAAGGCTTCGATAGTCGTGGCGTCGCCATCGTGGCGCTCGAAATAGAGGTCCATGCCCTTGCGAAAGCCCGCTTCGCCCAACAGCGATGCCAGCATCCGGACGATCTCGGCGCCCTTCTCGTAGACGGTCGCCGTGTAGAAATTGTTGATCTCCTTGTAAGTGTCGGGCCGCGCCGCATGGGCAAGCGGTCCACCATCCTCGGGAAACTGCGTAGCCCGCAGCGTCTGTGCATCGCTGATGCGCTTGACCGGCCGCGAGCGCTCGTCGGACGTGAACTCCTGGTCGCGATAGACCGTCAATCCCTCCTTGAGGCAGAGCTGGAACCAGTCGCGGCAGGTGATGCGGTCGCCCGTCCAATTGTGAAAATACTCATGCGCGATGACGCGCTCGACATTGTAATAATCGTCGTCGGTCGCGGTCTCGGGTTTGCAGAACACCAGCTTGTCGTTGAAGATGTTGAGGCCCTTGTTCTCCATCGCGCCGAAATTGAAATCCGACACGGCGACGATGTTGAAGATGTCGAGATCATATTCGCGTCCGAAGCGGCGTTCGTCCCAGGCCATCGAGCGCTTCAGCGAATCCATCGCCCACAGGCACTCATCTTCCTTGCCGTGGCTGCAATAGATGCCGAGCGCCACCTTGCGGCCGCTGGCGGTGGTGAAGCTGTCATGGATCGCGCCGAGATCCCCCGCGACCATCGCAAACAAATAAGCGGGCTTGGGGAAGGGATCCTCCCACACCGCAAAATGCCGCCCGTCTTCGAGCTCGCCCTGTTGGGTGAGGTTGCCATTGGCGAGCAGCACCGGCGCCAGCGCCTTGTCGGCGGTCATCGTCACCTTGAACGGCGC
>JBDSEK010000192.1:0-11405 GCA_039920085.1 Devosia sp. | reverse complement strand
AGGCTCGCGAGGTGCCGCTTCACCCTACCATCGCCGACTGGTTCGCGTCCAAATCCTGGACGCCGCGCGCCCATCAGCTCGATGTGCTCGAGGCCTGGGATGCAAATGCTTCGGTTCTCCTGATCGCACCGACCGGCGCCGGCAAGACGCTGGCTGGGTTCCTGCCGACGCTCAACGATCTGATCCATCACCCCATGGAGGGGTTGCACACTCTCTATATATCGCCGCTCAAGGCGCTGGCCGTCGACGTCGCCCGCAATCTGGGCACGCCGGTCAGCGAGATGCAGCTCAAGATCGGGGTCGAGACTCGTACCGGAGACACCCCTTCCTCCCGCCGCCAGCGCCAGCGCACCGACCCGCCCAACATCCTGATGACGACGCCGGAACAATTGGCGCTACTGCTGAGCCATGAGGATGCGCCGCGGCTGTTTGGCACCGTGCGCCGCATCGTCCTCGACGAGCTCCATTCGCTCGTTACCAACAAGCGCGGCGAATTGCTCTCGCTCGCCATCGCGCGCATCGCGACCTTTGCCCCCAATCTGCGCATCACTGCGCTCTCGGCGACCGTCGCCAGGCCCGACCTGCTGCGCGACTGGATCGCCGCACCGCTGCCACGTGCAACCGCAAAGTTGCTCACCGCCGCCGGCGGCGCCAAGCCGAATGTCTCGATCCTCGAATCGGACACGCATGTCCCCTGGGCCGGTCACTCGACCGTCTACGCCGTGCCCGAGCTCTACCGCATCATCAAGCAGCACCGCACCACGCTGCTCTTCGTCAACACCCGCTCGCAGGCCGAGCTGCTGTTTCAGAACCTGTGGGCCATCAACGAAGACAACATCGCCATTGCGTTGCACCATGGCTCGCTGGCGGTAGAACAGCGACGCAAAGTCGAAAGCGCCATGGTGGCCGGTAAGCTCCAGGCCGTGGTCTGTACGTCGACGCTGGATCTGGGCATCGACTGGGGCGATGTCGATCTGGTGGTGCAAGTCGGTGCGCCCAAGGGCGCCTCACGCATGCTGCAGCGCATCGGCCGCTCCAACCACCGCTTCGACGAGCCCAGCAAGGCATTGTTCGTCCCCTCCAACCGCTTCGAGGTGCTCGAATGCGAGGCTGCGGTGGAGGCCGTCGAGAAAGGCGCGCAAGACAGTGAGGACCCAGTATCCGGCGGCCTCGATGTGCTGGCCCAGCACGTGCTCGGCACCGCCTGCGCCGCGCCGATCGAGCCCTTGGCCCTGTTCGACGAGATCCGCCGCGCCTGGCCCTATCGCGAGCTCGAATGGGAGCAGTTCGAGCGCGTCGTCGATTTCGTCGCCACCGGCGGTTACGCGCTTCGCGCCTATGAGCGCTACGCCAAGCTAAAAAAAACCGACGACGGCAAGTGGCGTATCGCCAATCCAGCCATCGCCCAGCAATACCGGCTCAATATCGGCACCATCATCGAAGACCCCATGGTCAAAATCCGTCTCGTCCGTGGCCGCGGCTTCAAGACCGGCTCCGCCACGGGACCCATCGGCCGCTTCGGTCGCGTGCTCGGCGAGATGGAGGAGTACTTCATCGACCAACTGGTCAAGGGCGACACCTTCGTCTTCGGGTCCGAGATCGTCGCCTATGAGGGCATGTTCGAGACCGAGGCTTATGTCTCGCGCTCCACTTCAAGCGATCCGCGCATTCCATCCTATATGGGCGGCAAGTTCCCGCTCTCGACCTATCTTGCCGACGGCGTGCGGCGGCTGCTCAACGATCCGCGCCAGTGGCAGGCGCTCCCGACCCAGATCGCCGAATGGCTTCAACTGCAGCAGCACGCCTCGGTGCTGCCGCCGCCCGACTCGATGCTGGTCGAGACCTTCCCACGCGGCACACAGAATTACCTCGTCTGCTATCCGTTCGAGGGGCGCCTCGCGCACCAGACCCTCGGCATGCTGCTGACCAGGCGGCTCGAACGCGCCCGTGCCCGTCCGCTCGGCTTCGTTGCTTCCGACTATTCGCTCGCCATCTGGGGGCTCGGCGATTTCGGCGGTCTGATCCGCACCGGCCGCCTGTCGCTCGACGATTTGTTCGACGAGGACATGCTGGGCGACGATCTCGAAGCCTGGCTTTATGAGAGCCAGTTGATGCGCCGCACCTTCCGCAACTGCGCCATCATTGCGGGCTTGATCGAGCGTAGGCACCCGGGCAAGGAGAAGACCGGCCGGCAGGTGACGGTCTCCTCCGACATCATCTACGACGTCCTCTACCAGCACGAGCCCGACCATATCTTGATCCAGGCCACCCGCCGCGACGCGGCGCGTGGCCTGCTCGACATCGAGCGGCTCGGCGCGATGCTCAAGCGCATCCGCAAACACATCGTGCACAAGCCCCTCGACCGAATCTCGCCTTTGGCTGTACCGGTGTTGCTCGACATCGGCCGCGTGCCGGTGTTCGGCGAGGCCCGCGAATCTGCGATGGCCGACGCCGCCGACGAATTGATGAAAGAGGCGCTTGGGCTTGAGCCCGGCGTGGCCGCGAAGACCTCGGGCCGCTATCCGGGCAAGGCAGCGCTGAAAGGAACCAATGACGGGACAAGGCAACGCCGCAATCGCCGCGCCGGACGCTGAGGACGCCGTCGTGCTCCTTCATTTCGCGAGACAGATCTTCGAGCCATTGCCCTCAGGTGCGCTGTTCTGGCGGGCGCAATCGACGCTGCTGGTCGCCGATCTGCATCTCGAGAAATTCTCGTCCTACGCCAGATCCGGCCACATGCTGCCGCCCTACGATACCGGCCTGACGCTGAAACGCCTTGAGCGCGATCTTGAGGCGACCGGCGCCGAACGCGTCGTGGCGCTGGGCGATTCCTTCCATCGCGATGAAGGCACGACGACGCTGCTCGATGCCGATCGCCTGCGTCTGATGGCTCTCCTCGGCCGCACCCATTGGGTCTGGGTTGCCGGCAACCACGACCCGGCGCCGCACGGCCTGGGCGGCCTCTGCGTTCCATTGCTCGAACATTCCGGCCTGACCCTGACGCATGAGCCGCGGCGCGGCACGCCGGGCCTCGTCGCGGGACATCTGCATCCGGCCGCTTGTGTCTATGTCAATGGCCGCTCGGTGCGCCGCCCGTGCTTCGTCCATGACGGCAAGCTGCTTCTGCTCCCCGCCTATGGCTCGGGTGCCGGCTCGATGAATATCCTCGGTCGTGGCTTCGCCGGCCTTTTCGATTGGGCCGATCTCGAGGTCACAATGCTCGGGCGAAGCAAGGCCTATCCGGTTAGCACCAGGCGATTGGTGGGCGGGGTCTGACGAGCCTCGTCACCGCCTGAACACCACTCCCGCCAGCCACCCCGTGGCTACCGCCAGCAATACACAGGCCAGCCCATAAAGCAGCGGCTGCTGCCGCGCGGTCAAGAACACATCGCGCTCGAAACCGGACTTGCGGACGGTAAAGCCGTCGCTGCGCTCGGCCACCAGCACGCTGTTCTTGAACACCATGGTATGGGCGATGAAGGGCCCATTGGCGACATCGCTGGGCAGATTCACCCGCGCCGTATAGGCGGTGTCCGACAGAAACTGCACGCCATCCTCATTGACGCTGAGATGGCCCTCTTCTTCCATCATGCGGACCAGCTCAAGGCCGAAGCGCTCCGCCTTGAGGGTGTCCGATTTCGCCGCGAGCGCCGCCTGGGCCCCCGGCAGGACGGCATAGCGTTCAAGCGTTGCCGGATCGGCGATGTCGCCAAGCCGGCCGCTCGCGATCACCGCGTAGTAGGACGGGAACAGCGTGAAGATCTGCTGGTCGGTGTTGCTCCAGATGCCCAAGCTGTTGGTCTTGACCCGCGCCACGCGGTCCTGCGATGGGCCGGTGACAGTGATGACAATATTGTAAGGGCCGGCGGCAATGCCGGTGGGCGAGTTGAGATCGGGCAGGATATTGCCGAACAGCGACACGCCCGCGCCCTCGAAGCTCGAATTGATCGCGACGTTGGGATTGGACACGGTCGAGACCAATCGTTCCGCTTCGGTCGGCGTCGCCAGCCCGACTGCCAGCACGACCAGCGCCGCCCTCACGAGGCGCCTCCCGCGGTCAGCACCGCCATCGAAAACGGATCGGCTGGCGGCAGCACCAGCGTCAGCCCGAACCGCAACGCCACCGCCAGCACCAGGATTGCCAGCAGCGCCCGTAACTGGTCGCCGCGCAGATACTTGCCGGCCGAGGCCCCGAACTGCGCACCCACCGTGCCGCCCAGCATCAGGCAGAAGGCGAGGACGATATCGACGCTCTGGCTTTGCAGCGCATGCAGCATCAGCGTCACACACATCATGGCGACGACTTGCAGCAGCGACGTGCCGATGACGACATTGCCGGGAACGCGCAGGAGATAGACCAGCGCGGGTACCAGAATGAAGCCGCCGCCTACACCCAGCAATGCGCCGATAAAGCCGATGAAGAGCCCGATGCCCAGCACCGGCAGCACCGAGATATAGAGCCGCGATTTCTTGAAGCGGATGCGCATGGGAAGCCCATGCATCCAATTGTGCTGACTGGGCAGCTTGTCGCGGATCACGATCCCAGCTCGCCGTTTGGCGAGCGTACGCAACGCTTCGGTCAGCATCAGGGCACCTACCAGCCCAAGCAACACGACATAGGAGAGCGCGATGAACAGATCGAGCTGGCCGGCGGCGCGCAGCAGGGAGAAGACACCGACGCCCGCCATCGCTCCGATGGTCGAGGACAAAATGAGATAGAGCGCCAGATGGAGATCAATACCGCCGCGCCGGAGGTAACTGAGCGCCCCCGAGGTCGAGGCTGCCGCGACCTGACCCGTCACCGACGCAACGGCGACCGGCGTCGGCACGCCCGAAAAGATCAGAAGCGGCGTCAGCAGAAATCCGCCGCCCACCCCGAACAGACCCGATAGGAACCCGACCGCGCCGCCTATCCCCATCAGGAAGAAGACGTTCATCGAGAGTTCGGCGATCGGTAGGTAGATCTGCAAGATGGAACCGCAATAGCAGCGAGGGGACGCCATCCGGCGCCCCCTCAAATCATTCTCCCCTTACTTTCGCCGGCGCTTGCGACGAGAGTAAGACGAACTCATACCGGCTGACTGCCCAGCACCGCCAGCAGCCGCGGATTGATCTGGCCCACTTCGGTCATGCCTGTGGCACGCTCGAAGGCCTTGATAGCCTCGGCAGTCTTGGGGCCCGAGACGCCGTCCGGTACCCCCACATCATAACCGAGCCGTCCAAGCGCCAGCTGCACGCTTGCCACGATTTCGCGCTGGGCGATGATTTCGCCGGGATCGAACGATTTCGCCCAAGTGCCGATCGGCGCGAAATTGGCGGGCAGATCGATGGGCAGCGGCTTGAAGGCCTCTACCTCCGCGGTCAACCTGCCTACTGCTTCGGCGTCGAGCGAGCGGGCAATGTCGTCCCGCGCTTTTGCAGCATCATTGTCGCCGCTAAGCGCCGCGATGCCAAACCATTTGAACGAGTTCTCGAGGCTCTGTGGCACGCCCAGTCCCCGGGCATAGAGCATGCCCAGATTGAACTGACTGTCGGTCAGGCCGCGCGACGCCGCCTCCTCAAACCATTTAGCGGCCGAGTCGAACTGCTGCTTGCCGAGTGCACCGCCGGCATAGAGCGCGGCAAGATTGTGCATCGACATGCGGTTACCTTTTTCGGCCGCGCGCTCATACCAGAGCTTGGCGGTAACGAGGTCCTTCTCGAGCCCTTCTCCGCTCTCATAGAGACTGCCCAAGCGGTACTGCGCCGGTGCAAACCCTTGCGCCGCCGCGCGCTCGTACCAGATCGCCGCCTGGGCGAAATCCTGCGGCACCGCGCGGCCCTCGGTATAGATCGCTGCCACTTCGAACTGCGCCCGGCCATCGCCATTGGCGGCGGCTTGCCTCAGTTCGACCGGGCCGATCCCTTCGGGCGGCATCTCGACCGTCACCGGACTGTCGAGACTTTCGACCAGTGGTGCGACCGGCGTAGTGTCGGCCGAGCCGCCCGACGCTGCGGCGAATGCCGGCGGCATGTCCTGCGACGGCACGGCGGTGAAACCCTGCGCCGCCGCAGCATCGATCGAACCGGTCTTGAGCGAATCGACCATCTCGATGACGCGAGGCCCTGAGATGTCGACCGGCATATCCTGCATCGGTACGGCTTCATAAACGCCTTCGATGCTGCCCGTCGTTAGTCCGTCATCGCCGACGGCGGCGGAAGCGGCTCGCTCGCTAGCGACCTTCATCATCAGATTGAGCGCCAGGAAGCCGAACGCGACCAAAACCGCGCCGAGCAGGATCACTCGGCGGTGGCGGGTCAGAAAGCTCACCTGCTCGTCTGGGCCGCTTGCCGCATTGGCGGCGTCCTCGGGGTGGATGTCGCTGGCAAGCACCGGCTCCGCCACCGGCACCGGCACCGGATCGGGCGTCCATTCCGTACGGGCCGGCTTGTCGCCGGCGAGCCTGCGGGTTGGTGCCGCTTCGTCTCCGGCGTTAGCGGTCTGGAAGCGGGCGAGGGCGCGTCCGATCAATGAATTGGAATTCGGCGCCGGTTTGCTCGGCTGCAAATGCTGGCTCTTTTGCGCCGCGCGACGGGCCGCCTCGATAAAGGTGTTGCGGCTCGACGCGGATACGGGCGCCGAGTCGGGCATCACATCGCTATGCGGCGCTTCCGGTGTAAAGGGCCCGAGATTTGGTGCCGGCGCCGGCGTCGGCGCAGGTGGCTTCTCGCCCACTTCGAACAAGCTCGGCTGCGGTGGCGGCGGCGATTGATAACGCGCCGCCAGCGATAGTTCGTCGTCGAGACCGGGGTGGTGGCGGCGCGGTGTGCCTTTCGCCGAGTCGTTCCCCACAACGGGGTCGGCATAGGCTGTGGGCGTCAACGGCGCCTCGGCCGCCGGGCTCGCCGGCATTGCATCGTCGGGACGGTGCATGCGCTTGGGCAAATCATAAGGCGTGGTGGGCGGCAAATCAGCGAGGCTCTGCGGCTCGGCCTCCATTGGCCATTCAATATTGGGTTGAGCCACGAGCTGCTGTGGCTCGGCTTCCGCGTCGCGCCGCTCCAACAGCGATGCTTCAAGCCGCTGCAGGCGCGCATTCACTTCTTCGATGCCTTGCCGCATGCCCGAGAACTCTTCGCCCGACGGCGAGGTGCCGGCCTCACGCAGCATGTTGGCAATGCGTAACTCCAGGCTGTCGAGCGCCGCCTGCGACAAGCCGGTCCCGCTGCGGGCCGCGATCATGTCCGCCAGCGCCTCGAAATCCGGCATCTGCGGTTCGCCGCCCGTATAGAGCTTGGCCAATCCCGAGAGCTGCTCGCCGGTCTGGTCCATGCGGGCGACGAGCTGGCGCACCTGCGCCTCGATCTGGCCGACGCCCGAATCGATCGGCCGCTCGGCAATCCGCGAATTGAGTTCGGCCAGCTGCTGGCTGATCTCGCTGAAATCCTGGGCGCCCGGCGCGATCGCCGCGATCCGCCGCTCCAGCGCATCGAAGCGTGGCTCGAGCGACACGGTCACCGCATCGCGCAAGCCACTGAGATCCTTGCGCAGCGTGTGCAGCAGTCGGTCGCCCGATTCCACATCGGCGATTCTTGTATTGAGCGCGTCGATCAGCTCGATAAGATTGTGCGGCGCCGCACTGGTCTTCATCGCGTCGGTGAAGCGCGCCATCTCGGTGGTCAGGTGCTCGAGCGTCGCCGGCGACACGCCGCCGCCCCGCTCCAGGGTGTCGATGCGATCGTAGACGTTGCGCACGCTCGCTTCGATCGCCTGCATGCCGTCCTTGAACGCGGTGCTCTGCACCGGATTCTCGACTTTGTTGGCAAACTGCACCTGCAGGTCCGCCAGCCGCCCCATCGCCGTGGACATGTCGTCGAGTCGCCGCGTCAGGCCCGACATATCGGCCTCGCGGCTTTGCGCGACGATCCGCCCCAGGCTCGCAATCTGTCCCTCGAGCCGTTTGACCTGGCCGGTCTCGCCGACCGCGCCGGCCAGCAACTCCACCACATGGGCGAGTTGCGCGACCTGATCGGCAATGGCCTTGACGTCTCCGCCATTGCGCAGCCCGCTTTTGAGTTCGCCTTCGATCCGCTCGAGCCGTGCCGTCATGCCGCCCATCGCGCCGGCAAACTCGTCGAGCCGTCCGGCATCCATGCGTACACCCGGCGCAGCGGGCCGCGACCGGATCTGGTCGATCGCCGATTGCAGGGTGTCGCGCGGATTGGCTGGCAAGGGCTCGTCGCGATCGGAAAACCGATCGACCGCGCGCTGCACTGAACGCAGCGCCTCCCGATGCCGACCGGCCGGCTCGGCCGGAGCTTCCATCTGCATGCGCAGATCGCGCATCCGCTCGCCCGCATCATAATCCTGCTGCGGCCGCCCGCGGGCGACCTGGCTTTCGACCTGATCGAGCAGGGCGACAAGTTCACCGCGCAGGCTCTGCCAGTCGTTGTTGTCGGAACCCCGATCGGCGGGCAGGGACTGCGGATACGCGCGGGCCATGGAGTCTTCCCAAGCCTGAAATGCCCCCGGCGCAGAGAGCACCCGAGGATCGAGCCCAACCTGCCGAAAACATGGTAAAGAAGCGGTTAAGTCCCGCTGCAATTTGCGAATTGTCCCGCCCATGCCGCGACGATAGTGGCATGTCGGGTCAGGATCGAGCCTGCTAGAACTGCGCGACACCGGAGACCTCCAGCGTGAGCCGCCGCTTCATCATCGTCGATGACCATCCGCTCTTCAGAGCGGCGCTGGGCCAGACTCTCATAGGCAGCGATAAGGCGGCAATCGTTGAGGAAGCCGGGAGCCTCGACGAACTAACCGCGGCGCTCGAGCGTGAGCGCGAATGCGACCTCGTCCTGCTCGATCTCAACATGCCCGGCGCCCGGGGCTTTTCGGGCCTGCTGCTGTTGCGTTCGCAATATCCGGAAATCCCGGTGCTGATCGTCTCGGCGGTCGAGGACGCCGCGGTGATCCGCCGTTGCCTCGCGCTCGGCGCCGCCGGCTACCTTCCAAAATCGGTCGGCCCTGCCGCTATCCGCGCCACCATCGAGACCGTCCTTCGCGGCGACATCTTTGTCCCAGACGGGCTTGCCACTGACGGCCCGGATGCGCAATCGGCACTGCTCAAACGGCTGGCGACGCTCACCCCACAGCAGGTCCGCGTATTGATGATGTTGAGCGATGGCTTGATGAACAAGCAGATCGCCTACGAGCTCTCGATCTCGGAGGCGACCGTCAAGGCGCATGTCTCCTCTATCCTGCAGAAGCTCGATGTCGATAGCCGCACCCAGGCAGTGATCGCCGCCTCGCGCATCGAGCAGGGGCGCTTTGAGGCGCTCCTCGCCGAAGACCCTTAGACAATGCGGTTGGCGTCCGGCCGCCTCTGGCTGGCGAGGCCGCTGATCGCCGCCCGTAGCGCTGCGGGTTTCACCGGCTTGGTCACCACGGCAATGCCGCGTTCCGCGGCCAGCGTCCGCACCGCCGCCGTCCGGTCGGCCGTAATCAGCGCCGCCGGCAGATGGCCGCCGATATTGTGCCGCAGCCACTCGATCGCATCGAGCCCGGAAGTCTGGTCGAGGTGATAATCCATCAGCACCAGATCGGGCATCCAGCCGACCAGGACCTCCTCCTGCGCGATCGCCTTGAGCGAGCGGGCCGAGCGCACATCGCACCCCCACCCCGCAAGCAGACCCTGCATCGCGTCGAGGATGGGCCGCTCATTGTCAACGCAGAGCACCCTGAGGCCTGCAAGGCTGGCGCCGCTTTCGGCCACGAGGTCCTCTGCCTCCTGCTCGGGCGCCTTGCCGACCGGCAGATAGAGCGAAAATCGCGAGCCGCGTCCTTCCTTGCTTTCCACCTCGAGCGTCAGTCCCATCGCCGCCACCAGGCGCTCCACGATCGACAGCCCCAGCCCGAGCCCTTGGGCCATCCGCGCGCCCTGTTCGAGCCGCGAGAACTCTGCAAACAACAGCGCCTGTTGCTCCGGCGCGAAGCCGATGCCGGTATCAATCACGTCGAGCCGGATACGCCGGCCGCGGCGGCGGCACCCGACCAGCACCTTGCCGCCAGGTCGGGTATACTTGATCGCGTTGGAGACGAGGTTTTGGAGGATGCGGCCAACCAGCGCCCGATCGCTGAAGCTCGTCAGGCTGCACCCGGTGAGCCGCAGCGCGATCGATTTGGCGCGCGCCAATGGTCCGAACTCGACCCCGATCTTGCGCAACAGATCGGCGACCGCGACTCCCGCCGGTTGCGGTTTGAGTGCTCCGGAGTCGATCCGGGAGATGTCGAGAAGCGCTCCCATGATTTCTTCCACAGCATTTAGTGAGGCCTCGATCGCGTTGGCGAGCTCGCCGAATTCCGACCCCGCCGAGCGCTCGATCAGGGTCGCCGTGTAGAGCCGCGCGGCATTGAGCGGCTGGAGCAGATCGTGACTCGCCGCTGCGAGGAAGCGGGTCTTGTCCCGGTTCGCCGTGTCGGCCTTTTTGCGCGCGCGCTCGAGCTCCGCATTGACCTGCAGCAGGGTGCCCGTGCGCTCCTCGACGCGGCGCTCGAGGGTCTGGTTGATCTGTGCCAGCGCCGCCTCCGCACCGATCCGCGCCGAGACGTCCGAAAAGCTCACCACCAGCCCGCCATCGGGCAGGGGTGCGGATACAAATTCGAGCGTTTGTCCTTGCGTTCCAACACGTTGCGAGATCGAACCATCGCGGTGTGAAATCATCGCCACCCGCTCGGAAGCGAGGGCTGCGGGGTCGCCGGGGCCCATATCTCCACGCTCCGCGAGGTGGAGCGCAATGGCATAAAGTGCTGTTCCAGCAACGACCAGTTCGACGGGCAGCGCCAGCAATTCTCGATATCGGCTATTGGCGACAACCAGCTCGAGCCGGGCATCGAAAACGGCGACGCCCTGGGGGATGAAGTCGGCTGCGGAGCGCAGTTGTCCATCGGCGCCGGTCGGGGTCTGAGCCATCGGATCGGGGGTCCGTTCTAGAGCGTCGGTGGGGCGTCTGTGCGCTTCCATTCTGGAACGACTATCGTCTCGCGCGGCTTCCGTCGCAAGCGGACACCCCGCCGGACCATTGCATTTGCGCGCGAACTGCGTGATTCTCCAGAGCGCTGCGAGTCTCGTGCAGTGCGATCGCCGGGAGGGTCGGCGACGCAGAGCGGTAGAACAGCAGAGGGGGCCTAGTGCTCAAAGAGTTTCGCGACTTCGCCCTTCGGGGCAATGTGGTCGATCTCGCAATTGGCGTCATCATCGGTGCTGCGTTTGGCAGCATCGTTTCCTCCCTCGTCGATGACGTCTTTATGCCATTGATCGGTCTCATCCTGGGTCGCGTCGACTTTTCGAACCTGTTCTTTGTGTTGAGCAATCCGAACGGCGTCCCAGTGACGTCTCTTGCCGCTGCCAAAGAGGCCGGCGTGGCAA
>JBDSEK010000191.1:0-10216 GCA_039920085.1 Devosia sp. | reverse complement strand
ACGATAAACGGAAGAATTGGCGGCTCACATAGGGGAGCGCTGTCACAATCTCAAGACAATTGCGCGCATGGCGGGGCTGCGACGGGTCCTAAATGCCGGTTTGGTTGATGGCGGCCCGCAGAAACGCCGCGACGTCCGCCCAGACCGGCAAGACGCGCCGCAGTGGACGCATCAGTCCGAGGAGGGTCATGGGGTGGGTGAGCCGCGCATAGTGCCGCTCGGTCACCGGCACCCCCAGCGCGCGCAGCTTTTGCGCCAGCCGCACCGTGTGATAGTCCCCAACCGTCCGGTCGCGCTCGCCATGAATCAGCAGCATCGGTGGGCTGTGCGCTGTCACCAGATTGATCGGCTGCGTGCCTTCGGGATCGGACGATTGGCCGAAAGCATCGATGCTCTGCTTCACGTCGAACGGGTAAAAATCATAGGGGCCCGAGAGGCCGACCACGCCTTTAATCGTGCCTGCGAGGCCCGGCGCGCCGAAACGGGCAGGCTGCAACGCCACCATCATGGCATTGTAGGCGCCGGCTGAATGGCCACCCAGAAACAGCCTTTTGCGGTCGCCTCCATAAATCGGGGCGTGTTCGGCAAGCCACTTGGCAGCGTCGGCGATGTCTTCGACGAAATCCGGAAAGCGCACCTCGGGGAAAACGCGATAGCCGGGGATGGCGACGAGAAAGCCCAGCGCCGCCAGCGCCCGTCCGGCGAAATCATAGTCGCGCCGATCGCCCGAATCCCAGCCGCCGCCATAGACGAAGATCAGCAGGGGTAACGGCCCGGCCGGCCGGCGCGGCGCGTAAAGATCGAGTTTGAGTAAGGGATGCACCCCAAAGCTGACACCGGTGGCGATCCGGTGGCTCGATCCGTCCTTGGAGACGATGCGATCGAGCCAGCCAATGGGAGAGGGCATAAAATGGGTCCGTTAGGCAGTTAGCTGATGCAGTAACGGCAAGCCCGCCGATAAGGGTTCAGCTAGCTGACGCGCCTGAGTGGCGGATTTGCTTCCTTTTCGAGTAGCTCGATCACCTGCGAGAGCGCGAGTGGCGGCGAGAACAGGAAACCCTGCACTTCGTTGCAGCCCTGCTCGCGCACCGCCTTGAGTTGCGCCTCCGTCTCGACGCCTTCGGCCGTGGTGGACATGCCAAGCGAATGACCAAGCCCGATGACCGCCTTGATGATCGCGAGGCTGTCGCCGCGGCTTTCGAGGTCGCGCATGAAGCTGCGATCAATCTTGATCTTGTCGAAGGGGAAGCTGCGCAGATAGCTCAATGACGAATAGCCGGTGCCGAAATCGTCCATCGAAATCCTGACGCCGATCGCGCGCAGGCGATGCAGGGTCTGCAGCGTGTACTCATTGTCGCTGAGGAGCAGCGATTCGGTGATTTCGAGTTCGAGCCGGGTCGGCGGCAGGCCGCTCTCGACCAACGCTGAACGCACGGTCTCGAACAGCCGCTTGTTCTTGAACTGAACCGGCGACAGATTGACCGCGACATGGGCATCGGTCGGCCACTGCATTGCGGCCCGACACGCCTCGCGCAGCACCCATTCACCAATCGGCACGATCAGTCCCGTCTCTTCGGCAACCGGGATGAACTCGGCTGGTGAGATAGTGCCCTGGCCCTGATGCTCCCAGCGCAGCAGCGCCTCGAGACACGTAACGCGGTTCTCCTTGAGCCCGACCAGCGGCTGATAGACGATCCTCAATTCGTTCTTGGGCAGCGCCAGGCGGAGGCCCGCCTCGATCATCCGGCGCTTCTGGATCGCCGCATCCATGTCCTTTTCAAAGAAGTGATAGGTCGAACGACCTTCCGATTTGGCGCGGTAAAGCGCCATGTCGGCGTTTTTCATCAGCACGTCGGTGGTCTCGCCATCCTGCGGTGCGATAGCAATACCGACGCTGGCGCCGATGGCGATGTGATTGCCGTCTATGGTGAAGGGCGTCGACATCGCCTTGACGATGCGCTCGGCGATGGCCGCGGCATCGCTCGGCCTGTCGATGGGTCTCAGCAACAGCGAGAATTCGTCACCACCAAGCCGGGCCAGCAGGTCCGTTTCGCGCGTCGCGCCCCAAAGCCGCGCTGAGGCCTGCTTCAAGAGCTTGTCGCCCACCGCATGGCCGAGCATGTCGTTGACGGATTTGAAATGGTCGAGATCGATGCACAGCACCGCCAGCTGGTCGCCGCGCTCAAGCCCCGCTTCCGAGGCCGCCATCTCTTCGAGGAACTGCGTGCGGTTGGCGAGCTCGGTCAGCGGGTCGTGGCGGGCAAGGTGCTCGATCCGTGCTTCCTGCTGGCGCTGCTCGGTGATGTCCTCATGCGTCGAAACCCAGCCGCCATCCTTCATCGGATGGTGCTGCATCAGAATGGTGCGGCCGCCAAAATCGATAATTGTCTTTTCGTAGGCACCTTTGCCGATCACCGCGTTGCGCCACTCGAAATAGTCCTCACGGCTTCCCGAGACGGTCATGCCGGTATCGAATAGCCGCCCTAATATGTCGTCGAGCGGCGTGCCGGGGAGCACCAGCTCCGGCGGCAGATCGTAGATGCGCTGGTAGGGCGAATTGCAGATCACCAGTCGCCGCGTCGCATCGAACATGCAAAGGCCCTGGCTGATATTGTTGACCGCCGCTTCGAGCCGGATGTTCTGCCGCTCAAGCTCGAATTTGCGCTTCTGGACGATTTCGCTGGAGGCGATTTCCTCGGTCACATCCTCATGCGTCACCACCCAACCAAGATCCGGTGCGAAGACATGCGCGGTCTCGATGGTGCGGCCGCCGGCCAAGAGCTCTCTGGCCTTGGCCCGCATCCCACTGCGATTGCCGGCGAGTTCGGCCTGATAGGCGGCGAGGAACTGTTCGGCGCTTTGCTCGGGATGGTTTCCCATCTCGGCCGAGAGCTGGACGATCTCGGCCAGCTTCATGCCCCTGCGGATGCGATCGGCCGGGAATCTGTAGATTTCAAGATAGTGCCGGTTCCACATCACCAGCGTGAATTGGCTGGACCAGACACAGAATCCATACGGGATGCTCTCGAGAGCGGCATCGAGCAACAGCGCGCTGTCGGACGGTATGTCCTTGGGGATCTTCATGAAATGACTGAAATCCAGACCAAAACACGACGCTGCGACAACGCTAACCTTTTGCGCTTAAGAACGCTTTAAGCCTATCGCGAGATTGCCGAGCGCGGGGCTGCGCCGAGGCCCGACTAGTCCTTGCGCGCCATCGCCCGCCGCCGCGCTGCGTAGGTCTTGAGCCTGAGGCCATTGAGCTTGATGAAGCCTTCGGCATCGTGATGGTCATAGGCCACCGCGCCCTCCTCGAAGGTCACCAGATCCATCGAATAGAGCGAGTTGGGCGAGGTGCGGGAAACGACGCTGGCCGAGCCCTTGTAGAGCTTAACCGTCACCTCGCCGGCAACCGACTGCTGGCTCTTGTCGATCAGGGCCTGCAGCATTTCGCGCTCAGGCGCATACCAGAAGCCATTATAGATGAGCTCGGCATAACGCGGCATGATCTCGTCCTTGAGATGGGCTTCGCCGCGATCGAGCGTGATGGATTCGATGCCGCGATGTGCCGCTAACAGGATCGTGCCGCCAGGCGTCTCATAAAGGCCGCGGCTCTTCATGCCGACGAAGCGGTTCTCGACCAGGTCGAGCCGACCGATGCCATGCTTGCCGCCCAGCTCATTGAGTTTGGTGAGGAGCGCGGCCGGCGACAGCTTCGCTCCATTAACCGAAATCGCATCGCCTTTCTCAAAACCGATCGTGATGGTTTCGGGGGTGTTCGGTGCCTTCTCGGGGTCGACAGTGCGCTGCGGCACGTAGTCGGGATAAGGGACGGCGGGGTCCTCCAGCACCATACCCTCGGACGACGTATGGAGAAGGTTTGCGTCGACCGAGAACGGGGCTTCGCCGCGCTTGTCCTTGGCGATCGGGATCTGATGTTTTTCTGCGTAGTCGAGCAATTGGGTGCGCGAGCGGAGTTCCCATTCGCGCCACGGCGCGATCACCCTGAGGTCCGGGTTCAGCGCATTGGCCGTAAGCTCAAAGCGCACCTGGTCGTTGCCCTTGCCCGTCGAGCCATGGGCAATCGCATCGGCACCGGTCTCTTCGGCGATCTCGACCAGATGCTTGGCGATGACCGGCCGGGCGATCGAAGTACCCAGCAGATACTGGCCCTCATAGAGCGCATTGGCTCTGAACATCGGGAAGACGAAATCGCGCACGAATTCCTCGCGCACGTCGACGATGCGGATGTCCTTGATGCCGAACATCTCGGCCTTTTTGCGCGCCGGCTCGAGTTCCTCGCCCTGGCCGAGATCCGCCGTAAAGGTGATGATCTCGGCCTGGTAGTGCTCCTGCAGCCACTTCAGCATGATCGAGGTATCGAGGCCTCCCGAATAAGAGAGGACGATCTTCTTGATATCTTTGCTCATGCAACGCTCTTTCCGAGGCTAGGCCGCGGCGCACTAAGCAAATCGCGCAGACTGGCGCAAGGCTAGCGGACGGCGCGCATTTCCCGGCTCATCCAGGAGGAATCACCCCAAGTCGACAGCCAAATTAAGCACTCGGTCGCAAATCCGATCACGCCGTTGCCAATTGACCTCAAAACGGAAGGGTCGTCCCCTTGATGCTGACGCGCCTCGGCCAGATGGGCCATTTCCTGGTCCTGAATCGACAGGATGAGCCCATGAAGCCCCGCATCGCGTTCCTTCAGGAAATGCAGTTGCTCTTCTAAATGGCGATGGACCGTTGCCTCGACAGCCTCCGTGCAAATCCACACCATGCGCTCGCCCATAAGCGCCGTAACGAAGCCAAGGAGGTAACCACCCATTCGCCAGAGCGACATGATCCAACAAGGACGGGCTTGGCGGGACGGCATCGCGTCCCGAAAGATGCGCTCGTGGTCGATCTCGTCGATCCGCATCTCTTCGAGTTCGGGAACGATGCGCGGAAACAAGCGCCTCGCCACCGCTATCTGGGCGGCATATATGCGAATAGCCCCGACTTCGCCGGCGTGATTGACCTTGAGAATGCGCTTGATCGTCATTCGTGGGTCGCGGCTCGGAAGAAGCATGGCATCCCCTGGGGCGAGGGCAACCTATTCACGCGGCTCTGAGCATGCAAGGTGAGGCCATGAATTACCGCCACGCCTTCCATGCCGGCAGCTTTACCGATGTGTTCAAGCATATCGTGCTGGCCCGCCTGATCGAATATCTGAAGCTCAAGCCCGCCGCCTTCCGGGTGATCGATACCCATGCCGGCATCGGCCGCTACTCGCTGACGGGCGAAGAGGCGAAGCGCTCGCCCGAATGGCAGGAGGGCATCGCGCGGCTCCGCAAGGCCGACATCGCGGACAAGGCGAATGCGCTGATCCAGCCTTATCTCGATGTAGTGGCCGCCGAAAATCCGAACGGTACGCTGGCGCGCTATCCGGGCTCACCCCTGATCGCGCGCCGGCTGTTCCGGCCGCAGGACCGGCTGAGCGCATTGGAGCTGCACCCGGCCGACTATCGCAAGCTGCGCGATTTGCTGGCCGACGATGTGCAGGCGCGAGTGAGCGAACTCGATGGCTGGTTGGCGCTCAATGCCTTCGTGCCGGTCAAGGAAAAGCGCGGTCTGGTGCTGGTCGATCCGCCCTTCGAAGAGCCCGGCGAGTGGGAGCGGCTGATCGAAGGCCTTGCCAAGGCGCACCGCAAATGGGCCACCGGGCTCTATGCGCTCTGGTATCCGCTCAAGGACCGGCGTGAAGTAAACGCCTTCGTCGCCGACCTCAAGGCGACCGGCATCGCCAAAATGCTGCGGCTCGAGCTCAGCATCGACTCCCCGCTCGATGGTAAGCTCACCGGCTCTGGCATGATCCTCGTCAATCCGCCCTTCACGCTCGAGGACGAAATGAAGTCGATCTTGCCGGCACTGGTCAAAGCTCTGGCGCCAGGCCGGGGAAGTCATCGGATCGAGTGGCTGCGAGGCGAGGCGTAACGGCTGGTATTGCGCTCGCCCGAGCGGCGGCCGCGCATTTCAAAGCGTGAACAGATAATACTGGATCGCCTCGTCCTCGGCCGGCTTGTAGCCGCGGTAGAGCCCATTGGCCTCGACATTGTCGAGCTCGGTCCCCAGCCACGCTTCGACGCAGCCCTGCTCGCGCCCCCAATTGAACATCTCCTCCAGCATCGCTCTGGCGATACCCTGCCGGCGGTGAGTGGACGCTGTGCCGACTTCGTCGACATAGAGCTCGGTGGCCTTGTCGGGGTGGCGGTGGATCACCGCCGCGCATTGGCCGACAATTCGCTCGCCCTCAAGCGCAAGCACCATGAGATGCCCCGGTTGGCGCAAATAGTCATGCAGGCGCAGTGGATCGATGGGCTCATCGAACACATCGGGCGCGATGGTCTCGAACACCGTCTCGTCCCCGGCGAGGATGCGACGGGTGACGAACGGCATTCTAGGCAGACGCCAGGGCGTCGCGGTCTTTTTTCTTCAGCCGCTCGGTCTCGCTCTTTAGCTGCCCGCATGCCGCAAAAATGTCGCGGCCGCGTGGCGTGCGCACCGGAGAGGCGTAGCCAGCGCGGTTGACGATGTCGGCGAATTTCTCGATCCGCGCCGAGCTCGAGCAATCATGATTGGTGCCCGGCCATGGATTGAACGGGATCAAATTGATCTTGGCCGGAATGCCGGCGAGGAGCCGCACCAGCTCACGGGCATCGGCGTCGGAATCGTTGATGTCCTTGAGCATCACATATTCGAAGGTGATACGGCGGGCATTGCTCAGACCGGGATAGTCGCGGCAGGCCTGGATCAGCTCCTTGAGCGGATACTTCTTGTTGATCGGCACCAGCATGTCGCGCAGATCGTCGCGCACCGCGTGCAGCGAGATGGCGAGCATCACGCCAATTTCGCGCCCGGTCGGCTCGATGAAAGGCACAACGCCTGAGGTCGACAGCGTGATGCGGCGTTTGCTGAGCGAGATGCCATCTTCGGCGGAGGCGATCAGGAGCGCGGATTTGACCGCCTCATAATTATAGAGCGGCTCGCCCATCCCCATCATCACTACATTGGTGATGGCGCGGCTGTCGCCTTCGCTGCCCCCTGAGCCACGCGGCGCCGGCACGAGGCCACCATCGTCGGGCCGGACACCGCCCGGAAAATCGCCCAGCCGCTCGCGCGCCATAAGGATCTGGCCGAGGATTTCGCCCGCGGTGAGATTGCGCACCAGCGTCTGTGTTCCGGTGTGGCAGAACGAGCAGGTGAGCGTGCAGCCGACCTGCGAGCTCACGCAGAGCGTGCCGCGATCTTCCTCGGGGATATAGACGGTCTCGATGTCGACAGGCGGCAGATTGGGGTTTTTGGGGTCGCGAAAGCGGAACAGCCATTTGCGTGTGCCATCGATGGAGATTTGCTCCGACACGATCTCTGGCCGGTCGAGCAGGAAGCTGTCGCTCAGCGTCTGCCGCACGCCTTTGCCGATATTGCTCATCCGCTCGAAATCGGTGACGCCGTGATGATAGATCCAGTTCCACAGCTGGCTCGCGCGCATCTTGCTGTCGCGTGCATCGAGCCCGATGCCGGAAAGCGCCCCGGCCATCTCAGCCTTGCTCAACCCGACAAGCGACTGCCGCCGCGGCGCAGCGCGCGCGGCGTGGCTCGCGTGATCGAGATTGAGGGCAATGCTCATGGGGCGGCGGATTCCGGAAGCGCGCGGGCCTCTAACATAGTGCGCGATTGAGGCAAAGGAGAAGTACACCCCACCAAGCCAGCAACGGCCGAACGACCGCTAGCAGCCGCCGTCGATGGCCCGGCTGGCGGCAGTGGCGCCCGAGAGGGAGAACGTCTCGGTGACCTTCACGCCACCCACAT
This sequence comes from Devosia sp., assembly GCA_039920085.1. Taxonomy (GTDB): domain Bacteria; phylum Pseudomonadota; class Alphaproteobacteria; order Rhizobiales; family Devosiaceae; genus Devosia_A. The sequence continues at coordinate 2,365 of JBDSEK010000191.1, read as the reverse complement.
TCGTTCCCTCGATGGTGAGCGAGGAGCCGGCTCGCATGGCGCCGGCGAGACTGTCGGCCTGTTTTGGGTCCAGCAGCCAGGCCGCGTCCTTTTGCGTGAAAAGGCCAAAGCTCTGCCCGGAGATGGTGAGAACTGCCGGCTGGTCAGGCGCGAATTCGAACCCCGCGACCAGATTGATTTCATTGGCGACGCCGTCGGTCGGCCGATGCGTGAGGTAAAGATAGGCGTCGGTAAAGCCATCCGGCGTCGGCTCGACGATTGTAGACTTGGCCATGGCAAAGCAGAGCGCGCCGGTTCCTTCCGACGCCGAAAAGGCCGACCAGTCGCGGAACTCACCCAATAGCTGCACCGATTGCGCCGAGGCGGCCCCCGGGACAATGAGCATGGGTAAGACGAAAAGCAGGCGAAGTTTCATCGGCGCCTTTCGGGCGAAACCAGCGTGGCTGCGGAAGGTAATGGCCCGAGGCGCCAAATGTTCCTCAGCGGCACGCTTCGTCGATCTTAGCCAGGGCTGCGGTCACACCACCCAGAGAATAGGTGTCGGTTGTGACCGTGCCCCGCAGCGACATCCCCTTTACCACCAATTTGGTGCCGGCCTTCATCGCCGCGACAAAACCCGGCTGGTCGGTTTCCTGGGCCAGCCAGGCCGCATTTTTTTCTCCCAGCATATTGAACTCGTGTCCGTCGATGAGCGCCGTGGGTTGCCGCTGTAGGTCCGTGGAGAGCGGATAGCCGATCAGCGTCTGCGCCTCGTTGGTCTTGCCAGCGGCCTTGCGATGCACGACCAGAAATTTTGGCGGATCGCGATTGATCGGCTTGCCGCCAACCTGCGTCGGCTCGCTGGAATCGGGGTTGGCTTCGATATAGCACACGAGGCCACCGTCCAGATCGACGCCTTGCCAGGCCGTCCAGGTTTTGTTGTAGGTGCCGAGATTGGTCGCATTGGCTCCGGGGTCGGTTTGCCCCAGTACCGCGGAGATAGGCGCCGTGGCCAGGAAGGCCGCGGCGAGAAGGCCGGATGCAATCCGGCGCCGTGTCGAGATCATGAACGGAACACCCCTGAACATGTGCCAGCCCCTCCGACCAACCGCCCGGTATCCTGACGATTTATGGTTACCAAGCTCTCAAAGCCGGGGCTGATGTCACTGTAATTGCCGACAATACCTTTAATCTTGACGGCAATTTGACCTGTCCAGCCCGCACGCTCCGATGTCGCCCGGCCATGGTGAAGGAAGCGTTAACGGGCCTCACGCCGCGAACATCGCCAGCGGATAGCTCTGTTCGACCAGATAGGGCCCGCCACCCACCGAATTCCGCGATGAAAACAGCACGAAACGGCCAATTTCGAACTCGAGTGGCCGGAACTGGCCGGCATGGTGGATGAACTCGGCGAGCTCGATGGCGGAGGCGCCGCGCAGCCGCGCGAGCGACACATGCGGCACAAATTTGCGGCCTTCCGGCTCAAGCCCGGCCCGCCGCAACACCCGCTCCTGCGCCGCCTGCAGCCGTTGCAGCGCCGCGTTATTGTCGACGCCGGCATAGAGCGCCCGAGGCTTGTCGCCGCCAAACGTACCCAGATGCGAGAGCCGGATCGTGAACGCCTCCGAATGGCTCAGTCGGTCGAGCTCCGCCGACACGTCATTGGCTGTGTGATTGTCGACATCGCCGATAAAGCGCAGCGTGATGTGGTAGTTTTCCGGATCAATCCAGCGCGCTCCCTGGATGCCGCCGCGCTTCAATGACAGCGCCTGCTGGATGTCGTAAGGCACTTCAAGACCGGTAAAGAGCCTGGGCACGGACCCCGAGCCTCCTTAGAGGATGCGCGCCGACGATTCGATGCGCGCGCGATGAGCCTAGCATATGACATTGCTGCTGCAATCGCGTGACATGCCGGCGCCACCGCTAAGTCGTTGGCGCCGCAAGATTACGTTTGCGTTAGCCGGCCCGCTTCGGCCTTGTATTCGCCAACCCCCTTGTCCATATTCCCTCGCAAAGCCCCGCTGGTGCGGGCGCTTGCCGCAATTGAAGGGGTTTTTGACCATGGCAGACTTCGACCGACCGACCGTAGCCGCGCGGCCAGGAACCGCCGCGGTCGTTGATGAGGGCCTTCGCGCCTATATGCTGAAGGTCTACAATTATATGGGCATCGGCTTGGTGGTGACCGGGCTGGTAGCCTATTTCACCTACACCAATGCCTTCGTCGAGCAGGCCGGCCAGATCGTCGGCGTGACCGATCTCGGCAACCTCCTCTACAACACCCCGCTGAAATGGGTGGTGATGCTGGCCCCGCTCGCCTTCGTGCTGGTTTTGAGCTTCGGCATCAGCAAGCTTTCGACCGGCGTCGCGCAGATCCTGTTCTGGGCTT
>JBDSEK010000190.1:0-15618 GCA_039920085.1 Devosia sp. | reverse complement strand
TCGTACCATTCGAAAATCGTGCCTGTCGACGATGCGACGATGACGAAACGCTCGTCCCGCGTCATCCCGCCGCCGCGCCCTGACGCGGCGCCCTGTTCAATCGTAGCCATGAATATCCCCCTCTGGTGAAACCGGCCCCTCCCTCAAAAGGCCCAACGACTCAATCTGTTGCGGAATGAACCAGTGTATTACAGCAGCAGGGCTGTCCCATTGGGCCATTCTCCCGCATGATGAGGTCAAGCCGTTTGCGATCGGTCGCGTTGCGCCCTGGAGGGAGGAAGACATGCTTGAGGATCTACGCGGAAAACGCGCACTGATTACGGGCTCGTCAACCGGTATCGGGGCGGCCGTAGCAAAAGGCCTGGCGCAGCTCGGGGTGCGAGTCGTGGTGCACGGCAACAAGAATGCCGAGGCCGCGAACGCGGTAGCCAAAGAGATTGGCGCGGCGGGTGTGGTGCTGGGCGATGTCGGAGACAGCGCGACTGCCCTGCGCATTGTCGAAGCGGCGGTAAAGCTCCTGGGCGGACTCGACATCCTCATCAACAATGCCGGCGCCATCCACGAGCGGGTGACGAACGCCGCCTGGGACGAAGCGATGTATGAGCGGGTCTACAATACGAATATCCGTTCGATCTTTGCAGTGACCAAAGCTGCCTATCCACATCTCAAGGCGGCGGGTGGCGGCTCGATTATCAATACCGGATCGATCGCAGCCAAGAATGGCGGCGGCATCGGCTCGACGGTCTACGCATCGGCCAAAGCCGCGGTGCATTCGATCTCGCGCAATGCCGCCAAGGAGTTCGTGGGCGACAATATCCGCGTCAATGTCGTGGCCCCGGGGTTCATTGAAACGCCCTTCCACGCGCGAACGCCGGACACCATCCGGCAGGGCGCGGCTGCGACGATCCCGATGAAGCGGCTCGGAAACGCCGAGGACTGCGTGGGCGCCTATGTCTTTCTCGCCTCCGACGCAATGTCGGGCTATTTGACCGGCCAGGTCATCGACGTAAATGGCGGGCAGCTGATGAGCTGAGGTGACCGCTAGGTTTCACCGTCCTCGTCCGATCCGGTCTCGATATTGGTCGTGTCGTCACCGTCTTCCGGTTCGTCCTTTGCCGGAACGACATAGACGCCGCTGAGCCAGCGGTTGAGGTCGATGTCCTGACAGCGGGCGGAGCAGAACGGATGATATTGCTGTGACGAGGGCTTGCCGCAGATCGGGCAGGGTCGCGTCGGCTTGAGGCGAACGATCTCGGCCATGGCTAGACCGGCGACAGCGTCGCAGTGTTGAGCCAATTGAAATGCACCGGATAGCCCTCGCCGGCCAAGAGGCCGACAGTTTCGTTGAGGGGCAGACCGACAACGGCCGAATAGGAGCCGACGAGTTTGACGACAAAGGCGCCGGCGATGCCCTGGATGGCGTAGCCACCAGCCTTGTCGCGCCATTCGGCGCTGGCGAGGTAGCTTTCGACCTCGCGGGCAGAGAGGCGCTTGAAGCGTAGCCGCGTCTCGACCAACCGGCGTCGCATCGCGCCCGAAGGGGTTAGCATGGCAACGGCGGTGTAGACGCGGTGATTGCGACCCGAGAGCAGATGGAGGCAGGTGTTGGCCTCCTCCATGGTCTCGGCCTTGGGCAGGATGCGGCGGCCGACGGCAACCACGGTGTCGGCGGCGAGCACCAGCGCATTGCCGGCGATGCCGGCGGCGCGCGCCTTGTGTTGAGCCGCCAGTGCCTTTTGGTCGGCGAGGCGCTGCGCAAGCTTGCGCGGCAACTCGTTGCGCTCGGGGGTCTCGTCGATCTGGGCGGGGACGAGATGCTCGGGCTCGATGCCGATCTGGTTGAGGAGCGCGAGGCGCCGGGGCGATGCCGAGGCAAGGATCAGTTCGGGACGACTGGCCATCGGCGTGCCTCCCCTCAGCGGTAGCGGTAGGTGATGCGGCCCTTAGTCAGGTCGTAAGGCGTCATTTCGCAGAGGATCTTGTCGCCGACGAGCACCCGGATGCGGTTCTTGCGCAAGCGCCCGGCCGTGTGGGCGATGATCTCGTGGCCGTTCTCGAGTTTGACGCGAAACGTCGCATTGGGCAGCAGTTCGGTTACCGTGCCCGGGAACTCGAGTACTTCTTCTTTAGCCATTGTGTCTCCGAGGGGCCTCAGGCAGTGCCGGGCCGGAATTGGGCGCCAGCTATAGTCGATGTGTCCCGGTTTGTGAACCACCCGAAACCAGCGGTTCCAGGCGCTCCCGGACCCGCTTTTGCAGGGTATCGCGCAGGGTCCGATAGGCGCTCAGCACGGCCTCGCGATTGCCCTCCATTTCGGTCGGATCGGGCATCGGCCAGTGTTCGACCGCGCCCATCTCAAGGCCCCGTTTTTCGACTGCCGCGGGCGCATCGGCCGAAAGGGTGATGACGAGGTCGAAGTGGGTGGCCACCAGCTCGCTCATGGTGTGCGGCGTATGGACCGACATGTCGACGCCGATCTCCTCCATAATTTCATGCACGAAACCATCTGCCTTGCCGGACCGAACACCGGCCGAGCGGGCGAGCAGCCGGCCCGGAAAGAATTTTCGCGCCAGAGCGGCGGCGATAGGGCTGCGCACGGAATTCATCGAGCAGACGAAGAGCACTGTGGGGAGCTTGGATTCACGCTCGTCGATGCGGCTGGCGTAGGGCTGCACGGCGCAGATCAGCGTGAACAGCCGGCGGGCCGTATTGAGGTCGATATCGAGCTTGTTGTCGAGCCGGGTCCGCAGCAGTTCCGCGGCATCGTTGTGAAGACCGCGCCGCGCCATGTCGACGGTTTCGATCTGGTAGGTCGAGGCGGTCTTGATGGCGTCGTAGTAGGAATCGCGGATGCGGAAATAGTCGCGGATCAAGCTGCGAAAAGGCGTCAGCGACAGATAGTGCGCGGCGATCGGCTCGTAGGTGTCGGGATTGCGCACGTCGAGCAAAATGTAATTGGCGACGATCGAGATGTGGAGGGCATAAGGACCCTTGGCCGCCACGCGAGCCGCGTGGAATTTGTTGGTCTCGACCAGATCGTAGATGGCAATGCGCCACTCATGCACTTCGTCGGGATTGATCGAGGTGATAGTGTTGGGATCGAGCGTTACGGCGGTGATCCTGTCGGTCTTCTCATCGAAGACGTGAGGCGTGAGCGCCATCAGCGGTTGAGACGGATGCTGATCGAGCGGCCATGCGCATCGAGCCCCTCGACGCCTGCGAGCGCGATGGCGGAGGGTGCGAGTTCCGCGAGCGAGGCGGGGTCACAGCCCAGGATCGAGGTGCGCTTCATGAAATCGAGGACGCCAAGGCCGGAAGCGTAACGCGCCGAGCGGGCCGTCGGCAGCACGTGATTGGTGCCAGCGACGTAGTCGCCGATCGCCTCGGGCGTATGGTGACCGAGAAAGATCGCGCCGGCATGGCGGATCTTGCCGAGCAATGCCTGCGGATCGTCGAGCATCAGTTCGACATGCTCGGAAGCGATGCGATTGGCCAGCTCTACCGCCTCGGCGAGGGAGGCGACAATGATGATGGCGCCATATTGCTCCCAGCCTTCGCGGGCAATTTCGGCGCGCGGCAGCAGCGCCATTTGCCGCTCAACTTCGATGGCGACGGTATCGGCGAGGGCTGCATCATTGGTGACGAGGATCGACTGAGCCCCTCCCCCGTGCTCGGCCTGCGCCAGCAGGTCCGCGGCGATCCAGGACGGATTGGCGGTTTTGTCGGCGACGACGAGAATTTCGGAGGGACCGGCGATCATGTCGATGCCGACGGTGCCGAAGACCTGCCGCTTGGCGGCGGCCACATAGGCGTTACCGGGACCAACGATTTTGCTCACCGGCTTGATGGTCGCGGTGCCGTAGGCTAGCGCGGCGATCGCCTGCGCGCCGCCGATGCGATAGATTTCGGTGACGCCGGCGATGCTGGCGGCGGCGAGCACCGCGGGGTTGATCTCGCCCGCAGGGGTCGGCACGACCATGGCGATGCGGCTGACACCAGCAACCCGGGCAGGAACGGCGTTCATCAGCACCGAGGACGGATAGGAGGCAAGGCCGCCTGGCACGTAGATGCCGACGGATTCGACGGGCGTCCAGCGGGTGCCAAGCGTCACGCCGATCGCATCCTGATAGATATGATCGAGGGGCTTCTGTTTTTCGTGATGTGCCCAGATCCGGTCATAGGCAGTTTGCAGCGCGGCGCGCACCTCGGCCGAGATTTGCGCAGACGCCGCTTCGATCTCGGGGGCTGTGAAGGCAAGTGTCGCCGGGCTCAGCGGCTGCCTGTCGAAGCGATCGGTATAGTCGATGATTGCCGCGTCACCGCGTGCCTTCACATCGGTCAGGATCGCAGTGACGGCGGCGCCGACTTCCTCCGAAACTTCGCGCTTTGAATTGAGCAGGGTCTCGAAGTCGGCGGCAAAACCGTCCCTCCGGCTGTCGAGACGAACGGGCATCAGAGGACGTGTCCGGGTGTCATTTTTGCTGCCCAGGCGGCACCAAGGTCCTGCATGCGTGCCTCCAGGCATTCGACGCTGAGCCGGACGGTACCGCCGCCGGCAAAGGCGAGCTCGACCGTACCGGCTGGAGCGTCGGCGGGCTCGAAGCTGATGGTCAGCAGTTCGAGTACGCCCTCGGGGGCGTTGGTGTCGATGCCGGTGACTTTGACGTCGCTGACGCGATCGAAATGCAATGCGGCGCGTTTGCGCTGACCCCTCTTGCCGGACTCCTCCCAGGCAAAGCGGTTCATCAGCAGGGCGAAGCGCCGATCGGCTTTGGCGTAGCCCATGTCGGGCACGCGGATCACGGCGTCCTGGGTAGTGGCGGCGATGACTTCGAGGTCTTCGCTGTCGAGGGCCAGCAATTTGAGATCGGGCATGGGAGCTGTCCGGATTGAGGGGTGCTGGCGCTCAGATGGTCGTTGCCTCGCCGATCTACAAGCTTGGGGATTTTGGGGCAAGTTAAAGCGCTCGTGGGGTCACGGCCAGTGGCGGTGCCCGCCGCTGTCCGGCCCCGATGGGCCAGTTAGCCGGCGACGCGTTCGATTTCGGCGCCGCAGCGGCTCAGCTTGTCTTCGAGGCGCTCGAAACCGCGGTCGAGATGGTAGATCCGGTTGACGATGGTTTCGCCGCGGGCAGCGAGCCCGGCAATGACGAGCGAGACGGAGGCGCGGAGGTCGGTGGCCATGACTTGCGCGCCCTTGAGGGCGGAAACGCCGCGAACCGTCGCGACCTGGCCGCTAATGGAAATGTCGGCGCCAAACCGCGCCAATTCCGCGACGTGCATGTAGCGGTTCTCGAAGATGGTTTCCTTGATCGTGGAGGTCCCGGCGGACATGGTCATCAGTGCCATGAATTGCGCCTGCAGATCCGTCGGGAAACCGGGGAAGGGCTCGGTTTCAACGTCGACGGGCTTAATGCCATTGCCGTTGCGTTGCACCCGCACGCCATTGACCTCGGTCGTGATGCGCGCGCCCGACTGACTGAGGATATCGAGCGCGGCCTTGAGGTGCCCCGGCCGCGCATTGCGCAGCAGCACATCGCCGCCCGTCATTGCCGCAGCCATGGCGAAGGTACCAGTTTCGATGCGATCGGGGATAACTTCGACGGTCGCGCCATGCAGTTCCGGCACCCCCTCGATGGTGAGGGTACGGGTGCCAATACCGTCGATCCGAGCGCCCATGGCGACGAGGCACTCGGCGACATTGGTGATCTCGGGTTCCATGGCGGCGTTTTCGATGATCGTCGTGCCGCGCGCGAGCGTTGCCGCCATCATGATGGTGTGGGTGGCGCCCACCGAGACCTTGGGGAACGCGACCGTCGCGCCGACGAGCCCGCCCTTGGGCGCGCGGGCGACGACATAGCCCTCGTCGATATCGATCTCGGCGCCAAGCAGCTTCAGGCCATAGAGGAACAGATCGACCGGCCGCGTGCCGATGGCGCAGCCGCCGGGCAGCGACACCCGCGCCTCATGCATACGGGCGAGCAATGGCCCGATAACCCAAAAGCTGGCGCGCATGGTGGAGACCAGCTCGTAGGGCGCTGTGGTGTCGACGATGTCGGCGGCGTGAAACGTCATGCGCTGGCCATCGAGTTCGTCGCTGCCGCGGCGGCGGCCATGGACGGCGATATCGACGCCGTGATTTTCGAGAATGCGCTCGAGTTGCTTGACGTCGGCGAGGCGCGGCACGTTTTCGAGGATCAGCGGATCCTTGCTGAGGAGCGAGGCGATCATCAAGGGCAGCGCGGCGTTCTTGGCGCCAGAGATGGGAATCTCGCCCCGCAGCTCATTGCCGCCGACCAGCCGGATACGATCCATGGAATTTCCCTTCGGGCCGCGACGGCCGCGCAGATGGTTGCTAACCGAGTCAGCCAGTCCATTCAAGGCACAGGCAGGATACCGCCCCGGTTCAGCTTGATGGACTGCCCTTATCCGACCCGCCGGGAGATTTGGCCGGAGCGGGAGCCCTCGCCCGCGCCTGATCCTTCCGGCGCTTCAGGTTCTCGCGGAGCTTTGCGGCCAATCTTTGCTGGCGCTGGGCAGCCTGTTCAGACTTGGTCATTGCCGACGGACAACTGGGGGGATCTCGGTCGGCTCATCCGGATCCCGGCTTGGTAAGTCTCAATCCACCGCTTGAGCTTATTGCCCTTGACGATGACAAGAGAGGGCGGTTCGGCGCGCAATATTTTTTGGACCTCTTCGGGCCCGGATGCGGCGATGACGCGTAGATGGGGCTCGTTGCGCTTCAGCCGCTCGGCGGCGCTTGCGGCCTTTTCGATCCCGATGACGAGGTCACAGTGCTCGGCCGCGCGGCGAAGCAGCTGTCGATAGTAGCGGCTGGAATCATTGGCAATGTCAGAAACTTCCCCAAGCACCAGCACCCGGCGCCCGGTGCTCATATTCGGGATGTCCTGAACCATCAGTTGGGTCGACCAGAGTGGTGCCTTGAAACTATCGATGAGATAGGTGTGGCCGTCGTCGCCGCTGAAGGGCGCCATACGATTTTCGACCGGCTCGATCGTGGCGAGGTCACGGATGGCCTGGTCGAGATCAAGGCCAAGGGCGTGAACGATGGCGAGGGCACCGACAATGCTGGGCAGCAAGAGTGTGCCGACGAAGCGGGTCTGCACGTTTCGCCGTGTGGTCCCGACGATCAGGTCGAAATTCAGCCGTCCTTCCGGAGACGATTTGAGGTCTTCAACCCGGAGATCGGTTCGAGGCGAGCGTCCGAACAGGACGACGCGGCCGGAATAGAGCTCCGCCATCGCGCGGGCATTCGGGTCGTCAGCGTTGAGGCACAGAAAGCCGTCAGGCGATAAGCCGCGAACGAGCGGCGCCATTTCCGCGACGATTGCCTCGAGGGTGCGAAACTCAGCGCGGTGGTCGAGGCCTATTGCCGTAACCAAGGCACCTTCCGGCCGCAACGTCTCGGTGATGTCTGTGATGGTCCCGACGGGGTATTCGGAAAGTTCCTGGACGAAGAGGTCGACCTTGCGATCCCATTTGCGCACGAAGCGCAGCACCAGGCGCACATTGTTCTGGTAGTTTCCGGTACCGGTTGGCCGTTGGGCGCTCAGCAATGCGCTGCTCAACATGGTGGCTGTCGATTTGCCGCAGCTCCCTACGATAACAATGTAGGTGCGAATGAACTCGCGGCGCTTCTCGAGCGCCTGCCTGCGCCAGAGCGGCAGGTAGACTGAATCTCGGGCCGTCGTCAGCAGATCACGCGTGACCTCGGCACCTCGTTCAAGCCTGGAGCGAAGGTAGTGAAGATCGATCATCGGGGCTTGATAGCACTGGCAACCAATTGCGCACAGTGAGGACTGCGCGACGGCCGGCTCATGCTGAAGACCGCCTGCCGACCGGAGAATATTGGGGAACGACAGTGCCGGTGGGCAACAAGGATTTGAGTGGGAAAATGCTGCCCCCCTTGAGGATTACGAGTCCTCGCGGTGCGCTTTCGATTGCCACGCGTGCCTCCTCTAACGTGTCGGCAGCGACAATGACCGGTCGTTCGGGTATCGTTCCACCGTGCTCCTTGACGGCGCGTCGTTCGGCGATGGAGATGCGCGAGGCCGCACCTGCGGCCGGACCGACGCCGATCACCAGGTCGCAATGCTTGGCAGCGGCACGCAGAGCTTGCTTGTATTTCTGGCTGGCATTGCTGCCCGTGTCGGACAGGTGACCAAGGACAAAAATCTTCGGGCCGCCCTGCCATTTCTCGAGGTCGGCAATGAGGACCATGGTCGACCAGAGCGAGGCTTTGAGGTTGTCGAGGGCATAGGTGTGACCATCCGCTCCGGCCACCCTGCGGAGTCGATCTCGCTCGGGCTCGATTGTTTCGAGGCGGGCGGCAGCGGCGTCCAGTTCCAGCCCCAGACCGTGGGCGACGGCGAGTGCGGCCAGTAGATTGCCGACCATGAAAGTGCCGAGGAAGGGGGATTTGAAGTGACGACGCCAGGTTCCGATCTCGACATCGAATTCCAGTCCCCGCTGCCAGTCGACCCTGATGTTTTGGGCGCGGATGTCAGCGTCGGCGGCTTCGCCAAAGAGGATAACCTTGGCATGAGCCTTGTCGCTCATCGCCCGGACTAACGGGTAGTCCGCATTGAGGCAGACGAAGCCTTGCGGTGCGACCGCCGCGACCAGCTTGGATTTTTCCTCGGCGACGCGCTCGACAGTGCGGAAATCGCTCTGATGGTCGAGCCCGACGGTCGTGACGACGCCAACGTCGATCCTCAGGTGGTGGACGATGTGGCCGATCGTTCCGATGGGATGCGCCGATACCTCCTGCACCAGATAGTCGGTGGGCTGTTTCAGCCGGCGCAGCGTGGTGTAGATCGGGCGCTGCACATTGCGGAAGGCACCCAGCGATACCGAGCCGGAAGGAGCGAGGAGACTAGCGATGAGGCTCGCGGTAGTGGTCTTGCCGACGCTGCCGGTGACGGCAATGTAGGTTCCACAATATCGCTCTTGCCTCCGTCGTGCAGTGCGGGCCGTGACGCCGGCGGTCAGCCGCAACCATCGATCGACCCATTGCTGTTCCCAGACTCGGACCTTTGCCCGCAACGGCCGCGGCAACCTCAATTTTGGCATATGGGTTTCGGGCGACAAGCGGGCGCCACAGCTATTGTCCGTTCTCGGCGCCCAGCCGTCGGCTGCCAGGCGGTGGCCGCAGGCCGTCACCCTTGACGACAATGACCGCCGGGGACAGCCCCTTCAATTTCGCAAAGGCGCCGCTGAGCGTCGGCTCGACGAGGAGATTGGCGCGCGCTGGTTCGGTGCGCAACAGTACCTCGGCTGCAACCGCCGCCGAACCCGTGGCGATCACCAGCGTGCAATTGTCGGCCGCCTGGCGGATCAGCTGACGATATTTTTTGCCCTTGTCGCCGGCCATGTCGGAAATGTCGCCGAGGATGAGGATGCGATCGCTCGAGGTGATGTTGGGGATGTCGTCGATGAGTAACCGGGTCGACCAGAGCGGCGACTTATAAGTGTCCACGACATAAGTGTGCCCCCCTTCCCCCTCATAGATCCCCATGCGATTCGGCAATGGTTCGATCGCTGCCAGGCGGGCAATCGCAGCATCGAGATCGAGGCCCGCTGCGCGGACCATTGCCAGGGCGCCGCCGATGCTGGGGAGCAGCAAGCGCCCCAAAAAGCGGGTCTGCACTCGGGTTCGCCGACCGCCCTCGACGAGATCGAAGCTCAAGCGAGCCGCGAGCGTCGACTTGATGCGCTCGAGCCGCAAATCGGCATCCTTGGCTTCGCCAAATAAGATGACGCGCCCGCTGGCGGAAGCGGCGAGCATCCGGACGCTTGGGTCGTCGGCATTGAGACAAAGAAACCCATAGGGTGGCAATTGGCGCACTAAGGGGACCATTTGCTCGAGGATCGATTCGTGGGTCCGGAAGGTGCTGCGGTGATCGAGGCCGATCGAGGTGACCAAAGCCCCGCGGGGTTCCATCGTGGCCGCCACTGCAGCGATGGTGCCCATGGGGTATTCCGACAGCTCCTGGATGAAAATATCTACTTTGCGCGTCCATTGGCGCATGTGGCGCAGGACCATCCGTTCATTGTTGTAGTACATGCCGACACCGGTCGGCCGCTGCGCGTCGAAAAGCGCTTGGCACAGCATCGTCGCCGTGGACTTGCCGGAGCTGCCCATCACGACGAAATACTCGCCGGTCATTCGGTCCCGCCGGGCGCGCGCTTGACGCCGCCAGAGCGGCATGAAGACGGCATTGCGGGCGTTGGTCATGGTCTCTTTGGTGCGGCGCGCTGCGCTGCGCAGGGCGCCCTTGATCTGAAAGAGGTCGATCATGCGACGGTGTTAGCATTTGAGCCAAGGAACGCACAGGGCTCGCACCGGCGCCGAGGGCGCGAGCATTTCATGTCGCCGTCTTGTCCGTCAGCCGCTGTCGCGCGGGGGGCATTTTGGGCAGGTTGGTGCCGTCGGGAAGCAGGCGCTTCAGCGGCAGATCGCGGCTACCCTTGAGGATCACGAGACCGCGCGGGGCGGCGGCGATGAGGGTTCGAGCAGCCGAGAGACTGCGAGCGGCGCGGACGTTGCGGAGGGCGGTTTTTTCCGGCTGGGCGGTGTCGCCGATGGAGAGGCGTTCGGCAGGACCGGCGGCCTGGCCGAGGCCGATCACGAGGTCGCAGCTCTTCGCTGCGGCACGCAACAATTGGGCATATTTTCGCTCTGCGTGGTTGCCAGTATCGGAGACATTTCCGAGGACGAAAATCTTATGACCGGGTCCCCATTCCGCGAGGTCGTCGGCCAGCATCATGGTCGACCAGTGGGAGGCCTTAGCGGTGTCGATGGCATAGACATTGCCGTCGGCCCCGGTGACGGAATTCATGCGGTCGAGCAGCGGCTCGATGGTGCCGAGTTCGGCAATTGCCCGGTCCATATCGAGACCGAGGCCGTGGATGACCGAAAGCGCACCGAGCGCGTTGTGCAACATCGCGCTGCCGAGGAAGCGGGTGCTTACGGCCCGGCGCGCGCCGCCGATTACGAGATCGAAGCCAAGGCCCCTTTGCCAGTCGAGCGTGATGGTCTCGGCGCGCACTTCGGCATCGGTGGAGCGGCCAAAAAGCACGGCGCGCGCCGCGGTGTGCTTAGCCATGGCGCGGACCAGGGGATAATCCGCATTGAGGCAGACCAGGCCGGCAGCGCCGACGGCTGCGACGAGCTTCTGCTTTTCGTCAGCGACACGCTGATCGGTCTTGAACTCGCTGCGGTGATCGAGACCGACGGCGGTGACCAGCGCGACGTCCACCGAAAGATAGCGCAGCATGCGATCGATCGAGCCGATGGGATAGGCGGAAACCTCCTGGACTAGGTAGTCGGCGGGCTGGCGCAGGCGTGCCAAGGACAGGAACACCGAGAGCTCGTCATTGACCTGCGCGCCGGTCTCGACCGCGCCACTGAGGGCCAGCAACCGCGCCGTCAGATTGGTGGTCGTGGTCTTACCGACGCTGCCGGTAACCGCGACATAGGTCTTGACGCGACGGCGCTGGCTGCGCCGGGCGAAGATGCCGAGCGGCGGCGACAGCGCGCTCAGCCAGCGTGTCATGCCGGCCGGATCGAGGGCGAGGAAGCGGGTGCGCAGCCACGACTGCAGGCTCATTGGGCCGCGTCCAGTGCCGGGTGCGACGATTGCGGGGTCGCGCCGCGATAGTCGAGCCGCTCGCGCTCGGGGGGTAGGTCGGGCAGCGCTGTGCCGGGCGGAAGCAATGGCTTCAGCGACAAATCCCGGCCGCCCTTGAGGATCACCAGCGCCGGTTCCGCCGCGGCGATCATCGCGCGCGCTTCCTCGAAGCTGCGCGCCGGCTTCACATTTGGAACGGCAGTCTTTTCGCGCTGCGCAGTATCGCCGATCGATAGCCGTTCGGCGGGACTCGCGGCCTGGCCGAGACCGATTACGAGGTCGCATTGCTTGGCGGCAGCGCGGAGGATTTGCGCATATTTGCGCTCGGCATGGTTGCCGGTGTCGGACAAATTGGCGAGGACGAAAATCTTGCGCGCCGGTCCCCAATTGGCGAGGTCGTTGGTCAGCAGTATGGTCGACCAGTGCGACGCCTTGGCGGTATCGAGCGCGTAGCTGTGGCCATCGCTGGCCGCGACGACGTTCAGCCGATCGAGCAAGGGCTCGATGGTTTCGAGGCGTGCGATGGCGCGGTCGAGATCGAGCCCCAGACCATGGACGACGCTGAGCGCCGCGAGGCAATTGTCGAGAGCTGCGCTACCGAGAAAGCGCGTCCGCACATGGCGACGCTGATTGCCGATGACGAGATCGAATTCGAGCCGGCCGGGCCAGCTCATAGTAACGTTGGTTGCCTTCACCTCGGCTTCGGCTGCGCGGCCGTAAAGGATGGTCCTTGTGCGGCTCGCCGAGGCCATGGCGCGCACCAGCGGATAGTCGGCGTTGAGACAGACGAGGCCACCGGGGCGAACGGCTGCGACCAGTCTCGCCTTTTCGGCGGCGACGTTCTCGACGCTGCGGAAGCGCTTCAGATGATCGAGACCCACAGTGGTGACCACGGCAACATCGATGGTGATGTTGCGAGCGGCATGGTCGAACATGCCGGGCGGGTGCGCCGAGAATTCCTGCACCACATAGTCGGTCGGGCGGTCGAGATAGCGCAGCACGCGATAGACCTGCGGCAGCGCATTGCGGAAGGCGGCGAGCTCCACCGAACCCGTATCGGCCAGAAGCGCGCCGATCAGGCCCGTCGTGGTGGATTTGCCGACGCTACCCGTGACCGCGACATAGGTTCCGCAATAGCGCCGCTGGCCGCGCCGGGCGAGCCTGCCGTAGCGCCACAGATCGAACCAGAACCACTTCGTTTCGAGCCGCCCGGCAAGCGGGCGGAGCCAGCGCGGCACCTTCATCGTCACTCCAGACGGCCGGGTCCGGGCACGCCCGGGAAAGTAAAGCTGATACACGAGAGCGGCCCCGGCGGGCCATGCTTTTCGCCTTGCTTCACGAAACACCCTATGGCATCAACCGCCAGCTTTTGAAGGGCTTACCGCACACCTTCGGGCCAAAGGCTGCAGTAGCTCAGTGGTAGAGCACTCCCTTGGTAAGGGAGAGGTCGAGAGTTCAATCCTCTCTTGCAGCACCACCTCGCCTCTCGCTGTCGCATCGAAGACACAGGTTCCAAGCATTCGGCGTCAAGCCGATGTGATCGCCTGATTCCGGCCGCGTTAACGCGGTTGCGCTAGGAACGAAGCCTCGTCCGCCTCATTGTTGGTGGAGCGTGTTGTTGGGTGCTGTTCATGAGTTCTTCCGTTGTGTTGCCGACCCGTCGCGGATTCCTTACCGCTGCGGCAGGTCTTGCGGCGCTGAGCCTCGCCGGTTGCGCCACGTCGCGCCGGCTACCGTTCTTCGAGGATCAGGGCCCGGAAATTTCCGACTATTACCGGCAGATGTATGGGCCGCTCCCCGATGAGCGGTTTCCTGTGCCGGCGATCAACCTGCGCCAACTCGATTCCCGCTGGTGGCGAGCGGAGGTAGCCGACCCGACGGGCGAGCGGCCGGGCACCATCGTGGTCAATACGAGCGAGCGCTACCTTTATCTCGTACGCGAGGGCGGCCGCGCCATCCGTTACGGCGTCGGCATCGGCCGCGACGGCTTTACATGGCAAGGCCGGGCCAAGGTTGGGCGGAAGGCGGAATGGCCGGTATGGACGCCGACACGCGAGATGATGGAGCGACAGCCCGAAACACGCGAATGGGCCAATGGCATGCCGCCGGGGCTGACCAATCCGCTGGGTGCGCGCGCTCTCTATATCTATATGGATGGGCGCGACACGCTCTATCGGCTGCATGGCACAATGGAAGTGTGGAGCATCGGCCAGGCGGTGTCGTCGGGCTGCGTGCGGCTGCTGTTCCACGATGTGATCGATCTGTACTCGCGCACACCGGTGGGCACACCGATCGTCGTCAACAGCTAGCTTCCCTTTCGAAGCCCTAACTATATGAGCCGGAAGCCCGGGTCAGTTGCCTGCCCGGCGCGACCGCGATTGCACCCGGCGCGCGGCGACGTTAGGGTTTTGCCGATTTGACCCGCAACAACAGCCTTGATCCGCTTTTTGTGCGCTCGCGCCTAGACGGCAAGAAGGAAAATCTGAAGCGCACCCTGCTCTCGAAGCTGGGCCTCGACCGCAACTACCGAAAGGTCTTCGCGATCGGATTCAACAAGACCGCGACGACCTCCATCCACGCGATTTTCGGCGAATGCGGCATGACCGCGACCCACAATGTGCAATGGCGTGGCTCACGCCATCCGCTTGTGCATTGGGTCTATCAAGGTTTTTCGGACGGGCCGCCTGACGATTTCCGCCGGCTCGACCGCCGCTTCCCGCGCTCGCGGTTCGTCCTCAATACGCGTGATCTGGCACCCTGGCTCGACAGCCGACTCAGGCACCTCGCCAAACAGCGAGCGAAGGGAAAGACACCCGACTTTACCCGCTTCGAGGACCCGAAGCTGGACATCGCTGACTGGGTCAGGCGGCGCAACCGACACCATGCCGCCGTGCTCGACTATTTCCGCGACCGGCCCGCCGATCTGCTGGTCGTCAACTATATCAGGGACCCTGACGCGGCGGCGAGAATAGGACGTTTTGCGGGGAACAAGAATGCGGTCAGCCGGCCGCATCTGTTTTCGGTCAAGACGGAACGCCCCGAGGGCGAGCTGAAATATCGCGAGCTGATCGGCGAGGTCCTCCAGTCAATGGACATCCCTGAGACGGAATGGGATTTCGACCTGCTCTGTCCGAGCCTGGGCGATGTCGCGGGGTTACCCTGGGACTCCGAACAGCTTTCGCTTTTGAAGCCTTAGCCCATGATGAGCCGGAGCCCTGTTGGCCGATCAGCCCTGGATCGGCGAAATCTGGATCTCGACGCGGCGGTTCTGCGAGCGGCCGGCTTCGTTGGCGTTGGAGGCGACGGGCTCCGTCTCGCCTTTGCCGGTGACATAGAAGCGCCGCTGGTCGATGCCCTGCGCGGCGAGTAGGGAGGCGACAGCCACGGCGCGCCGCTGCGACAAATCCTGATTGTAGCTGTCTGAGCCGGTGTTGTCGGTGTGGCCGTAGACATCGATGATGGTCTTGTTGAATTTCTTCAGCACCAGGCCGACCGAAACCAGCGTCTCGCTGAACTGCGGCTGGACGCTTGCTGAGTCGACGCCGAAGGTGATGTTGGAGGGCATGTTGAGAATGATCTGCTGGCCGGCCCGCGTCACCGAGACACCGGTGCCGCGCAGCTGAGCGCGCAACTCGGCCTCCTGCTGATCCATATATTTGCCGATCGCCGCACCAGTGAGGCCGCCGATGCCAGCGCCGATCAGCGCGGCGACGCGCGGGTCCTTGCCAGTTGCAACACCGAGCATGCCGCCGACGACTGCCCCGGTGCCGGCACCGAGCAGGGCACCACCAGTTGTGCTCGAGATCTGCTCTTCATTGGTGAAGGCATTCATGGTGGTGCAGGCGCTCAGCGACAGGGCCGCCAGCCCGGCCACGATCAGCGAAGATTTCATTGGGAACCCCGGATCGGAAGACAATCGCTCGTTTGGCGCAGGAATGCGGCAGGACGGTGATGTGGCGCGATGA
>JBDSEK010000189.1:0-14548 GCA_039920085.1 Devosia sp. | reverse complement strand
ATAAGCAATCGGGCGATAGAACTTATCGCGCGGGTGCGTTCAAACCCGGGATGGTCTCCGGGCCACTTCGCCGCTCACCGCATTCATCGATAAGAAGAGAAGCTTCACGTCGCATCATCGCAGCAATTGCCTCCTGGGAGGATAAGGCTGGGCGCGACTGAGCGGCATATGGGGGAAAGCTGTTGGGATTGCAAGAAAATTCGCGCGACACACGGCGCGCACCTGCCATGCGGCTGGTCTAGATCAACCGGTCCGTCGGCGAAAAGTGAAACACAATTTCGACGCGTTCCAGCCTCTCGCCGCTCAAGAGAACCCCGAGCGCCAATGATGTCGGAGCAGCCGCGGCGGACACTGCTTGCGCCGAGCTGCCCTCGCCCTCAACCGCATCGGCGCGGGGTATCGGCATCGTCACGGCCAGCGCCACCGCAAATAGTGCGAGCCCCATGCCGGCCCGCGCCACCAATTTCCGGTTCCGTTGATAGAACAACCGCCACGCAAACATCGCACGCATCCAATCGGGATGCTGCGTCATAACAGAAGGAGCCCGCGGAATGCGGACTGGCTGCTAGCGTGGTGGAAGAAGCGCTAATGCGCCGCTACTGGCGAACCGCAGAGAACGAGGCGATCACCGGCTTGTCGGTAGGGTTTAGAGGGTCGCTGCGAAGCACCGTGCCGAGGATCGTATCCGGGACGCCGCTGGCCACCGACCATGACGGAATGAGATAGCCGAAATAGTCGTAATTGTAGGTCTTGCCGCTGATCTCGGCCGTACCGGTCAACCGGATGGTCGCGCCCTGCTTGGGTGCATACCGGGCCACGCCGCTGAGATTGTAACTGACGCCCGGGCCGGTCCGCGTCCCGGTAACCGAGCCGTTGGATTCAGTCAGAGTCAGCTCGTTCAGACCGAGTGCAATCTGCCCTAGCGTCTTTTTCGGGTCACCATTGATATCGAAGCTGCGATAGACCCATTTGCCCGCGAACGCGCCCGAAGTCGCCATCAATTGCAAAGTCGGCGGAGCCGATTGCGCTAGCGCGCCAAACGGTATGGCCACGACGCCCACCGGCACCGCCAGCGCCACAATGAGCCCCGCCCAGGCAGCGCCTGCCTTTAGCTTCTTCAGCATGACATCCCCCGCAAAAGGTCTCGCCGCAAGCACAATAGCAGAGGTCAGGCGCGGGGCGCCAACAATGTTAATAAAAGGTTAACCACCCGGCCGGGGCGTCAGATTCCACCATACCAGTCATAGCCGTGGTCTTCCCAATAGCCGCCCTGCCCCTGCCCGAAGCCGGCAAAACTATCGACCAACTCGATGGTGTGGAGATATTTGGGCTGCTTGTAGCCCAGCGCCCGCTCGATCCGGACCCGCACCGGCGCGCCATTGGACACTGGCAGGCTGGCGTCGTTCAGCCCATAGGCAAGGATCGTCTGTGGATGCGAGGCGTCAATCAGATCCGAACTTTCGTAGTACGGCTCCGGCCCCGATAGCCCGCCCCCCATATTGTCATAGCAATGATAGACGCAGAGCCGCGCCGCCGGCTTTACCCCGGCCTGGTCGAGCACCGCGCGCAAAGGCGTGCCGGTCCATTTGCCGATGCAGCTCCAGCCCTCGACGCAATCATGCCGCGTGATCTGCGTCCGCGACGGCATGTTGCGCAATTCGTCGAGCGATAGATTGAGCTCGCGTTCCACGAGGCCGGTTACCTTCAGGCGGTAGTCGCGGAATTCATTGGCCGCCAGCGCCACATAATCTGCTGTGTCGGGATTGGTCGAGCCATTGGGTCGCTGCCCCTGCCGGATCTCGCTTTGGGCATATTCCCGCGCCAGCGACTGCGTGCCGGCAAGCGCGCGCTGTACCTGATAGGTCAGCGAGTTGGCCCGCTCCAGGAAATCGCGGGTCGGATTGTCCCGCTGTCCGAGAAAATCAAACTGGTCGCACCCCGCCAAAACCAGACTGGAGGCCCCCATGGCCGCACCCGAAAGTAGCCGCCTGCGGTTGAGCATGAAACCACTCATGTTACTTCACCTCGCCATTGGAGTGAGGTTCCACATTGGACCGGTAGTAGCCGGTGATCATCGAGCGCAGTTCGTTGATTGGGTTGGCCAGCACCACCATGATGATGTGAACGATGAAGAACAGCACCAGAGCAAGCATCGTGAAGAAGTGGATGGTCCGTGCCGTCTGCCGACCGCCAAAGATGTCGAGCAGCCAGGGCCACGCTGCATCCATTCCCGGCGACATCGTGAGACCGGTGAGGATGATCAGTGGAAACAGCACCACGAACACCGCGAAATAGGCAAGCTTTTGCAGGGGCGAATAGCTCTTGCCGTGCTCGAACCGCAGCCGGATATGATCGACGATATCCTTTGGCAAGCCGCGAATATCGCGCGGCTTGAGGATGATGTCGCGCCAGAGATGCCCACTGGCGATCGCATTGATCAGCCAGACCGCCAACGTGCCGACGAGGATCCACGCAAAGAAGAAGTGCACCACGCGTCCGCTGCCGAGATCGCGGTAGGACGGGATCGTTGCCCACCCCGGAAACGCTGTGAAGCTCGGCCGCTCCGCCGAGCCGCTGACACCCAGCACGCCCGTGGTGTTGAACACCCGCCCAAGGATCTTGGTTTCGCCGACCGGCCCGCCGTCGCGATTGAGGGCATAAATATCGAGGATGGAATTCTCATATCCGAAGCCGGATTCCTGCCCGATATAGAGGTTGGGCCGGGCGTTGAAGATCTGCAGTCCGGATAGCAGCAGGAAGAACATCGCCACCGCCCACACCCAATGGGTGATCCGCGTGATCGGCAATTGCCGGTAGATGAGCGTTGGGTTAGCCCGACTTTCCTGCCGGTCATTGGCGATGAGCCCGGTCAGTGCGCCGAGAAATCCAAGCACCATCGGGGCGCCCAGCGTCCAGCCCATGCCCTTGAGGACAATGCAGCCGGCCAGCCAGAACAGCACGCCGGTAAGTGTAATAGCACCACCGAGGCCGAGCCGCGGCAGCATGAGAACGCCGCCACCCAAAAGGAACACGATGGCGGCGCCAAACAGGGAGAGCACGATCGGGCTGGTGCTCGCCACGGCGCCAAGTGGCTTCAGCCAATCTGGCAGCGTCAGCATCAGAATGAAGATGATGAGGCCAATCGCCCCACCCGCGAGCGTCAGGCCGACTGCCGTGCTGCGCCCGCTCGATTGCGGCGCGCCTTCCATCGGCGCACCCTGTTCCATAACGGCCATCTGCTCCCCCGCAACCGATCGCTCACAGGGGAAAGAAACGGCGCCCAAACCGGGCAAGTTTCAAGTCACGTCCGCCCAACCCGCCGTGATCGGTTGTGTACGAGGGTCGGGGAGCGGCCGAACGTCAGCCGGATTTCGGGCTCAGCAGCCCGACAAAATGCAACTGCCGGTCGCAGAGCCACGATGTCGGCGGCAGATAGATGCCAAGCCGCTCATTGCTCGTCACCATTTGGAGCCCGGATAATCCGAACGCCTGCTGCCACTCGCTGCGCGAGAGGAAATTGCACGGCATCGGTACGCCATCGCCGAAATTGCCTACCCAGTCCATGACCACCAGCGTCGCCTGGGCGAGGAACCCCTCGCGAAGATGGTCTTTGATCACGACGCCCTTCCGCGCCACGCGGCAGGCTTCTCGCATCACCGGCACCGGATCCTGGGTGTGGTGCAGCACATCGACAATCGTCACATAGTCGAAGCTCTTGTCGCCATAGGGCAGCGTCACCCCATCATACTGGCGCACCGGCACCAGCGTCTTGGCGCGGGGTACGATGTCGACACCTTCGATCGCCAGGTCGGGCCTGAGTTTCATCAGCGAATAGGCGATTTGTCCGTCGCCGCAGCCGAGGTCGAGCACGTTGCCGCCATCCGGAATGGCCGCTGCAAGGTGGCGCGACAGCACATAGGTGCGCCGGCGAACAGTCGGCGAATTGTGCTCGGATAGATGGGCCGATTTGCGGTCGAGGCGGAAGGAATGCGGCATGCGCGAGTGGGATGGCCCATGCTGGTGTGCGAAGGCCCAGCCGCGCAGCACCACAAAATTGACGCCCGACGTGAGCCCGATCACGAGGAGGACCGCGATCATGGTCGGCAGGCCCATCACCCCGTAGGCAACATAGGAAAACAGCGTCGCAAGACCCAGCGCCGTCACTTGCACCGCCACATAACGTGGCAGCGCCCGCTGGTGCGGCGCCGAGGACGCAAATGAGAAGCGCCGGTGCAGCAAATAGACCGGCACAATGAACAGCCCATAGCAGAAGCTGCTCGCCACCCAGTTTGGCAGCCCCGTCGGCAAGGCCAGCACGATGGCCGATAGCAGCATGAAACTGCCAGCGGCAAACCCTCCGATAATCAGGAACGACACTAGTTGCGCCCCGACACCGATCCGGGGCGCTTCGAGCGCACTGTCGCGCATCAGGCTTTCAAGGGAATGGCTCATCAACCGGCAGCAAACACGCCGCCGGTTGAGATTCGGTGAAAATCAGCGCGAACGCACAACCTGTCGCCAGATCAGCAGGATGATCACTGCGCCGACCACCGCCCCAATGAAGCCTGTAGTTTCCCCGCTCTGGTAAATCCCGATCACCTGGCCGAGCCAGGTCGCCAGCACGGCGCCGACCACGCCGAGCACGGTCGTGAGGATGAAGCCCCTGGGGTGCGGTCCGGGCGTAATCAGCCGCGCCACGATCCCCGCCAGAAACCCGATGATGATCGCCCCGATCCAGCCCATTACGCCCTCCATGAATTGGCAGGGGCATAGATGGCCCCGCCCCTCAGGGGTTACAAGGGCATCAGGCGGTGGCCAATTCCTTATGCTGGGCGTCTGAGACAATCGCCAGGTCCAGCACCTTCTGCAGATTGGCCGCATGGCGGAAGCTCGGCTCGAGCGTCTTGCCGGCCTTTACCGCTTTGGCGAAGCGCTGATAATTGGTCTCGACCGGCTCAGCTGCCGTCGGCTTCCAGGTTCCCGTCTCTACATCGGCGCCG
The DNA here is from genome assembly GCA_039920085.1 of Devosia sp. Classification (GTDB taxonomy): domain Bacteria; phylum Pseudomonadota; class Alphaproteobacteria; order Rhizobiales; family Devosiaceae; genus Devosia_A. Next base: position 9,548 of record JBDSEK010000189.1, on the reverse strand, counting down.
ACGCAGACAAGCAGCTTGGTGCCGTCGTGCCGGTGCTGCACCTCGAGCGCTCCCTTTTCGCCATAAATACGCAGATGCAGCTCGTTCATATGCCCGCTCGCCCAGCGCGTGGCATGCACTACGCCCAGCGCCCCATTGGAAAAGTCGACCGCCATGGTGAAGCTGTCATTGGCATCGAGCTCGTATTCGCCGATCTTGTTCCCGGGCGCTTTGTCGAAGGTCTTGAGGCGCGCAAACACATGGTCGATATCCAGCGCCGCGCCATAAGAGGCAAAATCGAGGATGTGGATGCCGATATCCCCAAGCACCCCGTTCGAGCCGTGCTTCTTGCTGAGCCGCCAAAGCCACCGGCTTTCGGTGCGCCAGTCGCCCCACGCCTTATGCACGAGCCATCCCTGCAGATAACTTGCCTCGACATGCTTGACCGCGCCGATCTCGCCCGAAAGCACTAACTGCCGCGCTTTCTGAAGTTCGGCGACATTGCGGTAGGTGAGATTGACCATGTTGACGAGCCCGGCTTGCTCGGCAACTTCGGTCATTTCCATGGCCTTGATGTAGTCGGTCGCCAGCGGCTTTTCGCAGAACACGTGCTTGCCCGCTTTCAGAGCCGCGATCGAGGTCGGATGGTGGATCGAGTCCGGCGTCACATTGGCGACCGCATCGAACTGCCCCCAGGCGATGGCGGCGTCCAGTGAAGCAAAGCCATTGGGGATCTTGTATTCCCCGTTGAACGCCGCCAGCCGCTGCGGATCGACGTCCACGCCTCCGACAACTTCGACGCCATCGATCGCCGCAAAGTGCTTGGTGTGCTGTCCGGCCATGTTGCCGGTTCCCAGAATAAGAAGTCGCATTTAACAATCCGTCCCTGTGTGACGCCTAGATGGTCTAAAGCCAATTTAGCCCGATCAAATTGCCGTCTGCGCCTCGTGGCTCCTGAGCTTAGCGCCACGCTCGGTGAGCTTTTCGATCGCCTTATCGACCGGCACGTTTGGAGCCGCCATCAACTCCGCATGGCGCTCGGGGTTGAAGGCCCAGTTGACGGCGTTGCGCAACACCTGCCCCACGATCGGGTCGTGATAGGTCGGATAGGTCTCATGCCCCGGCCGGAAGTAAAAGATGTTCCCCGCGCCGCGGCGATAGGTAAGTCCCGAGCGGAAGACCTCGCCACCCTGGAACCAGGAAACGAACACGGTCTCTAGCGGCTCCGGCACGCTAAAGGGCTCGCCATACATCTCCTCATTCTCAAGCTCGAAATAGGCCGGCAATCCCTTGGCAATGGGATGGCCGGGAGTGACGACCCAAAGCCGCTCGCGCTCCCCGGCCTCGCGCCAGTGCAGATTTGCAGGCGCCCCCATGAGCCGCTTGAATAACTTCGAGTGATGGCCCGAATGAAGGACAATGAGCCCCATTCCCTGCCACACCCGAGCCGCCACCCGTTCGACGACCGCATCATCAACCAGATTGTGCGCCGCGTGGCCCCACCAGAGCAGCACGTCGGTGGCATCGAGCTTACCCTCGGTCATCCCATGCTCGGCGTCCTGCAGAGTGACTGTCGAAGCGGAGATATTCGCGTCTTCAGACAGCAGCGCTGCAATCTGGCTATGCATACCCTGGGGGTAGTTGTCGGCCACGGCTTTGTTCTTGTGTTCGTGAACATTCTCGCCCCAAACGGTGGCTCTGATCGGCATGACTATCTCCTAAACTTACGCGGGGCCGTGGCGCCGGCCAAACCGCTTTGGAAACCCGGCCGCACGCATTGACCGCTCATTGGGGCCATATCCGGGCGCCCGGCTTTTGACTATGTGCGCGGCAGCGGTTTTCCGGCCTCGTCGAAGCGGTAGAGCCTGCCTTTCTGCGTGGCGACGGAAACGCTATGGCCGGGCTCGAAGGCCACGGCACCGTAGGAGCGTACGATCAGCGGCTCGGTCGCGCCGATGTCGACATAGACGTAGGTCTCGGAGCCGAGGTTCTCGCTGTGGATCACCGGCCCCGTCCAGGTGCCGCCGGAGGGCACGATATCGAGATGTTCAGAGCGGGCGCCGATAGTGTGCGCCCCCATCGCTTCCGCCACCTTGCCGTTCAGCAAATTCATCTTGGGCGAGCCGATGAAACCGGCGACGAACAGCGATTGCGGATCCTCATAGAGCTCCATGGGCGTGCCGACCTGTTGGATCATACCGTCGCGCAGCACCACGATACGGTCGGCCAGCGTCATCGCCTCCACCTGGTCATGCGTCACATAGACCATGGTGACGTTCTTCATCGAACGGTGGAGATTTGCGATCTCGATGCGCGTCTGAACGCGCAAGGCCGCGTCGAGGTTCGATAGCGGCTCGTCGAACAGGAACACCTTGGGCTCGCGCACAATGGCCCGGCCGATGGCGACCCGCTGGCGCTGGCCGCCCGAAAGCTGCTTTGGCAGGCGGTCGAGATAACGGGTGAGCTGCAGCTTCTCCGCCGCGACGCCGACCTTTTCCTTGATCTCCTGCTTGGACAGATGCTGCAGCTTCAGCGCGTAGCCCATATTGTCCGCGACATTCATGTGCGGATAGAGCGCATAGGACTGGAACACCATGGCGATACCGCGCCGCGACGGCGCGCGGTCGTTGACGACGTCACCATCGATCTCGAGGGTACCATCGGAAATGGACTCCAGTCCTGCGATGCAGCGCAGCAGAGTGGACTTGCCGCAACCCGAGGGACCCACGAACACCATGAACTCTCCGGACTCGATCGTGAGATTGATGTCTTTGAGGATCTCGACACTGCCATAGCGCTTGGAGAGATTGGTGATTTGAAGCTGTGACAAGGTTTCCCCCTTATTTGACCGAGCCGGTCAGCAGACCGCGAACGAAGTAGCGTTGTAGCGCAAAGAACACGATGAGTGGCACTACGATCGAAATGAAGGCGCCGGCGGTCAAGAGTTCCCAATTATCGCCTTGCGTGCCTAGCAAATTGACCAGCCGGCCAGTGAGCACGACCTTGTCGTCCTGCGCCCCAAGAAATACTAGCGCCACCAGAAGGTCGTTCCAGATCCAAAGGAACTGGAAGATCGCGAACGAGGCGAGCGCCGGGAAACTCAGCGGCAGGATCATGCCGGTGAAGATCTGGAAGTGACTGGCGCCGTCGATCCGCGCCGATTCCATGATCTCGCGCGGCAGGCCAGCCATGTAGTTGCGTAGCAGATAAATCGCTAGCGGCAGGCCGAACGCCGTATGCGCCAGCCAGACACCGAAATAGCCCTTGCTCTCCGTGCCCATGAATCCCGCGATACCGTTGTAGAGCCGGAGCAGCGGGATCAGCGACATCTGCAGCGGCACGACCAGCAGCCCGACGACGATAGCAACGATCAGTCCCCGCCCTGGGAACCGCATCCAGGCTAGTGCATAGGCCGCAAAGGCCGCGATCAGAATCGGAATGACCGTCGAGGGAATAGCGACGGTTATCGAGTTGATGAAAGACTGCGAAATGCCATTCGCCTTGAGCACCGTGACATAGTTTTCCAGCGTGAAGCGCGGCGGGCTGCCGACGACGAAATAGATCCGCGGCCCGCTAGCGTGCTTGAAGGCGGTCGGCGAACTCCACGCATAGGAGCCATCCGCCTGCACTGTGATCTCGCCCCCGTCCCGCATGGGCACGGTACTGCCGGCCGCGTTTGCGCCGACATCGGCGTTTGTCGTGCCGAAACTCTGGATCAGCTGGGACCCGCGGCTGTCGCCAAGCAGATTCCCCTCGATCACAAAGACGCCATCCTTCTCTACCTGATCGGATCCGCGGCCGAGCCGTGTCGCGTTCTGCCGCTCCGAGGGTGCCAGGGCGGTCCACCAACCCGTCACCGCGAGCTGGTCCTTGTCACGGAGGGACGAGATCAGGAGCCCGAACGTCGGGAAGGTCCAGAGGACAACGAAGAACAGCAACGCCGCATGTGCGAAGAGCCGTCCAATATTAAGCCGTGCCGGAGCTTTGCTGGTGGCCAGTTGCGGGCGGGCGAAGCCGGCGTCTGAAACGGTGGCGGTCATCAGCGCGTCCCCACTTCGGCGTTGGCTCTGCGGATGTTCCAGATCATGATCGGCACCACGGCAAGCATAAGGATCACGGCGATTGTCGAGCCGCGCCCATAGTCGCCGCCGATGAACATCCAGCGATACATGAGGTTGGCGAGCACCTGCGTCTGGAACTCGCCATTGGTCATCGCATAGACGATGTCGAACACCTTCAGCACGGTGATGGTGATCGTCGTCCAGACGACGATAATCGTTCCCCAGATTTGCGGGATCATGATGTCGAAGAAGATGCGCAGCGGCGTTGCGCCGTCGATGCGCGCCGCTTCCAGCGTCTCGTCCGGAATGCCGCGCAGCGCCGCGGAGAGGATCACCATGGCAAAGCCGGTCTGGATCCAGATCAGGATCACCATCAGCAGGATCGAGTTCCAGATCGGGATCGTCAACCACGCCTGCGGGGGGAGGCCGAGGGCTACGACGATGCCGTTGAGAACACCGATTTGCTCAATATCGGGACCACGATAGGTATAGACGAACCTCCAGATCACCGAAGCGCCGACGAACGAAATGGCCATCGGCATGAAGATCAGGGATTTGGCAATGTTGCCCCACCACAGGCGGTCCGCGAGAACTGCGATGACCAAGCCGAACGCCGTCGCAAAGGACGGTACGATGATCAGCCAGCCGAGATTGTTGAGCGCCGACTGCCAGAATATCGGGTCGGTTAGTGCCCAGCTGTAATTGGCGAAGCCGACGAATTCCTGGCCGAACTTGTCGAAGAACGACAGCCGCAGCGTCTCGAAGACCGGGTAAACGAGGTACACGACCAGGAACAGCAGCGCCGGCGCGATGAATAGCCAGGGGCGAATTTGCGAACGACGGGTGTCCCGTCGCGTAACGTCACCGCCCGAGAGCCCCGGGTTGGGGGTCAAGAGCGTGTCGAGCAGCCAGTTTGAGCCCCAGAAATAGGCTCCTGCCGCCGTCAACGCGATCAACACGGCCAACACTGCGCCCAGAATCTGCTGGACCATCTTACCCTCCCCCGGGCTCGCGCCCCGCTCCCTGCGCGCCGCTGCCTGTTGATCAGGCCGTTAGACTTGGACCCGGCACCTTAGGCGCCGGGTCCATTTGCTCGGAAAGATCTTAGAGCTTATCCCAGGCAGCCTGGATCGCGTCGGCCGTTTCCTGAGCCGACTTGCCGTTCACGAAATCGACCATACCGGTCCAGAACGCACCGGCACCGATCGGGCCGGGCATCAGGTCGGAACCGTCGAAACGGAACGTCGTGGCGTTGAGCAGTATCTGGCCGAGGTCGCGAAGGGCCTGGCTGTTGTAGAGCTCGGTGTTGATGTTCTTGTTCGCCGACAGGAAGGCCGAGTTGGTCTGAGCCATCCAGATTTCGTTAGCGAGCGGCGTCTCGAGATAGTCGATGAACGCCTGAGCCGCCGGCGAGTCCTTGGTGATGGTCACGAGGTTGCCCGAGCCAAGCACCGGGGTGCCCAGATTGGCCGCGGTGGAGGCGGGGAAGTAGAAGAAATTGTAGTCTTCGCCCGCGACCTTGTCGTCGCCGAAGAAGGACGGGATGAACGACGCCTGACGGTGCATGTAGCACTGGGGAGGGACGGTGAAGAGGCCCTTCGGGCTGTCGCCGAAATTAGTCGTCGTGACGGCCTTGACGCCGCCGGCGACATACTTGTCCTGCTTGGCAATGGAGCCGAAGGTTTCGATCGCGGCAACGATCCGCGGATCGTTGAACTTGATCGTGTTCTTCACCCAGCCATCATAGACCTCCGGCGGCTGCGTACGCAGCAGGATGTCTTCGATCCAGTCGGTCGCGGTCCAGCCGGTCGCACCGCCCGATTCGATGCCGAGGCACCACGGCACGCCGCCATCGGCGACGATCTTGTCCTGCAGAGCCATCAGATCTTCCCAGGTCTTGGGAACTTCGTAGCCCTTCTCGGCGAAGTTGTCGGGCGAGTACCAAACCAACGATTTGACTTCCTGCTTGTAGGGGAAGCCGTACTGGTGGACGGTGCCGTCCTTGCCCTCATACTGACCCAGAGCCGCCCATGACGAGCCGGCGCTGTAATTGTCGGTGATCCACTTGGTGGTGTCGTCGCCAAGGTCCGTCAGCGCACCCTGCTTGGCGAAGTCGGCCAGCAGGCCCGGCTGCGGCAGGATGGTGATATTGGCCGGGCTGCCCGCGGCGATATCGATACGGGCCTGCTCTTCGTAGTTCTTGGAAGAGCTGTGCTGGACCGTAACGCCGGTTGCATCGGCGAAATAGGCGATGACCGCATTCACCTGGTCGTAGTCGCCGGTCCCCGGTGCCCACGAGTGCCAGACCGTCAGTGTCTGACCCTCAAGCCCGGGGTGAGCGGCTTTGAACGCATCGAGCGATGCCCAGTTGAAAGCGCCCTCGCCCTTGGGGAACATCAAGTCCTGCGCCTGTGCCCCGGTCGCGACCAGCGACGCGCCAAGCAGCAGACTGACAAGCAGTTATTCATCCGATTGTACCTCCCGTTGAATTTCATGCAGCCCGGGTGGGGCACGATCCCCTTCCGTGGCCAAAACGCCGCCGAAAGTCCCGGCCCAAAGCGCTTTGGCTGAGAAGCTACCTTGCCCGTCTCCGATGAGTCAAGCGGGAGAGCCAACACATTCCGTCGCGCCGCCCCGAAAACGGCCCGCAGATGCTGGGGCCTGCGGTGACGCATCCCGATGCCAATTGCCGGGACCAAGCAAATAGACTCGAGGCACTCATCTAAACAAAACTGCCACTTGCATCCAAATTTGAAATCGCTTTGGATCGTAAGACACGGAAGTCCGGGCGATCCCGGCGTACAGGCATCTCCTGCGGAAACGATTTCACTGCCGGCCGGGAGGGGACGGCGCGATATGAATTTGAAGGAGCTGGCCACCAATCTCGGGCTCTCGCAAACCACGGTGAGCCGCGCCTTGAACGGCTATCCCGAGGTTAACGAGGCGACCCGCCTGCGCGTGGCTGAAGCCGCCACGCGGCTCGGCTATCGCGCCAATGCCAGCGCCCGCCGCCTTGCAACCGGCCGGGCCGCGGCCTTCGGCATGGTGCTGCGAACCGAAGCCTATGGTCCGCACACCGTCGAGTTCCTTGGCGGCCTCGCCGAACGCTTGTTTCATGATGAAATCGACATCCTGGTCTCAACGGTCGAGAGCGAAGACGACGAGATCGCCGCCTATCGGCGCGCGGCCGCCAGCAAAAAGGTCGATGCGGTCATCCTCACCTCCCCCTATCCCCGCGACCGCCGCATTGCGATCCTCAACGATCTCGGCTTGCCCTATTTGCTGCACGGCCGCAGCGAAGGCGCGCCGTCGCATGCCTGGCTCGATATCGACAATGAAGGCGCCACCGAACGCGCGACACGGCATCTGCTCGATCTGGGCCATCGGCGCATCGCGCTCGTCAATGGACCAAAGGGCATGACCTTTGCCTCGCACCGCGAGGCCGGCTATCGCGCCGCGCTCGGCGCGCGTGGGGTAACCCCCAACCCGTCACTGATGGTCAATACGATTTTCACCGACGAAATGGGCTTCCGCAGCGCCCAGCAGATGTTCGAGCGCGCCCACCGGCCAACCGCCTTTGTCGCCGGCTCGATGATGACGGCGCTCGGCATCTTTCGCGCCATCCGTTCGGCCGGCATGGAGCTAGGTCGTGACGTCTCGATGATCGCTCACGACGACGTCTTTCCCTATCTCAACGCCGACAACATGGTTCCCTCGATGTCGACGACCCGCTCGTCGATCCGAGCCGCCGGCACGCGTGTCGGCGAATTGCTCCTGCAACTGATGGCCGGCAAAGCGGCCACGGAGATCCATGAAGTCTGGCCCGTAGAGATGGTGCTGCGGCAGTCGACTGGTCCGGCGCCGGAATAGAATTCTAGAGTGGCAGACGGCGCAGATGGTTGTCGAAGCCGAAATCGAAGCTCCCGCTGGCGTCTGAGCCGGCAAACCCCATAACGGCGCCAAGTCCGCTTGACGCCACGAACCCCTTGCGATCGGGCGCGAGGCCACAGCCGCTTTTGAGCCCAACCAGCTCGAAGGATCGCGCCGATTCCGCCTCGATCGCAAGAATCGTATCCCCCTCGGGTGAAGACACCGCGATCAGCGACCCATCCGCCGATGCAGCGACTGACCCGACATAATTGCGCAGATCGCGCAGCGTCTCGGCAGGCAACTCGATCAGCCGGATATGGCCATCAAGCGTGGCGTAGCCGAGCAACTGCGGGGTCATCTCCGCTGCCCCCCGGAACTGGCAGCCGAACCACACGCGATCCTGCCGGTCGACCGCCATATGCCGGATCGAGAGCTGATGCAGGGCACTCGTGAGCCGCAACTGGCCCACTAGGCTCCCGTCGCCCACCCGTACAAAGGCAAGCGAGGGCTCCATCGTATCGATGTTGAGCTCCTGCCGACCGTAATCGGGATGCGTCTCGATCCCGCCATTGGCGATGGCGAAAGTCTCGCCGTCTGGCATCAGCAGGATTTCGTGCGGCCCGATTCCATAGGTGTCGAACTCGCCGATCCGCTTGTAGCCGCCGCCGACAGCGTAGATGCCGATCACACCCCGGGCGTTTTCGAAATCATTCTCGGTCGCATAGAGCAGCCGGCCATCGGGCGAGAACACGCCATGGCCGAAGAAATGCCGACCCTCGACGCTGCTTAGCGTGACCGGCGCTTCCCGCCCGGCCGGGTCGAACACGATGGCGAATGTTCCCGGTTGTCGCGCAAACACCACGGCGCGGCCGGTGACCGGCGAATAGGTCACGTCATGGCCGCGTTCGGGCAGTTCGATCGAGGCGATGAGCTTGCCCGTTTCGGTCACCAGCGCCGCGCCGAAGCTATTTGCCGCGCGCTGCGTAGCGGAAGCGAACACCAGTTCGGTGTTCGCCAGCGCCTCCGCTTGCTGCGGCAAAAGCGAGGCGGCAAACCCCGCTCCGGCAGCTTTGAGGAACGCCCGGCGGTGCCACATCTCAATCCCCGTCGAGCTGCGAAAATCCCACCGACAGCCCAAGCGCTGCTGCAAGATTTTCGCCCAGTAGCGTATCGAGCGAGCCTGTGATGATCACCAGATATCGCAACGCGCGCAGCTGCTCTTCATCTTGGACTGCAGCTTCGATCGGGTCAGCAATAGTAGCGACGGCCCGGGCTGCGTTTTCGAACTCGAACACCGCGCCATTGGAAATCCAGTCGAGCTCGGGCCCCATCGCTTCGGTGAATTTGGCTGCGACGAAATACTCGTGCAGTCCGGCAAAATTGGCTGCGATTGCCGGCACGGTCAGGTTAGACCGCCAGAACAGCGCCGAACGTGGCTTTGGCCCGCCCTCGACTGCGCCGAGGATCGGCTTGATCCGCTGGTCGCGAATGGTCTCCGTGCCGTGGATCATTGTCGCAGCCAGCTTCTCCAGCACTTCGGTGTCGGTCCGGAAATCGTCGAACTCCGGCTGCGGCGATAGCATATGTGCGCCTTGCCCATTGGGGTCCCCCCATTCGCGATCAAGCGTCTCCGCCAGC
>JBDSEK010000188.1:0-5997 GCA_039920085.1 Devosia sp. | reverse complement strand
CAATGGGATCCTTGTACTGGCTGATCTGGTAGCCCTGCGGCAGGTCGGGATAGAAGTAGTTCTTGCGGTCGAACAGCGAGCGCTTGTTGATCGCCGCGTTGAGGCCGAGCCCGGTCCGCACGGCCTGGCGCACGCATTCTTCGTTGATGACCGGCAGCATGCCCGGCATCGCCGCGTCGACAAAGCTCACATTGGCATTGGGCGGCGAGCCGAACTCGGTCGATGAACCGGAGAACAGCTTGCTCTCGGAGGTCACCTGCGCGTGAACCTCCATGCCGATGATCACTTCCCAGTCGCCGGTCTGGCCCTTGATAAAGCTCTTGGGGTTGGGCGTACGCGTGTCGATGAGGGTCATAGCTACTCGATGTCGGAAATTGGGCCGCGCCAGGGGCTCAACTGCTTTTCGAGACGCACCCCCATTTGCGGGTCCCGGCCGGGGCGGCCTTCCTGCTTCAGCGCGAGAATGGAATAGCCCTGGTGCTGATAGAAGTTCACGGCGCGTACATTGTCGACCAGCGTATCGAGCACCACCCGGTCGGCGCCGCCAAGCTCGAGCATGGATTCCATGCGGCGCAAAAGGGCAGAGCCGACGCCCTGGTTCTGCAACAGGGGCGTAACGAACAGGAAGGGTATGTAGGCCTTCCCCCGCGCCCGCTGGCACCAGCCGACCGCGACGCCGTTCACCTCGGCAACGATGATCCGGTCAAGCCCCTCACGCACGGCATGGCTCAGCCGGCTGCGTTCAGCGCTGCGCGATGTCGCCGGATCGTTGAGGAACGGCAACAGGTCGCGCTCCCAGGTGACGAAGGCAATATCGGCCAGCGTCTCGATCTCGGTCGCAAGAGCTTTTCGGATCAGCGTGTTGAGGGACATGATGCGAGTCACTTGTTGCCGCGGCGCGCTGCGATAATGCCCTTTTCGTAGTTCACGTTCCAGTCGATTAGCGTCTTCCAGATCAGTTCGGCCTGGTCCTCGTCGAGACCCAGTTCGTCGGCACGCTGGCGCTGCCTGGCGATAATCGCCGCGATCCGTACAGGATCGTGGGCCTCGTGTGGGTCGGTCTTGATCTCGGCGACCCGCGTCACGTAGCGGTGCCGCTCGGCAAACAGCGAGAGCAGGGCCTGGTCGATGCGATCGAGTTCGACGCGCACATCTTCTTTGCTCTGGCAATCGGCGGGGGCTTTAGACATTGCGAGCTCTGCGTGACTTCCTGTGCCTTGAGTGGCACAGGCCAAGCCGTGATTTCAACTGCAAAGGCGCCAGGGGTTTTCTGCTGGCCGATTCAGCGCTATTCAGCTGACGTTCAGTGGACAGGCGCTAATGGCCCGGCCCGGAGAATGAACTATGACTAGCATTGTGGAGACCTGCTAGGGCTCCGTCAGCATGCTGACGGAGCTTTTGGGAACAGACGCCGTCCAGCGCGATGCGGGCGGTGCCTCGTGCATCTTTTCCCGGACTCTTCCAAAAATGGACATCTCAAGACTGGAACAGCGCGTGCTGCACGTGCTGGCACAGGGCGGCTGCATTGCACCGCTCAAGGATTATCGCGGCCGTATCGGCAGCCTCGAACTCTACAATCGTGACGGCTGGCAGTTGCCGATCATCGATCCGATGCTGTTCAAGAAGCTGAAACGGCGCAAGATGATCGCTTCGAGCGAGGGTGGCCCCTATCGCATCACGCGGCGCGGGCTGGAACTGGTACGGAGCGAATACGATAATCGCTGACGATGAGCCAGGCGGCAAGGCCGCCGATCCATCGACAGTATGGTGTTGACCAGGGCGCGCAGGCCCCCACACTTGCGCGCCGTGGTTCTCTCCCAAAACGCGACCCGAGCGATTGTCGGCAGTGGTGAGCGATCGCTCGAAGACGCGGCTGGCGCCTTAGTGCTTGGTGACGCCGCTCAGCGCCTGGGCGATCACTTCCCATTCGGCTTTTACGCTCGGGGCGGAGCGTTTCTTGCCGGCGCGGCGGTACCAATAGTCGGCATTGCCCATATCGGCTTCGATCCAGTGCAAGAGCGCGTGCACCCAGTCGAACTCCATCGTGCCTTCCATGGCCTGGACGATGACGTGCGCCTGTTCCCACTCAGGACCGACGCGGAATTCGCCTTTCCTGATCCACCACAGCGCCTGGAGCGGCTTGCTCATGTCTTTGGGCACATCACGGAAATCGGCAGACGAAAAAATATCCTCGGCCATGCTCACCACCATTTGTCCGGTGAGAAATCGATGCCCGCCGCCCGCTCGATCACCCGACCCGCGGCAAACAAGGTCTCTTCGTCGAACGGCTTACCGATGAGCTGCAGTCCGAGCGGCAGGCCGGACTGATCCTTCCCGGCGGGTACGGCGATGCCCGGCAATCCCGCCATGTTCACCGTAACCGTGAAGACGTCGTTCAGATACATCTTCACGGGGTCGGCGTTCATGTCCTCGTCGCCCACGCCGAATGCGGCGCTCGGCGTCGCCGGGGTGAGGATGGCATCGACGCCATCGGCGAAGACTGTCTCGAAATCCCGTTTGATCAGGGTTCGCACCTTCTGCGCGCGGACGTAATAGGCGTCATAGTACCCCGCGCTCAGAACATAGGTGCCGATCATCAATCGCCGCCGCACCTCGGCCCCGAAGCCCTTGGCGCGGGTCAGTTCGTACATGTCGGTGATGTCCTTGCCGGTCACCCGCAGCCCGTATTTCACCCCGTCATAACGCGCGAGGTTGGACGATGCCTCGGCCGGCGCCACGATGTAGTAGGCGGGCAGCGCGTATTTGGTATTCGGCAGCGAGATGTCGCGCACGCTCGCGCCCTCTGCCTTCAACCACTCGATGCCCTGCTTCCACAGTACCTCGATCTCATCGGGCATGCCGTCCATGCGGTATTCCTTGGGAATGCCGATGGTGAGCCCCTTGACGCCACGCTCGACCGCCGCCTCAAAATCCGGCACGGCGATTTCGGCGCTGGTCGAATCCTTGGCGTCGAACCCTGCCATGGAGCCGAGCATGATTGCGGCGTCCTCGACCGTCCTAGCAATCGGACCGGCTTGGTCGAGTGAAGAGGCGAACGCCACGATCCCCCAGCGCGAACAGCGCCCATAGGTCGGCTTGATGCCCACTGTTCCGGTGAACGCGGCCGGCTGGCGGATCGAGCCGCCGGTATCGGTCGCGGTCGCCGCGGCGCAGAGCCATGCCGAGGTGGCCGAGGCCGATCCGCCGGACGAGCCGCCCGGTACCAATTGCGCATTGGAACCGCTGGAGCGCCACGGATTGATCACCGGGCCGTAGTAGGACGTCTCGTTGGACGACCCCATCGCGAACTCGTCCATGTTGAGCTTGCCCAGCATCACGGCGCCATCGCGCCAGAGCTGGCTCGTGACAGTCGATTCATATTCCGGCTTGAAGCCATCGAGGATGTGGCTTGCCGCCTGGGTGTGGACGCCCTTGGTCGCAAACAAATCTTTGATGCCGAGCGGCACCCCTTCGAGGGGCCCGCCCTCGCCTCTCGCAAGCCTCGCATCCGATGCCTTGGCCATGTCCTGCGCCCTCTCCGGCGTCACCGCGACATAGGCGTTGAGCTTGGGGTTCGCCACCTCGATCGCTGCGAGGTAGGCCCCCGTCAGTTCGGCAGAGGAAAACTGCTTGTCCTTGAGGCCTTTTCGGGCGGCAGCAAGGCTGAGCTTGGTGAGGTCGGTCAAGTCGGGCTCATCAAAGAGGCGGGTGTCGGGCCGTTCCTATAAGGACGGACGCATTATCGCAACCTTCAGGCCGCAACGCCGGCAGCAAGCGGCTTTTGGTAAAAAACCGACCATTTGCTGTCGGGATAATCGAGCACCGGCCCGCAGCGCGTGAAACCGCGGCTTTCGTAGAGCGCCCATGCTTCCTTGTGCCGGTCGCCGGTCTCGAGCACCAGATCGACAATGCCTTCCTTTCGCGCCAGATCGATAATCCGATCGAGCAGCGCACTGCCAACATGCTGACTGCGCGCTTCGGGCCGCGTGTACATCCGCTTCACCTCGGCAACCCCGTTTGCTTCGCGGCGTAGCGCCCCCATGCCGACCGGCCGACCATCCGGCGTCCGCGCGACGAACAATGTCGTCTCGGGATCGGCCATCTGTTCGGCCGTCATGTGAAAACAAAATTCCGGCGGCGTCAGCGAATGGAGGTAGGCATTGAGCTCGGCGATCATTTCGCGGATGTCGTAGCGCCGCGGATCCTCCTGCTCGATGCGGAATTCGATCACTCGATGACCTTGGGCACTTCGAAAAAGTTATCCTCGCTAAGCGGCGCGTTGGCGGTGATTTTGTTGGGGTAGCCGCCATCGGTAACCACGTCCTGCCGGCGTCTGAGCTGCATCGGGGTCACCGACGTCATCGGCTCGATCCCCTCGACATTCACTTCGCCGAGCTGCTCGACAAAGCCGAGGATGGCATTGATCTCGCCCTGGTATTTCTCGACCTCGCTCTCCTCGACCCGGATGCGGGCGAGGCGGCCGATACGCTTGACGGTTGCGGCATCCACGGACATCGAATTCTCCTGTTGGCGGGTTCTAGCTGCGCTCAAACCTCAAGGGCAAGCCCTGGTTCGAGGGCGACGATACGCAGGCCGTTCGCCGCATCATCCAACGCCGCAAGCTTCTCAAACAATTCGTCCAGTGTCGCTTCATTGGCCGCCAGAGCCAGAACCTTAGGCCGCCCCGGCTCTAGCGCCTGGAGCATCTCGGCGAGCTGCGCACCACGCTCGCCGAACAGAACAAACACCGCATCGCCTGCCCATCGGCCGAGGTGCGGCAGTTCCGCTACGTTCGCAACGAGCAGTGGCGGCTCTCCCGGTGCCCAGACCAACAGCGTGGACGGGCCAAGGCTAAGCACCTGTAAGTCCTGCGCTTCGCCCAGCGGACGCACAACTGGTGGCCGCCAGCTCTTGGCTTCGATCTGATGGAGCTCGCCACCTGCCAAGTTCAGTGCCCTGTCCGCGCCGGCCCGAAGTTCGGCGCGGTCGACCCCCGTAGGCGCGCGATCCGAGTCGACCACCAGGATCTTGCCACCGATATGGACCCGAAGAGTCGTGGAGCCGAACCAGGTGAGTTTCATCGATTCCTTGCCCTTCCTCGACCCTACAGGTAGCCAAGTCGGATGGCCGGAAACACCGAAATCGCTCCCCTCCCGCCCAAGGGCAAGCTTCTCGGGCTCGATCTCGGCATAAAAACCATCGGCGTAGCGATCTCGGATGGCCTGCGGTTCACGGCCACTCCGCTCGAAACCATCCAGCGCAGCAAATTCACCCAGGACGCCGCGCGCCTCTTGGAGCTGATCGCTGAAAATACTGCCGTTGCGATTGTCCTCGGCCTGCCGCTCAACATGGATGGCTCGGAAGGCCCGCGCGTCCAGTCGACCCGCGCTTTCGCCCGCAGCCTCGGCCAGAAGATCGATTTGCCGATCCTGTTCTGGGACGAGCGGCTATCGACCGCCGCGGTCACCCGCATGCTGATCGAGGCCGATACCCGGCGGGACCGGCGGACGGAGATCGTCGACAAGCTTGCGGCATCCTATATCCTGCAGGGCTTTCTCGACCGGCTAAGGATAAATCCTTGACGCGGCTTGCTCCTCCCGTGGCGCTGGGCTAGACCCCAGCCGCATTCAGGACGGAGCGGAATGGCGAACGCGCCCTCAGGTTCAAGCAACACTGCCGGCCCAACGGCCAAGCGCCCGTTTTCCCATCGCAATCTGCTCGGCATCTTTCAACTCGACCAATACGAAATCCTCGATCTGATCGATCGCGCCGAGGCGATGATCCCGGTGTCGCGCCAGCCGCGCAAGATCCTGCCGACGCTCAGCGGCAAGACCCAGATCAATTTGTTCTTCGAACCCTCGACGCGCACCCAGTCGAGCTTCGAGATCGCCGGCAAGCGGCTCGGCGCGCAAGTCACCAACATGTCGGTCAGAACCTCGTCCGTCACCAAAGGCGAGACGCTGATCGACACCGCCGCCACCCTCAACGCCATGCGGC
>JBDSEK010000187.1:0-4810 GCA_039920085.1 Devosia sp. | reverse complement strand
GCCTGGCTGTTCTATGCCTGGCTGGTGATCTCGGGGCAGGTCTCCAACGATGTGGCGCAGCCCGCCGTTGCCGGTGGTCTCGTGCTCATCGTCATGCTGCTCGGCTTTACCTCGGTGCAGCACGCCTTTTCGGAGGGACAAGTCTCGATCGGCACGCTCAGCGAAGTCGAGCGGCGCGCACTGGCGCTCACCGGATCGGGCGATTTCGTTTTCGACTGGAACATCGAACGCGACCGCGTCTCGGTTTCCGACGAGCTGTCGATCCGGCTCGGCGAACGTCGCGGCACGCTCAAGGGCGCCATCAAGCGCTGGCTCGACCGCATCCATCCCGAAGACCGCGACCGCTTTCGCACCGCCTTCGATACGCTGGTGGAACTGCGCCGTGGCAAGGTGTCGACCGATATCCGCCTCGCCACGCATGACGGCAATCACCGCACGTTCCGCATGCGGGTGAAGCCGGTGCTGGGCGGCGACGGGCAGGTGACCCGCATCGTTGGCACGTTGCAGGATGTCAATGAAGATCGGGCGAGCCGCGACCGCCTGCTGCACGATGCCGTGCATGACAGCCTCACCGGTTTGCCCAACAAGCAATTGTTCCTCGACCGGCTCGAGCGGGCACTGGCGCGCGCCAAGCTGCCCAACGGCATCAAGCCTGCCGTGTTCCTCCTCGATATCGACCGCTTCATGGACCTCGAGGAACGTGTCGGCCATTCGGCTGCGGATTCGGTGCTGCTGGCGATCTCGCGCCGCATCGCGCGCGTCATGCGACCGCTCGATACGGTCGCCCGCCTGTCCGGTGATCAGTTCGCGGTGATCCTCGCCTCGGAGGCAGCCGCCGGCAAGATCGCCGAGACCGCCGAACAGATCCGCAAGGCGCTGAAGACGCCGTTCAATTTTGGTGATCGCGATCTGTCGCTCACCGCCTCGATCGGCGTCACTATCTATGATGGCAATCCCGCGACCCCCGAGGACGTGCTGCGCGACGCCGAACTCGCAATGTATTACGCCAAGCGCCTAGGCGGCGATCGCATCGAAGCCTTCCGAGCCTCTGCCCGTTCAATCGCCGCCTATACGCGCGCCAGCGAGGAGGACCTCGATCGCGGCCTCCGCCACGGCGAACTCGAAGTGCAGTTCCAGCCGATCATGGACATTCATTCCGGCCAGATCGCCGGCGCCGAGGCGCTGATGCGCTGGAACCATCCGCAGCGCGGTATCGTCTCGCCGGAGGAATTCGTGCCTCTGGCCGAGCGCACCGGGCTGATCGAGCGGCTGGGCCGCCTCGCCTTCGAGCAGGCCGCCGGCCAGACGCGCGAATGGATCGAGGCGCTGCAACTCGACGAGGATTTCTTCGTCTCAGTGAATTTGTCACCGATGCAGCTGCAGACCGAAACGCTGATCGCCGATATGCGCGCTCTGGTGAGCGAGAATCGCGAAGTCGCCAATCATCTGAAGCTCGAGATTACCGAGGGTCAGGTGATGACCAATCCGGAGCACTCGGCCTATATGCTCGAGGCCTTGCGCTCGCTGGGCCTGCGCATCGCACTCGACGATTTTGGTACTGGCCATTCCTCGCTGAGCTATCTGCACCGTTTTCCGATCGACACCATAAAGATCCCCGCCGCCTTCGTGCGCATGGCAGATGACAGCGGCATGAACCATACGCAGAGCCCGATTATCCGCGCCATCGTGTCGCTGGCCACCGAGCTTGATCTCACCGTCATTGCCGAAGGCGTCGAGACGCTCGAGGAGATCGAACGGCTGCAGCAGCTCAACTGCCATTACGCGCAGGGCTACGCCTTCGGCGCGGCGATGACCGGGGCGGAACTGGGCAAGCGCCTCGCGGCGCAGTCAGGCCGCTAAGCCACCTTCAGGCATGACCAGCGATGCCGCTGAGGCTGGCTCGTGTAATGCCGAGCTCCGCAAGCGCTGCGTCGTAGCGTCGGTCGAACGGCGTTCCAAACAGCAGCCGCCGCGAGAACGGCACCGTCAGCCAGCCATTGAGCGCGATTTCGTTCTCGAGCTGCCCCGGCGCCCAGCCACAATAGCCGAGCGCGAAAATCGCGTCCGACGGCTCGTTCTTGAATGCCATGGATTTGAGAATATCGAGCGTCGCCGTCAGGCAGATCTCGTCATTGACCTCGTAGGAATTGCCATCGCGGAAATAGTCGGGCGAATGCAGCACAAAGCCGCGTCCTCGCTGCACCGGTCCGCCGCGCAGGATCTCGCGGTCGCGCACGCTCTTGGGAAGCCGGATGATCTCGTCGCGCTGCCCAAGGTCCAACTCTTCGAGGATATCGGCAAAGCGCATGTCCTCGACGGTCTGGTTGACGACGAGACCCATGGCCCCCTCATCGCCATGGCCGACGACATAGATCACTGTGTCGCGGAAGCGATCATCGCCCATCGCGGGCATGGCCACCAGAAACTGACCCTTGAGCGAATTCATCACGTTCCTTTCGCCTTCAATCTACTCCAGACGGGCCGGGCGGCAATATGCCGGTCACGAAGGGCTGATCTGTTGTGGCTTCTCTGTTGCGCGCCTGTGCGATAAGGCGGAGCCATGCTGAAAGCCGCGCTCATATTGTTTGTGACGCTTGCCGCCGCGCCCGCCTTGGCCGGCGCGAGCGAGTGGAAAGACATCGCGCCCGGCGCCCGCGCCCGCCTTATTTCGTCCGACACGGTCCGTGGCGGCAAAATGCTGGCGGGACTCGAAATCGACATGCCTGAGAGCACCAATATTTATTGGCGCATTCCGGGCGAAACCGGCATTCCGACCGAATTCGACTTCTCGCGCTCGAGTGGCGTGGCGGCGCCGAGGATCCTCTGGCCGTTTCCGACGATTGCCCGCAGCCGCGGCTATCTGGACTACGCCTATTACGGGCCCGTCGTCATCCCGATCGAGCTTGGCCTAGACGGCGCAAGAGCGACGCTCGCTGTCACGGTTGCGATGGGTGTATGCGACCAGATCTGCGTGCCTGCCTCTGCCGATTTCTCCTTGCCGCTCGATGCGGCCAAGCCCGACAATGCGCAATCGATACGCCTCGATCAGGCCGTCGCGCTGACCCCCATCGCATGGGACGGGGAGGGCGACGCTGTTGGGGAAGTCCGCCTCGCTGCAGACGGCGACGCATTGATCCTCACGGGCGTCCATTCCTCCATCGATCCCGCGCAACTGATCGCCGAAACCGGAGATCCGATGCTGTTGTTTGGCCCGCCGCAGAAAAGCCCCGATGCCGCCACATTGCGGATGCCTCTTCTCTCGCCGATAGATGCAGCCCGGCTGGTAGGACGCCCCATCCAGCTGACCTTCATGACCTCGGCTGGGGCTTATGCGGTGACCCGCACAATTGCCCCGTTCACTAACTGACCCATCGCTGAAAAACTTCAGGGAAGCAGGCAGATATGATCCATCCCGGCGATCGCGTTCCATCCGTGCCGGTGCGGCTTGTGCAGCAGGCCGAGACCACTCTGACCGATACCGCTGCCGTGCTCGGCCGTGGCCTGGTTGTGCTGTTTGCGGTGCCGGGGGCTTTCACCCCGACCTGCGACACCAGCCATTTGCCGGGCTTTGTTGCCAATGCCAGCAAGATCAAGGCCCTGGGCGCCAGCCGGATCGTCTGCGCCTCCGCCAATGATCATCATGTGATGCGCGCCTGGGCCGAACGCTCCGAGGCGCTGGGGAGCATTGATTTCATTGCCGATCCCCATGCGCTCTTCGCCGAGGCCCTCGGTCTTGCCAAGGAATCCGTCGATTTGGGCAAACGCTACACTCGTTTTGCCATGATTTTGCGCGACGGTATCGTTTCGGACGTCCATGTGCAGGACGTGTCGGGCGTCACGGTCAGCGGGGCGCCCGCCATTTTGCTGGCCTTGCAGGGCGTCCATGCTTAGACTGAAACTGGCTCGGGGGAGTCTGAGTTTGAGGGTGTTGCCGCAATTGATGCTTGTTCGCTTGTCCGCCGCCACGGTGCTGGCCCTCGCTCTGTCCGCCTGCTCGATGGGCGGCCTGCTTCCTACGGCGCCTGCCGGCGGCGGCTCTCAGCAATTGGCAAATGCCACGGCGACGCCCGACGAGATGGCGCAGCAGGCCAACATGCTGCCCGCCATCGCCACCGAATGTCCGCCGATCAAGGTCCGGCCGGGCTTCGAGACCTTGTATTTCTATGGCCAGGGCAAGGCGCGCAATCCGCAGGATCTGCAGTATCAAGCCGTGATCGACAAGCAATCGCGCAATTGCGTCGTCTCGAACGGTTTGATCACCGTGGAGATGGGCGTTGCTGGCCGGTTGATGCTGGGGCCGAGCGGTAACCAGACCAATGTCGAGTTGCCGCTGAATTTCACCGTGCAGCGCGACGGCACGTCGCTGTTCTCCGAGACCTATGAAATCCCGGTCGCGATCACCCCGCCCTCGCAGGCCTCCGAATTCGTCAAAGTCGTCCCCAATGTCTCGATCCCCTATATCGGTGGCGAGGATCTGGTGATCTGGGTCGGCTTCGACAGCGGCAAAGGCAAGGGCTGAAAAGCCGCGCGGCGCGATTGACTCCGGCGCCCCGGAGTCTTCAATCTCACAGGGACTGCGGGAGACATCCGGCCGGGGAACCGGCAGGAGGCCGAAGGCGCAACCGCCCCGGAAACGCTCAGGCAAAAGGACCGCAGTCGACCAGGATGGCGCCTTTGGGTGGTGCCATCGAAAGAAATTGAGCCTCTTGGGGCTCACTCTGGAAAGCGAACCGTCAGGTTCCACCGAAGGAGCAACCGGAGCATAGGCTCTCCGGGAAATCTCTCAGGTTAGCGGACAGAGGGGGCACGG
>JBDSEK010000186.1:0-27126 GCA_039920085.1 Devosia sp. | reverse complement strand
TTGCCGATGTTCTTTTTGCGCAGGAGTTCTGCCAGCATCTCGGATTTTTCGATCGAGGTCGTGCCTACCAGAACCGGCTGGCCGCGGACCTGACAATCGAGGATGAGATCGGCGATGACTTCGAACTTTTCGGCCGCCGTGCGGAAGATCGCGTCGTCCTCGTCCTTTCGGATCACCGGCACGTTGGTCGGAACGGTGATGACGTCGAGGTTGTAGATATTGGCAAATTCTTCGGCCTCGGTGGCGGCCGTGCCGGTCATGCCGGCGAGCTTCTTGTAGAGACGGAAATAGTTCTGGAAAGTGATCGAGGCCAGCGTCTGGTTTTCGGGCTGGATCTTGGCGTGTTCCTTGGCTTCCAGCGCCTGGTGCAAGCCTTCCGAATAGCGCCGGCCGGGCATCATGCGGCCGGTGAACTCGTCGATGATCACGACCTCATCGTTGCGGACGATGTAGTCCTTGTCCTTTGAAAACATCTTATGCGCGCGCAAGGCCGAATTGGCGTGGTGCACGAGATTGACGTTCTCGATGTCGTAGAGACTCTCGCCTTTGAGCATGCCTGCTTCTCGCAACAGCCCCTCGAGCTTTTCGGTACCGCTTTCGGTGAAGGTCACCGAGCGCTGCTTTTCGTCGTGCTCGAAATCGCCATCGACGATCTTGAGCATCACCTCGTTGACGCGATTGTAGAGTTCGGAGCGGTCCTCGGTCGGGCCGGAAATGATCAGCGGCGTGCGCGCCTCGTCGACCAGGATCGAGTCCACTTCGTCGACGATCGCATAGACGTGGCCGCGCTGGGACATCTGGGCGCGGGAATACTTCATGTTGTCGCGCAGATAGTCGAAGCCGAATTCGTTGTTGGTGCCGTAGGTCACGTCGCAGGCGTAGGATTGCTTGCGCTCGGCATCTGATAGGCCGTGAACGATGATGCCGACGCTTAGGCCAAGGAAATTGTAGATCTGGCCCATCCATTGGCTGTCGCGCCGTGCCAGATAGTCGTTGACCGTGACGACATGGACGCCCTTGCCGTTGAGGGCATTGAGATAGACCGGCAGCGTTGCCACCAGCGTCTTGCCTTCGCCCGTCCGCATCTCGGCAATGGCGCGCTCATTGAGCACCATGCCGCCGATCAACTGCACGTCGAAATGGCGCATGCCGAGGCTGCGCTTACTGGCCTCGCGTACCACGGCAAAGGCCTCGACCAGCAAATCCTCGAGCGTCTCGCCTTGTTCGATGCGAGCCTTGAATTCGGCCGTCTTGGCCTTGAGTTCACCATCCGACAGCTTTTCCATCTGCGGCTCGAGCGCGTTGATTGCGTCGACCTTGGGTTGGAAACGTTTCACCTGGCGGTCATTGGCAGAGCCGAAGATCGCCTTGGCGAGACTGGCGAAAACCATGGAGGATGTCCTTGTCTTGAGGGCGCGGCGGCGGGCGGGTCGATCCCACATGTTTCCGGCTCAAACCGCCGGAAATGGCCGCTTTTCGCGTCCTTGAAAAGCGTTGGGACATGTAAGAGCGGGGGCCACTATTGTCAACGGAAGGGAAATCGGCCAAACCAGCCGCCGCGCTGGCTGGGGCCCCGAGTGCGCTCAAGGAGTGATGGTTCACATGACGCGTATTTCCCCACCAGCAAGCTCGGTCCGTCTTAGCAGAATAGGGGCAGCGGCGCTGACTGCAGCCCTTATGTGGAGTGTCGTCGCCGCAGCCCAGGACAGTCCGGTCCTGGTTGATCCCAATGCTATTGTCGCCACCGTTAATGGGGAGACTATAACCGAGGGCGATCTGGCCTTTGTCCGGGAGGACGTGGCGGCCCAGCTGCAAAGCGTGCCGCCCGAGCAGGTCCGGGCCATTCTGCTGGCGCAGATGATCAGCCTCAAGCTCATGGCCAAGGCGGGCACCGAGGCAAAGCTCGGTGAATCCGAACTGTTCAAGCGGCGCATCAGCTATCTCACCTCGCGCGCCATGAGCCGCGCCTACGTCCAGGAAAATGTCGGCGTAAAGATCACCGATGAAGCGATCAAGGCTGAGTATGACCGCATCGTCGGTTCAGCGCCGAACGAGGAATTGCATGTCCAACACATTCTTGTGAGCACAGAGGACGACGCCAAAGCGATCAAGGCGTCGCTCGATGCCGGCGGCGATTTCGCGGCGATTGCTGGCGACAAGTCGATTGATCCCTCCGCCAAACAGAATGGTGGCGATCTCGGCTTCGTGCCGTACTGGGAGGTCGTGAAGCCGTTTGCCGATGCCGCCTGGGCGCTCAAGGACGGAGAGACTTCGGGGCCGGTCCAGTCCGACTATGGCTGGCACATTATTCGCGTCATCGAGCGCCGGCCGGCGACCAAGCCGCCGCTCGAGCAACTGAGCGGCCAGATCGCCCAGAGACTCTATTCCGATCTCTATCAAGGGGTCTTCGAGAGCCTCAAGAATGCCGCGACCATCGAGGTCCCCGACGCGGCACTCAAGGCTCAGGTGGACGCCCAACTGGCGCACTAATCGCCGAGGGCGGGGCGCAAGCCTCGCCCTGTCACTCGCGTCGGATCCTCATGGCCCATCCCGTCTCGCCCCTCGCCCCCAAGAGTTATCCGGAGCTGCCGGAGATTGCCGGGGTCCGCTTCGCCACGGCGGAAGCGGGGATCAAGTATAAGAACCGCACCGACGTGCTGCTGGCCGCGTTCGATGCTGGGACCACGGTTGCAGGTGTCTTTACCCGCAGTAAGTGTCCTTCGGCCCCCGTCGATTGGTGTCGCGACAACCTCACTGGCGGCGTGGCGCGGGCGCTGCTGGTCAATTCTGGCAACGCTAATGCCTTTACCGGCATGAAGGGCAGGCACACCGTCACGGTCAGCGCCGCGCATGCTGCCGCCGCGCTCGGCGTCGAGCCGTCGGAAGTGTTCCTCGCCTCGACTGGGGTCATCGGCGAGCCACTCGACCCCGAGAAGTTTGCGGGCGTCGCGAAGAGTATGGCCGGGCGCCTCGACGTAGGTCCATGGATGGACGCGGCCAAGGCCATCATGACCACCGACACCTATCCCAAGCTCGCAACGGCGAGTGTGGAGTTCGACGGCGCCACGGTTTCGATTGCCGGGATCGCCAAGGGCTCAGGGATGATCGCACCCGATATGGCGACCATGCTGAGCTTTATCTTCACTGATGCGCCGATCGCCGCGCCGGTGCTGCAAGGCCTGCTGCAGCCGCTGATCGACAAGAGCTTTAACGCGGTCACGGTGGACAGCGACACCTCAACCTCTGACACCTGCCTCGTGTTTGCGACGGGGCGGGCCGATGTCGACGGCATCAATACGCTTGAGGATCCGCGGGCTCAGATCTTCGCGGCAGCCCTGGGCGACGTGCTGCACGATTTGGCGTTGCTGGTGGTGCGGGACGGAGAAGGCGCGACCAAACTGGTGACGGTTACCGTCGACGGCGCGGTAGATGATCAAAGTGCGTTCCGTGTCGCGCAATCGATCGCCAATTCGCCGCTGGTCAAGACGGCCATTGCCGGCGAAGATGCGAATTGGGGCCGGGTGGTGATGGCGGTGGGCAAGGCTGGCGAGCCGGCCGATCGCGACAGGCTCTCGATCGCTTTTGGGGACTTCACCGTCGCCGAAAACGGCGAGCGCGCACCGGGCTACGACGAAGCCGCGGCCTCGGCCTACATGAAGAACCAGGAGCTCGAGCTGCGGGTCGGCCTCGGCCTAGGCGGTGGTAGAGCGACGGTCTACACTTGCGACCTGACGCATGGCTATATCGACATCAATGGCAGCTACCGGAGTTGAGGTGGCGCTGCCCGGTCCGGCAGTCTTTGAGCGCGCCGGGTTGGCGGCATGGCCAGGGATCGAGACGGAATGGGACGGCAACTGGGTCCGCCGCGCCGCCAATGGCTACACCAAGCGCGCCAATTCGGTGCAGAGCCTCGATCCCGGTGACCAGGTCGATGCCACCGCGCGGATCGCGGGAGCGGCGCAATGGTTTCGGACGCGCGGCCTCCGGCCGACATTTCGAGTGACGCCGCTGGTGGGATCGCAAGTCGTCGCGGCGCTGGACGATTGGGGCTGGAGCAGCATGGATGATAGCCATCTTTTCGCAATGGCGCTCGTCCCTACCGATCCACACAAGGGGGGCCGACTCTACGATTTCCTAGATCCGGCATTCCTGGCCGTGCAGCAGCAACTGTACGGCTATTCCGAGGAGCAGATGGACGGGCTCAAGGGCGTGCTTGGTATGGTTAAGATGCCCGGCATTGGGGTCATTCTCAGCGCGCCAGGCGGGGAGGCGGTCGCGTCCGCACTCATGACCATAGCCGACGGCATCGTCTTTACCGGCAACATCATCACCGCTTCTAGCCACCGTGGGAAAGGCTACGGCACCGCGATGATGCGCACGGGTCTCGCCTGGGCTTGCGATGCGGGGGCAAATATCGCCGCACTCAACGTCGCTGCCGACAATCCCGCCGCGCAAGCGCTCTATCGCAGGCTCGGCTACCGTCGGCAGTACGACTATACCTACTATGTGCCGCCCCGATGAACGCTCCACCGATCCTGCTCGTCGTCGCCTGCGCGCTGGTCGACGCGGACAGGCGCGTGCTGATCTGCCAGCGGCCTCAGGGCAAGCAGCTTGCCGGGCTATGGGAATTTCCGGGGGGCAAGCTCGAACCTGGGGAAAGTCCGGAGGCGGCGCTGATCCGCGAGCTAGACGAGGAACTCGGCGTATCGACCAAGACCGCCTGTCTCGCCCCGTTAACATTTGCGTCGCACACTTACGGAAGCTTTCATCTTCTGATGCCACTTTTCGTCTGCCGGAAGTGGACGGGTGTGCCCCAGTTGCGGGAGCATCAAGCGCTCAAATGGGTGCGGCCGCAGAAATTGCACGACTTCCCTATGCCCCCGGCCGACGAACCGCTGATCGCGCCGCTCTGCGATCTGCTCTAGGGGCCCTTGGAGGACGACATGGCGGCAGTGCTTCAAAAGTTCGTCGAGGACGAAGACGGTGCGACCGCCATCGAATATGGCGTCATCGCTGCGCTGATGGGCGTTGCGCTGATTGCGGCGTTCATGCTGTTCGGCGAGAGCCTGGTGGGTTTGTTCGGCTTCGTGCGTGACAAGTCCGTCGACGCGATGGGCGGTTAGGACTTTCCACCCAACACTTTGGTCAGGCTGATTTCGGCGCTCCCGGGCTGCAGCGGTTTCTGCTGGCTCTGATGTGGCGCCCAGCCCGATAGCCAGACGATTTCGAGCGTCGCCCGCACGCGGCCATCTGGGTCGGATGCGAGTTTCTCGTAGGCCTCGCCTGCCTTGACGATCAGCTGCCGGGTCGCCGGTTTGTGCGGGCGGTCGAACAATGGATTGGACGCGCCCAGAGCCTTCAGTTCGCGCATGACCGACAGCGGGCTGGCATAGCGCACAATGTGGGTTTCGACATCGGCTACAGGCAGCGCCAGGCCGGCGCGTTGCAATAGCCCGCCGCCTTCGCTCAGGGGAATAAATGGGGCGACCCGGGCAAAGGCACCCCCGCTCAGTTCCGCGTCGGCACCGAGGAAGGCTTCGCGCAGTTCGGTAAGGCTGTCGCCGCCGATCGCGGCCGCGAGGAAGAGCCCATCGCCTTTTAGGTGAGCGCGTGCACGGGACAGAAAGCCGACCACATCGTCGACGATCTGCAGATCGAAGATCGAGACGATCAAGTCATGGTTGCGCGAAGGCAGGGCCAATGGTTCGGCTTCGACCAGTGGCGCTGCGCTCGAACCCAGGATCGTCGAGGCACGCTCGAAGTTGAAGATGCCCTCGGCGCTGCGTGCCACTTTGGGCATCGCCGAGGCGTCGGGCGACAGGATCAGCGCCCGCGCGAAGCGCCTCGTTACGGCGCCAAGCCGAAGCGCCAGATCTTCGAGTACTAGAGCCGTCACGAAATCATCACGGCCTTGAGGTCGGCGCCTCAGATGCGTCGCGATGCGCTCGCGGTCGAAAATTTTGGGCAGGTCGGGCATTGGCGGAAGCGCTCGAGGCTCGTAGGATGGGCTTATGGAGACGGGTGCTGCGCTTGTCAAAGACGCGGTCCGCGTGCCGCTGAAGCGGCTGGGCGGGGCGCTGCTCGATCTCATCTATCCGCCGGTTTGCCTGAGCTGCGATGCGCCGGTGGCCACGGCCGACGCGCTTTGCTCCCGATGCTTCCGGACACTTAGGCCGATCACGGCGCCGCTCTGTCCAGTTCTTGGCTTGCCCTTTGAAGTCTCGCTTGGGCCGGATGCGCGCTCGGCCGAGGCGATCGCCAATCCGCCGCCTTTCGACCGCGCCCGTTCGGCCCTGCTCTACAATCAGGTGGCACGGCGTCTGGTGGCCCGGCTCAAATATGGAGACCGGCCAGAGCTCGCCCGCTTTTGCGCCGGGCTAATGGCGCTGGCGGGACACGAATTGTGGAGTGCGGACGCGGTGCTCGTGCCCGTGCCACTGCACCCGTTGCGTCAGTTCTCGCGACGTTACAATCAGTCGACCGAACTGGCTCGGGCGCTCGGCCGTCGGGTCGGGCTGCCAGTCGATCCGGCCCTGGTGCTGCGTGTCAAACGGACCCGCCAGCAGGTGGGCCTCACGGCCGATGCGCGGCAGCGCAATGTTGCTGGCGCGTTTCGTGCGCATCGCGATGCCGTGTTGCGCCTCAGGGGACGGCGGGTCATCATCGTCGATGACGTGATCACCACAGGGGCTACGGTCAAGGCGGTGACGCGCGCGCTCAAGGCCGGCGGCGCCGAGCACGTCGACGTGGTGAGTTTCGCGCGCGTCGTCACCGGCGGGGGCGATCTCTGATGGGCGACATCAGGCTGCCCCGTTCGCGCTTCCTCCGAATGAATTTTCCCCGGCCGCGCGAGATCGCGGTGGCGGAAATCCGAATGGGTCACAATGGCGGCCC
This sequence comes from Devosia sp., assembly GCA_039920085.1. GTDB lineage: Bacteria > Pseudomonadota > Alphaproteobacteria > Rhizobiales > Devosiaceae > Devosia_A. Next base: position 20,232 of record JBDSEK010000186.1, on the reverse strand, counting down.
GCCGCTCGACGAGCATGTGCCCGAATGGGGCGTAGGCGGCATTGGCAATTACTTCGTCTGGAAGGGAGCGTCAGCGAAAGCCTTCAAGCTGCCGCCCGACACCGCCATCCGGCGGGCGAGAAAGGCCGCCGAGCTCGGCCTCACATTTGAGGAGTATCAGCTCGAAATCCTTGAGCGCGGACGGTATCTGCAGGTGACCGACAGCAAACGGATCGCCGCGATCATTGCGCGTCGCGGCAAGCGCTGAAGGCGCGGCCTGCCTGCAGGCGTTGCGGTAGCGCCGTTCGGCCCCATATAGAGGGCATAATGAGTAAGGTTCAGATCTATTCGACGGGTTGGTGCCCCTATTGCGGCGCGGCCAAAGCGCTGCTCGAGGACAAGGGTGTCTCGTATGAAGAGATCGATGTCACCGCGCCGAATCTGCGCGCCGATATGATCGAGCGCGCCCATGGTGGTCGCACGGTGCCGCAGATTTTCATCGAAGGTCGGCATATCGGCGGCTACCGCGAACTGGCCTCGCTTGCCGATGACGGCCAACTCGACGGGCTGCGCGAGGCATGAGTGTGCGCGTTGCCGCGCTGCAGATGAATTCGGGCCTCGCGCCAGGCCCTAATCTTGACGCGCTGGAAAGGCTTGCCGCCGATGCCGCAGCGCAGGGCGCGGTCTACGCCCTCTCACCCGAAGTCAGCATCGTCTTCGCCGAGAACCGCGAGGGGCTTAGCGCGGTGGCGGGACCGTGGGAGGGCAATCCCGCGATCGCGCATTGTGCCGAGATCGCCCAGCGCAACAAGCTCTGGCTGCATGTTGGCTCATTGGCGGTCGCATTGCCGGACGGCCACTTCGCCAATCGCTCGGTGCTGTTGTCGCCTGAAGGCGCAGTTGCAGCGACCTATGACAAGATCCATCTGTTTGACGCGACGCTGCCGGGCGCGCGGGAATATCGCGAAAGCGCGACCTATCGCGGCGGCGACGAGGCTGTTGTCACCGGCGCGGCTGGTTTCCGCCTTGGCCTCAGCATCTGCTACGATCTACGCTTCCCTGCGCTCTATCGGGCCTTGGGAGAAGCGGGTGCCCAGGTCCTTGCAGTCCCTTCGGCTTTTACGGTGCCAACCGGCGAGGCCCATTGGGAGATTCTGCTGCGTGCACGGGCGATCGAGACCGGCTCGTTCGTGATCGCGGCGGCCCAGGCCGGCCAGCATGAAAACGGCCGCCAGACCTGGGGTCATTCAATGATTGTCGATCCCTGGGGGCGCATTCTCGGCCAGTTGGGCGGAGTGGGCGCGGGCGTTCTGGTGGCCGATCTCGACCTTAAAGCTGTGGCCGAAGCGCGCGCACGCATCCCGGCGCTTGCGAATGCCCGGTCTTTTTCGCTATCCGTTAACGATAGCAGCGCAGAGTAGGTTCTGCGTTCGAGGTCCCTAGCGTGATCCACTATTCGCTGATCTGCGAGAAATCGCACAAATTCGACGGCTGGTTTGCCAATGCCGGCGCCTATGACGCGCAAAAGACCCGCGGGCTTGTCACCTGCCCGATCTGCCTCACCGACGCAGTCGACAAAGCGCTGATGACGCCTTCGGTGCGGCACGCCAGTCCGGACAAGGTTTCGCTCTCCATCGGCCATCCCCAGCACACCCAGTTGCGCGACGCTATGCTGGCGCTCCGCAACAAGGTCACGTCGGAGGCCGATTATGTCGGCGACAAATTCGCCGAGGAGGCGCGCAAGATCCACTACAAGGAAGTGGACGCGCGCGGCATCTATGGCGAGGCCACCCGCGAGGAAGTTGCGGCGCTGGCGGAAGAGGGGGTGGATTTCATGCCCCTCCCCAACATCCCTGAAGAGCACAATTAGCTCTGACGTTGGGTCGACGCGGCGCCCCGCGGTGGGCGCTTGTCTTCCATCGTAAATCGACGATAGACTAGCCTCCTTATTCAAGGAGCCTCGTTATGCCGACACCCGACGCAACGCTTGCGGGGACGTTTGCCATTGGCGGCGATCTGGTTGTCCACCGCCTCGGTTTCGGCGCCATGCGGATTACCGGCAAGGGCATTTGGGGGCCGCCCGCTGATCCTGAGGAGTGCCGGCGCGTCCTCCGCCGATTGCCCGAGCTCGGGATCGATTTCATCGACACAGCCGAGGCCTATGGGCCGTACATTTCCGAGGAGTTGCTCGCCCAACAGCTCGCCCCCTATGGCAAGATCGTCGTGGCCACAAAGGGCGGGCACGCGCGTACCGGCCCCGATAGCTGGACGCCCATCGGACGTCCCGAATATTTGATTCAGGGCGTCAAGCTCAGCCTCAGGCGCCTGAAGCTTGAGCAGCACCCGCTATGGCAACTGCATCGCATCGACGCGAAGACGCCCAAAGCCGAGCAGTTCGGCGCGATCGCCGAAATGATCAAACAGGGGTTCGTCCGTCACGCAGGCCTGAGCGAAGTCAGCGTTGCCGAGATCAAGGAAGCCGAGGGCTATTTTCCGGTCGCGGCGGTGCAGAACAAATATTCGATCACCGATCGCAAGAGCGAGGATGTGCTGGCCTATTGCGAAGCCAACAAGATCGCTTTCATTCCGTGGCGGCCGATCGACGGCGGTAATCTCGTCGCCGATCCCGTGTTCCAGTCGCTGCTCAAGAAATATGTCGTCACCGACACGCAGCTCGGTCTCGCCTGGCTACTGAAGCGATCGCCGGTGATGCTCCCAATTCCGGGGACCAGTACCGTCAAGCATCTCGACGAGAACACCGCCGCTGCCGGGGTTCAGCTGTCGGACGAAGACTATCGAGCGCTCGACGCGCTCAGGGGCTGAGCTCAGAGCGGCGTGAATTTCACGCCGGTGAAGAGCACGAAGTCGGTGCCCTCAGCGATGCTGGCGGTGCCGGTGATGGTCACCATCCGCTTGCAATAGGAGGTGCAGTCGGAGGCGAGGAAATCTTTCTCCGGCTGACCCAGCGCCGCCATCTCGAAGAACACATAAACGGGCAGGCCGCCCGGATCCTTGGCATCGGAGCCATCGGCGGTCTTCAAGACGCAACTATAGTTGCCAGCGGTTTCATAGGGCTGCACGTCGCAGGGCCCCACGGCGATCAACTTGCCCTCCTGGGCGTGCAGGTCAGCGGCGAACGCCTCGCTGGTGAGGGGGATCGCCTCCTGGGCAAAAGCCGGCATAGCGGCGAAGAGGCCGAACAGGATGGAGAGAGCCAGGCGCATCATTCCCCCAAAGTTTGGGCCGACACTTGCCCGTCTATCTGGGCGCATTTTCGGCAAATCCGGGGAGTGATTGCAACCAGCCCGCGGCTTTGGCAAGAGGAATTTGCACGGGACAAACGACGCTCAGGCCGCCCGTTCGGCGAGGACCATGTAGTTGATGCCCATATCGGTGGATTTGCGCCATTCATCGGCCAGCGGGTGAAACACCACCCCGCACTGGTCGGCAATCTTCAGCCCATTGCGCGTTATCAGCGCCTTGAGCTCATCGGGCGTTAGAAACCGGTTCCAGTCGTGCGTGCCGCGCGGCAACCAGCGCAGGACGTATTCGGCGCCGATCACGGCGAAGGCGAGGGCGCGGGCCGTGCGGTTGAGCGTGGCGTTGAACAATAGCCCCCCCGGTGCGACGAGATCGGCGCAGCTCTTCATGTAGAGCGGCACATTGTCGACATGCTCGACCACTTCCATGTTGAGCACGATGTCAAAGCGCGGGCCCTCGGCCGCCAGTGCTTCTGATGTTGTTTCGCGATAGTCGATGGCGAGGCTCATTTTTTCGGCGTGGAGCCTGGCGATGGCGATATTCCGGCCGCCGGCATCGATCCCGGTGACGCTGGCGCCCAGCCGCGTGAGCGGCTCGCAGAGCAGCCCGCCGCCGCAGCCAATATCGAGCACGCGCAGGCCTTCCAGCGGGCGCCGCCCGGTGCCGTCGCGCCGGAAATGGGTGAGCGCCCAGTCGCGGATATAGGCGAGCCGCACGGGGTTGAATTTGTGCAGTGGCTTGAACTTGCCGGAAGGATCCCACCATTCGTCGGCCATGGCGTGAAATTTGGCGATCTCGTCGGCATTGATGGTCGTTTCGGTCATGCAGCCACCGCCGCAGGTGGCTGACGCCGGTCAAGCCATGCCCGCACTAGGATGAGCAGTATTGAGACGAGCGCCACCGGGTAGACCAGCAGATTGATCAAGGTCCAGCCGCTGGCGACCAGCAGGCCGCCCGACGAGAACGATGCAATGGCGACGATGCTGAACAGGATGAATTCATTCATCGCCTGGACGCGGAAGGCTTCCTCCGGCCGGTATAGTTCGGCGACCATGGCGGTCGAGGCGATGAAGCCGAAATTCCAGCCAATGCCGAGCAGGACCAGCGCCACCCAGAACTGCCACAAATCGGTGCCCGAAAGCGCGACGGTGGCGGCGCCGGCGATCAGCAGCAGCCCGATCGCCGCGATCGCGGATTTGCCGAAGCGCGCGATCAGGCTGCCGGTGAAAAAGCTCGGCGCGAACATGGCGATGATGTGCCACTGGATCGCCGTCTGCGCGTCGTTATGAGAGTGGTGGTTCGCGACCATGGCGAGAGGCGTCGCCGTCATCACTAGGCTCATCAGGGCATAGGAGGCGGCGGCCGCGAGGAGTGCGATGAGGAATTTCGGCTGCAGGAGGATGCTGATCAAGGAGCGTCCGCCTCTGCCGGCAACAATCGGCAGTGGCGGCGGAACGACGAGGCGCGAGAGGACGATGGCGGCGAGGGCGTAGAGGCCGATCAGCGCCAGGAAGGGGCCGGCGAGCGGCGCGGCGGGAACCAAAGGCGGTGCGTGGATCGCGATCTGGGGACCGAGGACGCCGGTGACGACACTGCCTGCCATCACATAGGCAATGGCGCGCGGCTTGAACGCCGGTTCGGCGGCGTCCGCCGCCGCGAAGCGATATTGCTGGAGGAACGCGCCGGCAGCGCCGATCAACACCATGGCCAGAGTGAAGACCCAAAAGCTCATGGCAAAGATCGCCGCAGCCGCTACCGCGGCGCCAGCGGCGCCAAAGGCGGTGCCGAGAATGAAGCCTCGCCGCCGCCCGATCCGCCGCATGGTGAGTGCGGCCGGCACCGAGGCGAGAGCGGAGCCAACGACGCTAGCGGAGAGGGGGAGGGTCGCGAGCCCCATCTGCTCCATTGGCAGCAGCGACAGGCCCACCAGCCCGCCGATGCCGATGGCTATGGGGCCGGCGGACCCGCCGATGGCCGAGGCGACAGCAAGTGTTAATGCGGCGCGGCGGGCCTCGGGCAATGTAAGGGCGGAACCGGGTGACGGCTGGGAAGTGGCCATGGGCTAGTTTTGCATGCCAGGCGGTTAGCTGGAAGCCGGACTCAGGACATCAGGTGATGGCATCGAGGCGACATAAAGAGCCTGTCGCGGCGGCGAGCCCGTCATAGTCGCGGCTCTGACCCATGAAAGAGCCGCCATCGCCACACGCCGTCACGACGCGCCAAGAGGCCCGAGAGCCGGTAGCGCGTCCGCTTGGTCTGGCCCCGGCCCATCGCGTCCGCCGCGCCCTCGGCCTGAAACCAGGCAAGGTCGCCTTCGGTGGAGATTTCGAGCCGGTCCCAGGTCAACTGGACAGCGTAAGGCCGCTTCATCACATAGCGGTAGTAGGCCCGGATACGTTCGATGCCAAAGGCCACCTCGTCGGAGTCCGAGCCGATCAGCACGGCATCGGCCTCGAAATCGTCGGCGATCGAGGGGTCCTTGTCGAAACGCTTCCGCACCATCAGGGCGATTGCCTCGCGGACGGCTGCCTGATCGCGCTCATCGGTCATGACGCTGTGACCCACCAGAGTTGATCGCTGGGAGCCTTTGTGGCATGTCCCGCCCCGAAAAGGGAAGCATATCGCCGGGTTCTGCCGGCCTAAGGACAAGTCTTTGGCCCGCATTGTCATGAAGTTCGGCGGCACCTCGGTCGCCAATGTCGAACGCATTCGGCACGCGGCGCGGCATGTGAAGCGCGAAGTCGAGGCCGGCAATCAGGTTGCCGTCGTGGTTTCCGCCATGTCGGGCAAGACCAATGAGCTAGTGGGCTGGGTCAATGACAGCTCAAAGCTGCATGATGCGCGCGAATATGATGCCGTGGTCGCCTCAGGCGAGCAAGTGACCGCCGGGCTGATGGCGATCGTCCTGGGCGAAATGGGCATTGAGGCGCGCTCTTTTCAAGGCTGGCAGGTGCCGATCCACACCGATGATGCGCATGGCGCGGCGCGGATCACCGAAATCGTACCCGACGAGCTCGTCAGGCGGATGGTGGAGGGCTGGGTGCCCGTCGTCACCGGCTTTCAGGGGATCGTCAAGGCGACCGGACGCGTGACGACGCTGGGGCGTGGCGGCTCCGATACGTCGGCCGTGGCGATTGCCGCAGCGGTGAATGCCGACCGCTGCGACATCTATACCGATGTCGATGGCGTCTACACTACCGATCCGCGCATCGATCCCAAGGCCAAGCGGCTCAGCAAGATTGCGTTCGAGGAAATGCTCGAAATGGCGTCGCTCGGGGCTAAGGTACTGATGATCCGTTCGGTCGAAATGGCCATGGCGTACAAGGTGCGACTGGTTGTGCGCTCGAGCTTTGACGATCCGAATGCACCGCAGATCGGTCCCGATGGGTCCAATTCCGGCGTGCCCGGAACTCTCGTATGCGATGAGGATGAAATCATGGAAAAGCAGATCGTCTCGGGCGTCACGCTGGCCAAGGCCGAGGCCAAGATCACGCTGCGCGACGTTAAGGACAAGCCTGGCGTCGCCGCGGCCGTCTTCGGCGCGCTGGCCGACGAATCGATTGTCGTAGACATGATCGTCCAGAACATCTCCGATGATGGGTCGGTGACCGATATCACCTTTACCGTGCCCGACAGCGAATATGACAAGTCGGTCCAGGCGCTCGAAGCGGCGCGGGCTTCCGGGCAGGTCGAGTATGCCCGCATTACCGGCTCGAAAGGCGGAGCCAAAGTGTCCGTAGTGGGGGTTGGCATGCGCAATCATGCGGGCGTCGCCGCCTCGATGTTCAAGGCGCTGGCTGACAAAGGCATCAATATCCAGCTGATTACGACGTCGGAGATCAAGACTTCGGTGCTGATCGACGACGAATATGCTGAGCTTGCGGTCAGGGCGCTGCATACGTATTACGGGCTGGACCGACCGGGCGCCTGAAGCAGCAGCCGTGCCCGGCGGACAATTGCATCGCTGAACGGAAACCGCGTCACTTTTCCGCGCGATGCTCAGGAGGCGGTGCGGGGCCGCGAGAGGTAATGGCGACAGCGATCGGCGGGCCGCGCGTGCTGCTGCGGCAGTTGCGCGAAACCATGGCGGAGCCCCTGGCTTCCCAGGCCCGCCTCGACAAAATCGTCACGCTGATCGCCGACAACATGCAGACCGACGTCTGCTCGTTCTACGTACTGCGCGACGATGGTGCGCTGGAGCTGTTCGCCACCCGCGGCCTCAAGCCTGAATCCGTCCATATGACGACGCTCAGGCTGGGGGAGGGCCTGGTCGGTCTGATCGCCGCACAGGCCGAGCCGCTCAGTCTCGAGGATGCGCCGAGCCACCCCGCCTTCGCCTATCGCCCCGAGACCGGGGAGGACCCATTCAGCGCCTTTCTCGGCGTGCCGGTGCTGCGCGCCGGGCAGACGCTGGGCGTGCTCGTCGTCCAGAACAAGGATCATCGCCTTTATGGCGAGGACGAGACAGAGGCGCTGCTGACAACGGCGACGATCCTTGCCGAAATGATCGTCACCTCGGAGTTCGAGGCGCTGATCAAGCCGGGGCAGGATATCGACCTTCGCAGGCCGCGCTCGTTCACCGGTGTCAGCTTTTCCGACGGACTGGCGCTGGGCAAGGTGGTGCTGCACGACCCGCGCGTCGTGGTGACCAACTTCATCGCCGAGGACACCGAGCACGAGTTGCGGCGGCTCGAAAATGCGTTGGCCCATATGCGGCTCTCGATCGACGATATGCTCAGTCATGGCGACATGGTTTCGGGTACAGACCATCGGGACATTCTCGAAACCTACCGCATGTTCGCCAATGATCGCGGCTGGGTCGACCGGCTGGAAGAGGCAATCGCCAACGGGCTCACCGCGGAAGCCGCGGTGGAGCGGGTGCAGAACGACACGCGCGCCCGCATGCTGCGCTCGACCGACCCCTACATCCGCGACCGGCTGCATGATTTCGACGACCTAGCCAACCGGCTGCTGCGGGTGCTGACGGGAGACGGCACTACGCTGACCCGCCTTGAGCTGCCTGAGAACGCTGTTCTGGTGGCGCGCAATATGGGTCCGGCGGAGTTGCTCGAGTATGACCGGACGCGGCTCCGTGCCATCGTACTCGAAGAGGGCGGCTCCACGGCGCACGTGGCGATCGTCGCAAAGTCGCTTGGGCTCGTTGCGGTCGGGCAAGCCGAAAACATCGTTTCGATGTCGGAGAATGGCGACAACATCATCGTCGATGGTCCAGCAGGCATGGTGCACCTGAGGCCGACGCATGATCTCGAACAGACCTATGTCGACAAGGTCCGGGTCAGCGCCCGGCGCCGGGCGCATTATTTCGAGCTCAAAGATCTCCCTTCCGTCACCCGCGATGGTATCGCGATCACCCTGCTCCACAATTCGGGACTGGTGGCGGATCTGCCGATGCTGCGCGATACGGGGGCCGAAGGCGTCGGGCTGTTTCGCACCGAATTGCAGTTCATGATCGCCTCGCGCCTGCCCAAGGTCGGCGAGCAGATCGCACTTTATCGCGAAGCGATCCGCCTCAGCGAAGGCAAGCCCATCGTCTTCCGCCTGCTCGATGTGGGCGGCGACAAGGTGATCCCCTATCTGCGCGCCATGCAGGAGGAGAACCCGGCGATGGGGTTCCGCTCGCTGCGCCTCGCCTTGCAGCGGCCGGGCCTGTTGCGCACCCAGGTTCGGGCGCTGCTCACCGCGGCCGATGGCGGGCCGATGAAAATTCTTGTGCCGATGGTCACCGAGACCTGGGAGTTCGTCGAGACCAAGAGGATTATCTGGCTCGAGGTTGAACGGCTGATCCGTTCCGGCCAGAAGCCACCTTCCGAGCTCAAGCTCGGCGCCATGATCGAAGTGCCCTCGCTGCTGTTCGAGCTCGATCACGTGCTGCCCGAAGCCGATTTCGTTTCGATCGGCTCCAACGATCTCATCATGTTCATGACCGCGGCCGACCGAGCCAATACCCGGGTTGCCAAGGCTTATGATCCTATCGCGCTGCCGCGGCTGCGCGCGTTGCGTCACATCGTCGATATGGCCAAGCGCTACGAAGTACCGATCACCATGTGCGGCGAGCTTGCAGGGCGCACGGTCGAGGCGCTGGCGCTGATGGCGATCGGCATGACGCGGCTGTCGATGAGCCCGCCATCGATCGGCCCGATCAAGGAAATGCTGATGGGGCTCGAACTCGATCCGATCCGTCGTTCTGTTACGGCGGCGCTGGGCGAAGGCCAGTCCGGCGTCGGCATCCGCGAACTGCTGCTTGACCATGCCTTACGGCAGGGACTGGTGATCTAACCAATGTCCGGCCTGCCCGAAGACAAACTCGCGCAACTCGAGAAGCGCTTCGACAGCGTCGAAGCGGCCCTGTCGTCGGGCCCTTCGGCTGAGGACTATGTGCGGCTCAGCAAGGAATATGCCGAACTCGAGCCGGTGGTGCGCCCGATCGTCGCCTGGCGAAAGGCGAGCGATGAACTGCGCGATGCCGAGGAGCTGCTGAGTTCAGGTGACCGCGAGATGGCCGAGATGGCCAATAGCGAGATCGCAGCGCTGAAGCCGAAAATCGCGCAGATGGAGAGCGACATCCGCATCCTGCTGCTGCCCAAAGACGCCGCCGATGAACGCAGTGTCATCCTCGAGGTGCGCGGCGGCACGGGCGGCGACGAGGCCGCTCTGTTCGCGGGGGATCTGTTGCGCATGTATCAGCGCTATGCCGACCTTCGCGGCTGGAAATTCTCGCTGATGGAAGAAAGCGCGGGCGAAGTCGGCGGCTACAAGGAAGTCATCGCCAGCATTTCCGGCAAAGGCGCCTATGCCCGGCTCAAATATGAATCAGGGGTGCACCGGGTCCAACGCGTGCCGGTGACGGAGGCTTCGGGCCGCATCCACACGTCTGCGGCAACGGTTGCGGTGCTGCCTGAGGTCGAGGAGATCGATGTCGACATTCGCGCCGAGGATATCCGTATCGATACGATGCGCTCCTCCGGCGCCGGCGGTCAGCACGTCAATACCACCGACAGCGCAGTGCGCATCACCCACCTTCCCACTGGTATTGTCGTTACTTCCTCGCTCAAGAGCCAGCACCAGAACCGGGCGCAGGCGATGGTAGTGCTACGCGCCCGGCTCTATGAGGAGCAACGGAACGCGCGGGACAGTGCGCGCTCGGAATCGCGGCGCGAACAAGTGGGTTCGGGGGATCGCTCGGAACGTATCCGGACCTATAATTTCCCGCAGGGGCGAGTGACCGACCACCGGATCAATCTTACGCTCTACAAGCTCGACAAGGTGATTGCCGGCGACGCACTGGATGAATTGATCGAGGCGCTGATCACCGAACACCAGGCTGCCCAACTGGCTGCGATGGAGGGCGCCGCTTGAGCGGACCCATCCCCATCGGCCTCGCCTGGCGGCGGGTGCGCGACCGCTTCCGCGAAGCGGGGATCGAGAGTGCCGATGTCGATGCACGGCTCCTAGCGCAGCGTGCCCTTGAGCTTGAGCCGATCAAGCTGGTCAGCCGCGAGCGCGAAGCGGCCGACGAGGCGGGGCTCGCCAAGCTCGAATATTTTGCGCTGGCTCGGCTTGCGGGCCAACCGGTGGCGCGGCTGCTGGGCGAGCGCGAATTCTGGGGGCGCAGTTTTTTGCTCAATGGCGCGACGCTGATCCCGCGACCCGAGACCGAGATGCTCGTCGCCGAAGGTCTAGCGCGGCTCAACAAATTGAGGCGGCCGCGCATCCTCGATCTTGGTACCGGCAGCGGCGTCATTGTCATCTCGTTGCTTGCCGAGCTGACCGACGCTACGGCCATTGCTGTCGATCGTTCCGACGAAGCGCTGGCGGGGGCGCGCGCCAATGCCGAGCGTCATCGGGTGGCGGGACGGATCAAGTTCCTCAACAGCGACTGGTACGAGGCCATCGACCCCCAAGAGCGGTTCGACCTTGTCGTTTCCAACCCGCCCTATATTGCTACGGCCGTGATCCCGACGCTCGGTAGAGAGGTGAAGAATCACGATCCGATGCTGGCGCTGGATGGGGGCATGGACGGGCTACAGGCTTTTCGCACCATCGTGGCCCAAGCCAGCAAATGGCTGAGGCCCGGAGGCGCGTTGGCCGTCGAAATCGCCTCCACGCAGGGACCTTTGGTCAGCAAAATGATGAGCCGGGCGGGGTTCGATCCGGTCGAGGTTTCGCAGGACTTGCAGGGCCTTGACCGCGTGGTTTCGGGTGCCCTCGCTTAACGGGCGGAAACGATGTCTGGCGATTTCGGGCATTTTGCTCTTGGAAAATCACTTGGGACGGATTAGCTTCACCCTTGCTGTCAGGGGCGCTGGTTGGCGCCAAGGCGACGGCCACCCGCTCATCGGCGATGCTGGATTGCCAGCAAGGGTTTTCCTGTAACGGACCCCGGCCAAAGGTGATGAGCCCAAAGTGGTTCAGCCCGAACAGCTCTCGGTGAAAGTCTCCGCCCCATAAGGGTCGCCCTCGGGGCGCCAGTGGTGCAGCGGGCCTGAGACTGCCAACCCTATAGGCTCATCTACAAGGCATCAGCGACGCAATGAGACCAAACCAGAACAACAACAACAACAAGAACCGCCAGCGGGGGCGTAGCAACAATAATGGTGGGCGTAAGCACATCAACCCGCTGAGCCGGAACTTCGAATCCAATGGCCCGGACGTGAAGGTGCGCGGCAACGCCTCACACGTGGCCGAAAAATATCTGCAGCTGGCGCGCGACGCACAATCGTCGGGCGACCCCGTTCTCGCCGAGAATTATCTGCAGCATGCCGAACATTATTTCCGCATCGTCGCGGCGGCGCAGCCGCAGAATTTCCGTGCCGATCAGCCCGGGGGGCAGCAGCAGGTCGAAGAGGACGATGATGATTTCCCGCCCATGAACGACCGCTTCGCTTCGCCTGAGCCGCGCGTGCCGTTCCAGCCGCAGCCACAGGACCAACAGCCCGGTGGCGCCGAAGGCGAAGAGGGCGAGCAGATGCAGCAGCCCCAGCCGCAAAGCGAGATCGCCGAAACTGAGAATGGTCAGCAATTCGCCGGTCAACAGGGCGAGGGCGCTGAGGGCCGCCGTCATCGCGACCGCAACCGCCGTCGTCGCGGCCGCGGGCCGGGCGAGGGAGGGCCGGGCGGCAATGGCGCCGATCCGGCCAATGGTCCACAGCCCGACGTCGGCGAGCTTCCGGCATTTCTCACGGCAGGCGGGCCGACCCCCGTCGCGGAATAGCGACAGCCGGTCTGATCAGGCCGCGTCTTTGGGCACCGACTTTGCTTTTTCGGCCATCAGTTCGGCGTGCCGAACGCGCAGGCCCGAGATGAAGAGATCAAGCCCATGGTCGAAGGCGGTGCGTGCCTTGCCCTGCATCGCGGCCACCCGCCCTTCAGCTGCGGCTCTCAGCGTAGGGTAATCGCGCATTTTTTCCCAGTAGAGCGCTAGAGCGTCGCTTCCCTGCTCCTTACGGCGCTCAACCTCGGCTTGGTACTCGAGCGCCGAGCCCGCGACAAAATCGCCGAAGCTGAGCACCGAGGCAAGCGCCTCCGATGGTGAGAAACCCGCCTCTACCCAGAGCTTGAGGAAGCTCTCGATCTCGGGAAGGGCGGTGTCGGTGGGCCGGTTACCGGCGACGACCCGAGCGCCGTCGCGATAGTGAATCAGCGCCTGGTATTGGCGACGCATGCCTTCCGCAATCTTTTCCCACCAGTCGAGCCCTTCGGGCATGGGGGGCAGCGTGGCTCGAAAGTCATGGATCATTGCTTCGGCCATGAGATCGAGCAGCGATCGCTTGTCCCTGACATGCCAGTAAAGCGTGGGCGCCGAGATTCCCAATTCGGTCGCCAGTCGACGCAGCGTCAGGCCGTCCAACCCGACCTCATTGAGCAATTGGATCGCGGTATGAACGATATCGTCGCGGGTGACGGCCATTTTCGCCAGTTGCATCTCTAACAGCGTTAGAGTATAGCGCCCTAACAGCGTTAGGGAAAGAGCCGGAGTGGCACGATGAACAATTCCGTAAGCGGCGCGGCCGCAATCGAGGTCAAGGGACTCGTCAAATCTTTTAAGACGGTAGAGGCAGTCAGGGGCATCGACCTGGTCGTCCATCCCGGCGAGACCTTTGGCTTTCTTGGGCCAAACGGCGCCGGAAAATCGACCACGATCAAAATTCTCTGCACCCTGTCCGATGCGACCGCCGGCAGCGCGCGGGTCGCCGGTTATGACGTTGCGACCCAGCGCGACGCCGTGCGCCGTTCCATAGGGCTGGTCTTCCAGGAGCCGACGCTGGACGGCTATCTGACTGCTGAACAAAACCTTCGCTTTCACGGTGAGCTTTACGGTGTCGAGCGCATCAGTGCCGCGGCGCGACGCAAGGAAGTGTTGGACATGGTCGGGCTCTATGATCGCAAAGGCGATCTGGTGCAGACCTTTTCCGGCGGCATGCGACGACGGCTCGAGATCGCCCGCGGCCTGCTGCATTCGCCCAAGGTGCTGTTTCTCGATGAGCCCACGATTGGCCTAGATCCGCAGACCCGCGCTTCGATCTGGCAGTATCTCAACGAGTTGCACAAGCGCGAGGAGATCACTGTCTTCATCACCACCCACTACATGGACGAAGCCGAGAACTGCGACCGCATTGCCATTATCGATCAGGGCAAGATCGTCGCTCTCGACACGCCCGCCAATCTCAAAGCCGCCATCGGCAAGGACAGAGTGCAAATCGCGACAGCGGACGACCCCGCGGCGATTGCCGCCCTCGAGAATGAATTCCAGCTGGAGGCCAAGATGGTTGAGGGGCTGGTGACATTTGCCGTCGCGGAGGGTGCTGCGTTCGTACCGCAATTGTTCGAAAAGCTTGGTGTTGCCATTCGCTCGGTGACCGTCACGCAGCCCAGCCTCGACGATGTCTTTCTGGCCCACACAGGCACATCGCTGCGCGACGCCGAAAGCAAGGGCGCGAAGTTTAACCCGATGATGGCGGCCGCCGGCCGCGGAAGGGGCTGATCATGGCTCAAGCAACAATGGCCTCCGTCGCTCAGGTCTCGGTCCCCAGGGGCGGCCTCGGGCATGAAATCCGCGCGGTGCTAGTGGTGTGGGAGCGCGAAATGATTCGCTTCACGCGCGATCCGGCGCGGGTGATCTCGTCGGTGGTCCAGCCTTTGCTGTTCCTGTTCGTGCTCGGCAGCGGCTTGGGCTCATTGATGCAGGCGGGCACCGGCGGGGTGGACTTCAAGACCTTCCTGTTCCCCGGTGTGCTCTCGATGTCGGTGTTGTTCACCGCGGCCTTCGCAGGCATCTCTATGGTATGGGACCGCGAATTCGGCTTCCTGCGCGAAATGCTGGTCGCGCCCGTTTCGACCACCGCAATTCTCCTTGGCAAGTGCCTGGGCGGCGCAACGGTCGCAACGATCCAGTCGGTGGTGGTGCTGGTGCTCGCCGGTCTGGTCGGCGTGCCCTACGACCCGCTGATGATGCTGGAATTGCTCGTCTTGCTGTTCATCATGAGCTTCATGATCACGGCGCTCGGGCTCGTTCTGGCCTCGCGCGTCAAGCAGGTGCAGTCGGCCATGCCGCTGGTCCAGATGATCATCACTCCGCTGATGTTTCTATCAGGCGCGCTGTTTCCGCTCTCGAATTTGCCCGGGTGGCTGAGTGTGGTGACGCATTTGAATCCGATGACCTACGCGGTCGAACCGGTGCGTTCGGCGGTGTTCGACCGGCTTGCGATCAGTCCGGCGGCGCGGGCCATCCTCGATCCGGGGATCTTTTGGGGCAGCTATCAGGTGCCGGTGCTGCTGCAGGTGGGCATCGTTGTGCTGGCGGCGTTGGCACTATTGTCGGCAGCCGTGAAGCTGTTCGCGCGGACGGAGTAGCTCAGGCCTCAAGCCCGGCATTGCGACGGATTTCGTCGGCTACCAGGCGCTGAATTGCCCAGAGATTGCGGTCGCGGATGCCGCGTTCGTCGAGCTTGCTGACGGTGCGCTCCAGATATTGCGCTGCCGAGCCCCAATGCCCGGCGGCGCGCGCCAGTATTTCGGCGATTTGCTGATGCGGCCGCGGCCCGGCATAGGCGACGCCGCCGCGCGCAGCGACAAAGGCAAGAGCGCGTAAATTCTCACCTCCGGCCCGGATCGTGATCCAGCGCGGCACATTGGTCGCCGGCAGGCTATCGGTCTCGCGCCGCAAAAGCTTTTCGATCTGCGCCTGCCGATTGTCGGCGCATAGCCGATAGGCGACGCCAGTGCAGCTGCCGCCGCGGTCGAGCGCCATCATCAGGGCTGGGACCTCACGGGTGCCTCGCCAGCGGGTCAGCGTCAGGCAGAAGGCGCGGTGCCAGCCCATTGCGGTCGCCCTGAGCTCCCCGGTGAAATCATGTTCGGGCTTCCACATCAGGGAACCATAGGCAAAGAGCCATAGGTCGCCCTCGGGCGCGCGGGCCAGCACCGCCTCGGCCATGGCGGCGAATTCCGCGTCGGTCGGATCGTGACGACCGGGTTCCGGACCAGGATCGGGTTCCAGCCGCTCGACCAGCGCCACCAGATCGGGTGTCAGCGCGATCGGCTCATTCAGCCAACGCATCAAGCACTCACTTCATAGCTCTCCGGGCACGCACATATGTCTGTTTCTGCCCAAGTTCGGCAAGTCGACCGATGGTACGGAAACCATCGCGCCAGCTGCCGGCCCCGCAGCCTTTTTTCTTTGCCGGAGCGTTCCTATATCTTGTCGTGAAGTCACGGAAACGCGCCGTTTCGGCGGGCGTTATGCCGAAACCAACGCTTCGAGCGAGCGGTCCATGCCCAACGTGGGTGGGCCGACGCGGCAAAAGGAGAGTTGCCTTGAATATCGAAAAATACACCGAGCGGTCGCGCGGGTTCATCCAAAGCGCGCAGCAGATGGCGCTGGGACGTGGTCATCAACAATTTACCCCGCTGCACCTGCTCAAGGTGCTGATGGATGACGACCAGGGCCTCGGATCGGGTCTCATCGAGCGGGCCGGCGGCGACAGCAAAGCCGTACGGGCAGGCGTCGAAGCCGCGCTTAAGAAGATTCCTGTTATTTCCGGCGACGGCTCGCAGGTGTATCTGAGCCGCGAGCTGGCGCGGGTCTTCGAGACGGCCGAAAGCGCCGCTCAAAAGGCCGGCGACTCCTTCGTTGCAGTCGAGCGGCTGCTCTTGGCCCTCACCATCGAAAAGGACACTGATGCGGGGCGCATCCTTTCATCGGCCGGGGTGACGGCCAACGCGCTCAACGGCGCGATCGAAGATATCCGCAAGGGCCGCACGGCCGATTCGGCTTCCGCCGAGCAGAGCTACGACGCGCTCAAGAAATATGCCCGCGACCTGACGCAGGCGGTTCGCGATGGCAAGCTCGACCCGGTGATCGGCCGCGACGAGGAAATCCGCCGCACCATTCAGGTTCTGAGCCGTCGCACCAAGAATAACCCGGTGCTGATCGGCGAGCCAGGCGTCGGCAAGACAGCTATCGCTGAGGGCCTCGCCATCCGTATCGTCAATGGCGACGTGCCGGAGAGCCTTAAAGGCAAGTCACTGATGGCACTCGATCTCGGGGCTCTGATTGCGGGCGCCAAATATCGCGGCGAATTCGAGGAACGGTTGAAGGCCGTGCTCAGCGAGATCACCGCCGCCGAAGGCAAGATCGTTTTGTTCATCGACGAGATGCACACGTTGGTTGGCGCGGGCAAAGCCGACGGCGCTATGGACGCGTCCAACCTGCTGAAGCCCGCTTTGGCGCGTGGCGAGTTGCATTGCGTGGGCGCCACGACGCTCGACGAATACCGTAAGCACGTCGAAAAGGACGCGGCCCTGGCGCGACGGTTCCAGCCGGTGTTCGTCTCCGAGCCCACCGTCGAGGATACGATCTCGATCCTGCGCGGCCTCAAGGAAAAATACGAGCTGCATCACGGCATTCGCATTTCGGACAGCGCCATCGTCGCTTCGGCAACGCTGTCCAGTCGCTACATCGCTGACCGGTTCCTGCCCGACAAGGCCATCGATTTGATGGATGAGGCGGCCGCGCGGTTGCGCATGGCGGTCGACAGCAAGCCTGAGGCGCTGGACGAACTCGACCGGCGCATCATGCAGCTCAAGATTGAGCGCGAGGCGCTCAAGAAAGAAACCGACGAAGGTTCGCGCAACCGTCTCGAGCGGCTCGAAGAAGATTTGGCCGAGCTTGAAGAAGAGGCGCAGGGGCTTTCGGCCAAATGGTTGGCCGAAAAGGAGCGCGTGCAGGGCAGCCAGAAGCTCAAGGAAGAGCTGGATCAGGCGCGCTCCGGGCTTGAAATCGCGCAGCGTTCGGGCGATCTGGCCAAAGCCGGCGAGCTTGCCTATGGCGTGATCCCCGGCCTCGAAAAGCGCATCAGGGACGCCGAGCAGGCTAATGGCGCCGGACAGCCGGAAGGCGGCCCAATGGTGTCCGAGGTCGTCACCGCCTCCGATATCGCGCAGGTCGTCTCGCGCTGGACCGGCATTCCAGTCGATCGCATGCTTGAGGGTGAGCGCGAAAAGCTGGTGCAGATGGAAGTCTCGCTCGGCCAGCGGGTCATCGGCCAGGGCGAGGCGGTTGCGGCCGTGGCGCGCGCGGTCCGCCGCTCACGCGCCGGGCTGCAGGACCCAAACCGGCCGATTGGCTCGTTCATGTTCCTCGGCCCCACCGGCGTCGGCAAGACCGAACTGACCAAGGCCGTGGCGGAGTTCCTGTTCGACGACGAGCACGCCATGGTCCGGCTCGACATGTCTGAATTCATGGAAAAACACTCGGTCGCGCGCCTCATCGGCGCGCCCCCGGGCTATGTCGGCTATGACGAGGGGGGCGTCCTTACCGAAGCGGTGCGACGCCGGCCCTACCAGGTCGTCCTGTTCGACGAGATAGAGAAGGCGCATCCGGATGTGTTCAACGTCCTGTTGCAGGTGCTCGACGATGGTCGCCTGACCGACGGGCAGGGTCGCACGGTCGATTTCCGCAACACGATCATCATCATGACGTCGAATTTGGGCGCCGAGTGGCTGGTGAACCTTAAGGAGAACGAGTCGATCGAGCTGGTGCGTGGCAAAGTGCTGGATGCGGTCAAGGCGGCGTTCCGGCCGGAATTCCTCAACCGCGTCGACGACATCATTCTGTTCCATCGGCTGGCGCGCGAGCATATGGGGGCGATTGTCGAGATCCAGCTCAAGCGGCTGGGCGCGCTGCTCAAGGATCGCGATATCCGTCTCGACCTGACCCAGAAGGGTCGCGAGTGGCTGGCCAATGAGGGCTACGATCCCGCCTATGGGGCGCGACCGCTGAAGCGTGTCATCCAGCGCGAGGTGCAGGACCGGCTGGCCGAAGCCATTCTTGCCGGCGAACTCGAAGACGGCCAGTCCGTTCGCATCGATGCCGGCGATGGAGGGCTGATGCTGGTGCCCGAGATCGAGGGCGAGGTTATCGCCTCGCCCGCCGCCGCGGCATAAAGCAATAGTTCAGGGGCGGCGATGCGCCGCCCCTTTTCATACCGTTACCACTCGACCCACTGTCCCTCCGGCTTCTTCCACACCGAGGTCGCGGGCTTGGCGGTGAACAGATCGGCCAGCGGGGCCATTTCGGCCGGGTCGGCATAGACCGTCTGCATGCCCTCTGCATCGAACCACAGATCATAGCCGATGGCCTCGAGCGATTCCGGCTCACCCGGTGCGGTCAGCCGGAAGTACCACTCCCGCGCCATCAGACCCTTGGCGCGATTGCCGTTCAGGGCCTTGCGCGTCGCGTCGCGGAGCGTGTTCTCGGCCTTGGCGCGAGACGCCACGGGGCCGCGGACAAGTCCGACGAAGCGCTCATTGCGGGTTTGCGGGGCGGGCATGCTGATGCGGGGCAGCCCAGGGGTATTGGCCCACAGCACATGGTCGCGCTGGCTGAACATCGCCTCGCCCCCCGCCGCGACCTGCGGGTCGGCGAAGAACTTCATCAGCCCTTCAGCGCTGTTCCAATAGTCGATGAACAGTAATTCGTCGGGCTTGCCGGTGGTATGGGCGGCGGGGATGAACACGTTGTGGCTGAGGTCGCCGCAGGAGCGGACGAACGCTACGGCCTGGTCGGACCCGGCGATTTGATTGTGAGCGGCGCGGACACCCTCATGGTCGGCCGCGGCTGGTGTGCCCCGAACGGTGAATAGAAACTGCGTTGGCACGGGGTCAATGCTCAGGGTGAAGGGCAGGGTGGTCATCGAAACCTCCTATGGGTCCGGCTTCATGCCGGCCTCTGAGGTCCATCCAATCGGCTTCCTAAAGATGTTCAAGAACATCTTTAAAGATTGCGCTAGAGTGTTCGCAGCAGGAGATCCGTCATGCCCTATTCCGCCCAGCACAAGCTCAATACGCGCAACCGTATCGTCACTGCAGCGCGCAAGCATTTCAACCGAGACGGCTTCGAAGCAGTATCGATCGAGGCGATCATGCGCGAGGCGGGCCTCACGCATGGCGGTTTCTACAAGCACTTCGCCCGCAAGGAGGAGCTCTATGCGGAGGCGGTGCTGGAATTCATCTGCAAGACTCAGCCCGACCGATGGCAGAAAAAGCATGTCGACCCGAAGGTGCGGGGTCCGGAGCTGGCCCGCATGATCCTTGACGCCTATCTTAGCGACGATCACTTGCGCGATCGCGACGCTTCCTGTCCGATGATCGCGTTGCCGTCGGACGTGCAACGGGGCAATCGCGCGGTGAAGGCGGCGTTCCGCGAGGTGCTGGAGATGATGGCGGGAGCCTTTGCCGGCAATCTTGCCGATGATGGCCGGTCGGTACGCGAGCGTTCGCTGGCGATGGTCGCGATGGCCGTGGGTGGCATGGTGTTGGCGCGTTCGGTCGATGATCGTGCACTTGGACGCGAAATCCGCCAAGCGGCCCGGGCCGAGGCCTATCGCAGCTCAGGCTGGGAGCTGGACCCGCCGGCCGTGGCGGCGGAATAGACACTGTCGTCGGGCGGCTGTACCGGTATGTTCCGCGAGG
>JBDSEK010000185.1:0-11748 GCA_039920085.1 Devosia sp. | reverse complement strand
CCGTCGAGACCGCCATGCGCGCTTTCGATCAGGTTTTCGGGGTGCGGCATGAGGCCCAGCACATTGCGGTTGCGGTTGAATACCCCGGCAATGTCGTTGGCCGAGCCATTGGGATTGGTGCCTTCGGCATAGCGGAAGGCGACTTGCCCGTGGTCCTCGATGGCTTTGAGGATGCCCGGCTCGGCGAAATAATTGCCGTCGTGATGGGCCACCGGCGTGCGGATGATCTGGCCCTTTTCGTAGCCGATGGTGAAGGCCGTGCCGTTGTCCACCACTTCGAGCTTCACCTCGCGGCAGACGAAACGCAGCGACGCGTTGCGCATCAGCACACCAGGCAACAGCCCCGCCTCGGTCAGGATCTGAAAGCCGTTGCAGACGCCCAGCACGTGGACGCCCTTTTGCGCCCGCTCGCGGACCACCGCCATGATGGGGGACCGCGCCGCGATGGCGCCCGATCGCAGATAATCGCCGTAAGAAAAGCCGCCCGGGATGACGATCAGATCGACCTCGGGCAGTTCGCTGTCCTTGTGCCAGACGATGGCTGGCGCCTGCCCGGAAATCTTGCTGAGCGCCGCGATCATGTCGCGGTCGCGATTGGAGCCGGGAAAGACGATTACAGCCGATTTCATGGCGCCGACTAGTGGTGAGTCGGGGCGCAAAAGGCAAGGGTGGATGGGCGTCGTTCACCTTCTCCACTCAAGGGAGAAAGGAAGGGCGATTACTCGGCCGGAACGGCCTGCGCTTTGCTGCTGCGGCTGCCCTTGGTGCCGGGCACATGTGCCCAGGCCGGCCGCTCGAACAGGAACTTGCCGCGTCCGCTCCATTGCACCGCGAAATAGAGCGCGACCGAGGCCACGATCGAGATCACCATGACGAGGCTCGAGAGCAGCGTCGGCTCGTCGACGCCGAGTTTGCCGAGAACAATCCGCGCGAACGACATCGGCAACACGAACACCAGATAGACCACGATCGATTTCTCGCCCAGCCAGCGCAGCCACGCCGTCGCCCTGAAGCCCGAGATCAGCGCCGCGACGACGCAGAGCGCCAAGGAGCCGGCGAGGGCCAGCGTCAGGCGGATGCCGGGCAGGGCCGCAAGGCCGGGATGGATGTCGTGTTCGGTGATGGCGTAGCCGGGCGAAAACACCAGCAGCCCGTTGATCAGCGCATAAGCGGCCAGCGCCGCAAAGGTCAGCGCTTTGTGCTCGAGGGCCCGCTCGACGATCCTGAAGATCAGCGGCGCAAGCACGTAGCCTGAATAGAAATAGACGAAATAGGCGCAGAACTGATCGACGAGATAGGAGCCCGTCTGGATGTGCGCCATCTGGAACAGCGCCCCCATGCCCCAGACGGCCCATTTCGTGGCCCTGAGCTCATAGGCAAGCTTCACTGCGAGGCTGAAGGCAGCGAGCAGATAGATGAACCACAACACGCCATAAGGCTCGATGACCGACCAGGCGAGCGCGCTCAGCGCCTCGCCGGGCGACGCCGACAGGATGCCGATTTTGAGCACGATGTGGATCGCGGCCCAGAGCGCATAGAAATAGAGATAGTGCACTGCGCGGCGGTCGGCGTAAGCGCGCCACGGCCGGTTGATCACCTGGTCGAGGAACAGGCCCGAGATCAGGAAGAATTCCGGCATCCGGAAGGGCGTCGCAAAGCCGATGACGTAGTGCCAGAGGCCAACGCCGCCGCTGGCATCCTGGCCAACATTGAACACCGAATACATCATCACCACGAGGATGATGGAAATCCCTTTGGCGGTATCGACCCATTGAAGACGGTTGGTCTGCCCTGACATGCCGCATGCTCCGAGGCTAGAAGCCTCCCGCATAAACCGGCTCGGCACTCAACGCTCGCACAAGTAGGCGAGAGGCTTAAGCCGATTGCTTAACAGGCAAAACTTGATTGATCAGAGGCCCGTCGGGACCGACGCATAGGCCGCAAACATCAGGCCGAGCGAGAGGAAGAACAGAACGGAAAGGGAAAAGGTCTTGAGCATTTTGAGCGGGCTTTTTTGAATAGGCGCCATGTTGGCGCCGGTTTTTATAGGCGGCGGGAGTTAATGGCGCATTGCGCCGGTTTGGTTAAGCACCCGGCAACGCTGATGCGCCAGCGGATGGCGGCTCTATGGACCGTTGCCGATGAACCCGGACTGAATGGGATAGCTTAGACGGGAATGCTCGCATAAGCGGCGATCAACAGCCCGAGAGTCAGCAAAAAGAGGAGGGAGAGCGAGAAGGTCTTGAGCATGTCGAACGCCGGAACGCGAGTGAACTTGCACTCGGTCTATAAGATTCGCCGCCCCTGGCGACGACGATCCGATGACGGCCAAGCGAATGTCCGATTGTGTGACTCGAACGCCGCACTGCGCTGCGGCGGGCCCTAGACGATCTCGATGGCGTAGTTTTCGATGACCGTATTGGCGAGCAGCTTCTCGCACATCGCGGCGAGCTTGATCCGCGCTTCGCCGGCATCGGCTTCGCCCAGT
Source organism: Devosia sp. (assembly GCA_039920085.1). Lineage (GTDB taxonomy): Bacteria > Pseudomonadota > Alphaproteobacteria > Rhizobiales > Devosiaceae > Devosia_A. The sequence continues at coordinate 9,260 of JBDSEK010000185.1, read as the reverse complement.
TCGAGGTCGAATATTTTGCCCTGGCGCACGGCGCTGACCCCCGTAAAGCCGAGACTCTTCAGCGAACCGGTAATGGCTTGGCCCTGGGGGTCAAGCACGCCGGTCTTGAGGGTGACGGTGACTCTTGCGCGCATCGGAAACGCTTACTGTACGAGGCGGGGGCCTGTCGTCAGCGCATTGTCGGTTTCCATAAGAATGCCGAGGCGCTGTGCCACTTCGCGATAGGCGTCGACCAGCCCGCCCAGATCCTCGCGGAAGCGGTCCTTGTCGAGCTTGTTGCGGGTCTTGATATCCCACAGCCGGCAATTGTCCGGGCTGATCTCGTCGGCAAGGATGATCCGCATCGTGTCGCCCTCATAGAGACGGCCACATTCGATCTTGAAATCGACCAGCTGGATGCCGACCCCGGTGAAGAGGCCCGTGAGGAAATCATTGACGCGGACGGCGAGGCTCATGATGTCGTCGAGCTCGGGCGGCGTGGCCCAGCCGAACGCGGTGATGTGCTCTTCGCTCACCATCGGATCGTGGAGCGCGTCGTCCTTATAGTAAAATTCGATGATCGAGCGCGGCAGCGGCGTGCCGGCCTCGAGGCCGAGGCGCTTCACGAGTGAGCCGGCGGCGACATTGCGCACCACCACTTCGAGCGGAATGATCTCGACTTCCTTGATCAGCTGCTCGCGCATGTTGATGCGGCGGATGAAATGGGTGGCGATGCCAAGCGTATTGAGCTTGGTGAAGATATATTCGGAGATGCGGTTGTTGAGGACGCCCTTGCCGTCCAGAATCTCGTGCTTGGCGCCGTCGCCGGCAGTCGCGTCGTCCTTGAAATATTGTACCAGAGTGCCCGGCTCCGGACCCTCGAAAAGGTCTTTCGCCTTGCCTTCGTAGATCTTACGGCGGCGGTTCATGAAGTTTTCCCGATGGGGTGGGTTTTGCCGATTTCATGCGCCAGAACGCCACGCCTTTGCAAGTGCTTTCGCCCCGGCGGTGAAGACACCATAAATAGCCCAACAATCCCTTGAGCTTGCGAGGCTTTCGCGCCATCGCACTTTGTCCCGGCGCAGCCGGCGCGAGCCGTTGATTTGGTCCCTCATCCAGACTATCTCCACCTGAGGAGCGGCGCCTTGCGCCGAATGGCGGACCTTGAGGCGGAGACTTTTCGATGGCCCAGTTTGACGACCGTGAGAAAGCCCAGGAAGCGAAGTTCGCCCGCGACGCCGAACTGCGCTTCAAGGCCGAAGCCCGCCGCAACCGGCTGCTTGGCCTATGGGCCGCCGAGCACATGGGCCTCAGCGCCGAGCACGCCAAGGAATACGCCGCCGAAGTGGTTGCCGCCGATTTCGAGGAAGCCGGCGACGAAGACGTGTTCCGCAAGATTTCTGCCGACATCAAAGCCAAGGGCGCGTCGGTCTCCGACGACATGATTCGAAAGAAGATGGCCGAACTGGTCACCGTCGCCCGCGATCAGGTGCTGAACGAGGGCTGAGCCCTACCACGGCCCGAACAGCGCCAGCCCGGCCGATAGGCCCACCACGATCAGCATGATGCCGCCGGCAATGAAGCCGCGTTCGCCCTTACCCTCGGCCATGGCCAGCGAGCGCATGCCGATCTGAGGCACCAGCAGCGCCAGGAACACTTTCGTGAACTGCGCCCAGCCGTAGAGCGTCAATACGATGCCCGGCCCCCACCGGATCTGATGCAGGCTGACGATCAGCAGGGCCGGCCAGAGTTCAATCGCCAGCACCTTGCCGACCAGCCCTGCGGTGCCCTGCGCATGAAGGCGCGCAAAGAAATCGATCCACAGCCGCGGCCTGACGATATGCGACAGCCCCATCGGCACGCAGCTGATGAGGAAGGTGAACTCGATGACCGACGGCGGGTCGGAGAGAAATGGCCACATGGGAGCCTCCAAGCGAATGACCTCGTTTACTGCAAATGCAAATTATGTGCAACTACGATCGCAGCGACGGTGGTTAGTACGTTGCCCCCTCCGGGTCTAGTCGCGGACCTTGCGATACACCGACACATGCGAGCGCGACGCCGCTGTGAATGGCACTTCCGACCAGTCGGCATGCCGAGCCTCGAGTTCGAACCCCGCCAGCTGCGCCATCAAATCGAGTTCTGCGGGCAGGACATAGCGATGTGGCGAGCGGAATAGGCTGGCTCTATCACCGTCGCCGAACCGGAAATGATGCGAGATTACCTGCTGCGCCAGCACGTCGTAGGTGTCGACAACCACATATCCCGGCTGAGAGCGCACGACGATCGCCTGTGCATCCTGCGGACGCGGTAGCTGTGGAACCCACAGCTCGACAACGAACCGTCCACCCACGCCCAGATGCCGCGCCGCGTTGCGGAAGCAGGCCATCTGCTCCTCTTGCGTGAGGACGTTCGAGATGCCGTTGAACACGAGAAACACCAGCGAGAACGTCCCCGGCACGACCGAACGCGTCATATCGCCGATGACCAGCGGGATTGCCTCGCCGGCCTTCTCGCGCAATTTGGCGGCCATGGCTGGGGCGATCTCGATACCCGCCACGTCCACGCCGCGCTCATACAGCGGAATGGCCACGCGGCCGGTCCCGATCGCGAATTCCAGCGCCCGCCCACCCGCGGCGAGCGTCTTCAGGCGCTCGGCAGTCGCCGCCAGCAGCGTCGCATCGAACATGCCTTCGCCCGGCGTGTCGTAAGCCGCCGCGGCCTGTTCGTTCCAGATGTCCTCATGGCGCAGCGTCATCGGCCGATCCGCTTCATCAGCTCCCCGAACATCAGCAATCCCTCCGGCCATGGCCCGTGGCCTGACTCCACATTGATGTGCCCCGCATCCCCCGCCGGCTGGAAATCCGCGCCCCAATCGGCGGCAAAACCTTGCAGCCGATCGGTGAAGCCATAGGGGTCGCTGCTCGAGCCCACGACGATCGAAGGGAAGGGCAGGGGGTCGGTCGGCACATTACGGAAGCCGTGAATTTCCATCGGCATGTCCTGCCGTTCGAGGTCCGGCGGCGAGACCAGAAAGGCGCCCCGCACCTTGTCGTCCTTGAGCCTCAGCTGTGCGGTGTGAACGATGGCCGATACTGCCAGCGAATGGCCGATCAGCACCACTGGACGGCTCGATATTTTGATCTCCTGATGGATGCGGTCGACCCAGTCCGCGAGCACTGGATTGTCCCAATCCTTTTGCTCGATGAAGCGGGCGGTCGACATCCGCTCACCCCAGCGGCGCTGCCAATGGCCAGGTCCGGAATTGCCGAGGCCCGGAGCGATGAGGATATCTGCGTCGGCGATCTTCATGTCCGCGAACCAGCTAAGCGCCCGGCCCGAACACCCGCTCGAAAATCGCATCGACATGTTTGAGATGGTAGAAATCGTCGAACATCGCGTCGATCTCGCCGTCACCAAGCTTCTGCGAAACCTCCGGGTCCGCTTTCAGCAATTGCGCGAATCTGCCGGCACGATCGCCGGCATGCTCCCAGACCTGCATGGCATTGCGCTGCACCGCGGCATAGGCCGTCTCGCGGCTCATCCCCGCCTGGGTCAGCGCCAGCAGCACGCGCTGCGAGTTGTGGAGCCCGCCCAGCAAATCGAGATTGCGCTTCATGTTGTCTGGATAGACCACCAGCCTTTCGACCAGCCCGGTCATCCGGCTCAGCGCAAAATCCAGCGTCACCGTCGCGTCCGGCCCGATCATCCGCTCGACCGAGGAATGCGAGATGTCGCGCTCATGCCAGAGCGCCACGTTTTCGAGCGCTGGAATCACCATGCCGCGCACCAGCCGTGCAAGGCCCGTAAGATTCTCGCTCAGCACCGGGTTGCGCTTGTGCGGCATCGCCGAGGACCCCTTCTGGCCCGGCGAGAAATATTCCTCGGCCTCGAGCACCTCGGTGCGCTGCAAGTGCCGGATCTCGGTGGCGAAGCGCTCGACCGACGAGGCAACGACGCCAAGCGTTGCAAAGAACATCGCATGCCGGTCACGCGGAATGATCTGCGTCGAGACCGGCTCGACGCGCAGCCCCAATTGCTTGGCCACATGCGCTTCGACGCGCGGGTCGATATTGGCGAAGGTGCCGATGGCGCCCGAAATGGCGCAGGTCGCGATCTCGTCCTTGGCGCGCACTAACCTCTCGCGGTTGCGCGCGAACTCCGCATAGGCCTCGGCGAGCTTGATGCCGAACGTCGTCGGCTCGGCATGAATGCCATGCGAGCGGCCGATGGTGATCGAATATTTGTGCTCACGGGCCCGCGCCTTGAGCGCCACCAGCAGCTTGTCGACATCGGCGATCAGCAGATCCGCAGCGCGGCTGAGTTGCACCGCGAGGGTCGTATCAAGCACGTCCGACGACGTCATCCCCTGATGCAGGAACCGCGCCTCGGGTCCGACGATCTCGCCCAGATGCGTCAGGAACGCGATGACGTCATGCTTGGTGACCGCCTCGATCTCGTCGATGCGCTCGATGTCGAACTCGGCCTTGCCGCCCTTGTCCCAAATCGCCTTCGCCGCCTGCTTGGGCACGACACCAAGCTCGGCCAGCGCATCGGTGGCGTGCGCCTCGATTTCGAACCAGATCCGAAAGCGGGTCTCGGGCGACCAAATCGCCACCATTTCAGGAAGGGAATAACGCGGAATCATGCTCAGGCCTGGATCGTGGTTGCGGCTTGCCGGATGGCGGCGAGCCGAGACTTGTAGGTCTTGGGGTCTTTGCCTGAAAAGATTGCATGGCCGGCGACCAGAACATTGGCCCCGGCCTCTGCCACTTGCGCCGCCGTTTCGGAATTTATTCCGCCATCGACCTCGAGATCGATCTTCCGGCGCCCGATCAGCGCTTTGGCCTGGCGCAGCTTGACAAGCGCATCGGCAATAAAGCTCTGGCCGCCAAAGCCGGGGTTGACGCTCATCACCAGCAGCAAATCGATATCGCCGATCACATGCTCGATGGCCGACACCGGCGTTGCCGGATTGATCGCGACCCCGGCGCGTTTGCCTTCGGCACGGATCGCCTGCAGCGAGCGATGCAAATGCGGTCCGGCTTCGGCATGGATGGTGATGATGTCGGCACCGGCCTTGGCAAACGCCGCGAGATAGGGATCAGCCGGCGCGATCATCAGATGCACGTCGAGCGTTTTTTTGGTCAGCGGCCTGAGCCACTGCACGACCACCGGGCCCATGGTGATGTTGGGAACAAAATGCCCATCCATCACATCGATATGGATGTAGTCGGCCCCAGCCGCCTCGACGGCGCGCACTTCCTCGCCCAGCCGCGAGAAATCGGCCGAGAGGATCGAAGGCGCGATGCGAACGGCTTGGGGCATCGAAATCACCGGGGGTTGCAGCCTCGCTTAGCGGGCCAGGGCAGTAGGGGCAAGGGCTGGGCAGGCTTCACCACCGCTTGATCGCCTTGCCTTGGTTCGGGACCCCTGCGAAAAGCCGCCAATGAACGGGCTGACCTTTCCCCTGATCTTCGGTGCGGGCGTACTGAGTTTTCTCAGCCCCTGCGTGCTGCCGCTGGTGCCCCCCTACCTCACCTATATGAGCGGGGCGAGCTTCGACCAGCTGCGAACCGATGGCGCCTCAGCCGGGATCGTCTGGCGCCGCAGTGTCTTCACCTCGGTCTTTTTCATCCTCGGCTTTTCGCTGGTCTTCATCACTTTCGGGGCCACGGCGACCGCCTTCGGCCAGGCTTTCCGGCAGGCGCTGCCGATCATCACCCCCATCGCGGGCCTCTTCATAATAGCGATGGGCCTGCATTTCCTCGGCCTTTTCCGCATCCCCTTCCTCGACGCCCAGTTCCGCCACAACGGCCCCGCAATTGCGGCCGGCCCGCTTGGCGGGTTCCTCCTCGGCCTCGCCTTTGCCGTTGGCTGGACCCCGTGTATCGGCCCGATCCTCGCCGCGATCCTGTCGGTCGCCGCGGTTCAGGACACGGCCTGGCAAGGGGCAGGGCTGCTGGGGGTCTATTCGCTCGGCCTGGGCCTCCCATTCCTCCTCGCCGGCATCGCGATCGGCCCGTTCCTGACCTTCTTTTCGAGCTTCCGCCGCCATCTTGGAACTGTGGAAAAGATCGTCGGAATCCTGCTGGTTCTCACCGGCCTGTTGTTCCTCACCGGCCAGTTCACACGCATTTCCTACTGGTTCCTCGAAACTTTCCCCATTTTGCAAAGCTTCGGCTGAGCCCGGCGCTAGAAGGCGTATCCCTTTATGAGGGTGTGTCCTCGGGCCTCCACGAACAGACGGCTGTCGCCGAGATAGCGCGACGCGAATGCCCGTTCGGCCGGCCGGTGAGCGTCGTGAATGAAGACTCGCCCTCCCGGCGCGACCAGCTTGGATGCCGCGTAGATCGCCTTCATCCGACCCGGCTTATACCAGCCATACCCGGCGGGTCCGTCGACCAGAATGACATCCCACTGTACCTCCCGAACGGCCGCTGGCAGAACCATGTCCAGCCAGGCCGGCCGGCTCAGCAACCACCGCCACGCGAACTGCATCGTCCCGTAGCGCACCAGGTACACCACCGCCTGTTCAAGCGTTGGGCGAACTTTGTTTGCCCATTCGGGGTTGTCCTCTAGAAAAGCCGTCGTCCCACCACGGTTGACCTGCTCCCAAAAGCGCGAGTCGTTGCCGCAGCCAAACACCAGAAGCTTGCATCCCCGTTTGTCCCGGACCACAGCCAGGACCGGCCGCAGCTCGGTGTCCTCTAGCTGCATGTCCTCAACAAGCTCCGGCTGAAGTCCGAGTCTTTCTGCAAGCGCTATTCGGGCTGCGCGTGCGAACGCAGCAATATGCCGATCGATCGGCCGCCACCGTACTCCGCTGGTCTCGGTGAAGGGCCAGGGCTTCCCGGCGAAATGAGGTTCGCCACCAAGCTTTGCAATCATGCTGTCGGCCAGGGCGAGAAAGCGCTCGCGTTCTGGCTGGATGCGGTCGAGCGTCCTCTGGCGCACATAATCTCGGGAGAAATTCTTCGCTCGAAGAAGGGCTACGGCGGCCCGGACCGCATCCTCGTTCGGTTCGCAGACGATGCAATATTCGGAGTCGAAGTGCACATCCCGGCCGCCTGTCGACAGGGTGCTAACGACTGGCATCCCAGCAAGCATGTATTCCATCGAAGCGTAGCTCGACCCTTCCTCTTCGGAGAGAACCAGACCGACCGCCCCACGATCGAGCGCCGAATTCACCTCCGGACGCGACATCATCACCGGGCGGGACCGGCGAACCTTGTTGAGAAGCACGTGATTTGGATTCAGCTCTAGCGTCGCTGCCAGCAGACGCTGGAACTCCCGGTCACGCCCCGGCTCGACATAGGAGACATAGCCGACACGTGGAATTTTGGCTGCTAGCCAATGTCGCTTGGCGCTGACAAAGCGCGCGTTGTAGATCGCATCGAATTCGTTCGTCCCATCGCCGAGTGGCCTGAAAATCATGTCGGATACCGTGAAATTCTTATTGAGGAAGGTCGTTGGCAGGCCAGCGGCCGCCAACAACTCCGCCTCGACCGGAGAATTGCAAATGAAATGAAACAAGTGGTTCGGGTAGAGCGCGTGGTGAGTCTCGTAACTGCGCTTAATGGCCTCGGCAATTCCCGGTCCCTCGACAGACCAGGTGGGAAAAACAATGAATCCGGCGGGAACATCACCGTAGCGGAGGGCAAAAGCGGGGGCGACGCCCAGATGAATACTCGGACCGGTGAGAAACATCGGCGGTGACGCTGATAGAAGAAGTGAAGGCGCAAAGGTTACCGTCCCATCGATGGCATTGCTCCTGCCGACTAGTCTCCGCCCTAGTCCTCGAGCCACCAACTTGGCCATTGCTTCCTCCTCTCGCGGCAGTATCTCCAAACCGTCGCTGAACGGGAAGCTCTTAACCTTAGCCGCCGAAAAGAACCCGTTTCCGGCCGGTTCACGGCATTCTGACGCAAGTTTCCTGCGGCGGCACGAATTTGCGCAAATCCATCGACAGAGCATCGGCCCGATGACCGACAGCATTGCGTTCGGCAAGGAATTCCCCGAGACGCGCCAGGCTACGGCCTTGCAGCTGGCGCCCGGCATCGCCTTCGGGCTCACTCATGTGCTGTCCGATGTCGAGCAGACCTGGCGTACCCTCGGGGCGCGGGGTGTCGAATCCCCGGGCCAGAGCTACGATTTTATCCAGCTGTGGACGGCAACGCTCGGCATCCCCCGGACCGACCAGTTTTACCTCACGGCTACCCTCAACGGCCGACCGTTGGCGCTTCTGCCACTGCATCGCCGCAAGGTGCGCGGCGTCCGCATCCTCTCCTGGCTCCCCGGCCCGCATGTGGGCTGCAACGCGCCGCTTGTCGATGAGCGGTCGCTGGCGGCGATGAGTTCGGACGAACGGCGCGCGCTCTGGCAAGGATTGCTTGCCGGCATCGAAGGCGCCGACGCGGTCTATCTCAAGGCGATCCCCCAAACCATGCGCGCCGGGATCGATCTGTTCGCCGAACTGGGCCACAGTCTCGATTCCGATACGCTGTATCGTTCCGAGTTTGCCAGCTGGGATGAAGCCAACACCACCCAGCGCAACAAATCGCGCCGCAAGCACGACCGTCAGCAGGGCGAGCGGCTCGAGGCGCTGGGCGCTGTTGACTTCGAGACCATCGGCAATGGCCCCAAGGCGCTCGACGTGCTCGACACGATGTTCAAGCAGCGCGCCGCACGCTTCCGCACCATGGGCGTCAGCGATCCGTTTGCCCGCCGCGAGATTCGACGCTTTTACGACGAGACCGCCTGGGCCGGTTCGCGCGTTCCGGTTAAGCTCCACGTGCTGCGACTTGCCGGCGAGATCGTCGCGGTGCGCTACAATATTGTTGCCGGCGAGCGCCTGTTCTGCCTCATCTCGTCGATGAGCGACGACTTGACCATTCAGGTCGGCTCCCCCGGTAAGCAATGCCTTCTGCGCGTCATGCAGACCGAGTTCGACGCAGGCACCCGCATGTTCGACATGGGCGCCGGCTTCACCGATGAAAAGCGCCACTGGTGCAATGTGCATATTCCGGTGCGCCAGCATTACCTGCCCATCACCGGGCGCGGCGCGCTCGCAATTGCCGCGCACCGCACCTGGGCGATCCTCCGGCAGCGGATCAAATCGGACGAGCGGCTGCTGAAATGGGCCAAGGGGCTCCGCGGCGCCTTGCTGCGGCTCAAGGGGCAGCCGGCCATCGGGGACTAGAATTCGCCCGAAGCCGTCCATAAGACAGACACGTGACCGCCCGCCTGCTCATGATCGGCCTCGATGGCGCCGACAGCAA
>JBDSEK010000184.1:0-6417 GCA_039920085.1 Devosia sp. | reverse complement strand
GCCGCATGGCGGTCGCGTCCTCGAGCGTCTTGAGGCCGGGCGCGAAGGGCTCCCAATCGTCATGGCCGAAATAGGCGTGCCGCGCGCCGGTGGCGAGGATCAGATAGTCGAACGGCACGCGCATGCCGCCCTCAAGCGCGACGGTCCGCGCTTCGGTATCGATTCCGGTGACGCTGTCGAGCAGCGTCGTCACATCGGCACGCCGCTTCAATAACTGCCGGATCGGCCAGGCGATCTCCGATGGTCCCAGAGCGCTGGTCGCCACCTGATAGAGGAGCGGCTGGAACAGATGATGGTTGCGCTGGTCGATCAGCGTGATTTCTGCGTCGGCCCCCGCCAGTTCCTGCACCGCGGCCAGGCCGCCGAAACCACCACCGACAACGACAATCCGCTGCTTCCGAGCCTGCCCGTCCATGATCGCCTCCGCCAGTGGCGCGCCTTGGACATAGGCGGGATAGGGGGTGGGCTCAAGCGGCAGAGCCATCCCCGGCGACACGCCTGACATGCACAGGCAGCAGGCGCGGTTCGCTCTCTCTCCCCGTCATTGCCGGGCTCGTCCCGGCAATCCAGTCGCGCGGTCTCGCGCGCATGAGTCTTTCGACCGCCAGACGGCGGTCGGCTGGATCGCCGGGATAAACCCGGCGATGACGGGTGCGTTGGTATCAGGATCTACCGAGGATCCCCGAACCATTTGGTCAGCGCTTCGACGAGTCCCTCCGTCGTGCCTTCACCCAGCCAGGCGACATAGCCATCGGGTCGGATCAGCACCGCATCTGGGGCCGGGACCGTACCGATAACCGGCAGCTCCCAAACGCCATCATATTGTGCATCCACTAACCGCACGCGATCTGCCCAAGGCGCGATGTCGATCTCCCCGGACGCACCGAAATTGAGCAGCAGCGGTCGCGCCGCTTGCAACAGCGCGAACACCCGCACTGGACCGCCCTCGGTGATCAGCTCCAGATCCGGTATACGGCGCCCGAGCAGTGGGTGACCCTTGCCAAGTTCGTAGTGGATATCGAGGCCCGACATCATCCCGGCAAACCTCACCCGCGCTTCATCGAGAGCCACCAGTTCGCTCACAATGGCGCGCGCCGCTTTCGAGCGATCGTCCTGCCGGGCGAGCGCCACTTCGGCCAGCGTGTTGCGCAGCACGCGGGCGGCAATCGGGTGGCGTTCGGACTGGTAGGTGTCGAGCAGGCTATCGGGCGCAACGCCCTTCACCACCTCGGCCAGTTTCCATCCGAGATTGACGGCATCCTGGACACCGATATTGAGGCCCTGCCCACCGATCGGGTAGTGGATATGCGCCGCATCGCCCGCCAGCAGCACGCGCCCCTTGCGATAGGTTTCGGCCTGCCGGGCCATGTCGGTAAAGCGCGAGAGGAAGCTCGGGCTGTGGACGCCGAAATCGCTGCCGTAATGCGCAATGAGCGCCTCACTCAGATCGCTAAGGCTCGGCTCGCTTTTCTCGCCCGGCTGCGCCTCGCTGACCATCACGCGGACCGTCCCCTCCTCGGTCTTGTTGATCCCGTGCAGGCCCCTTGCATCGGTCCGCATGCCCCATTGCGGGTCTTCGCCGAACGCCACCTCGCCGATAATGTGGCTGAGCGTCGGCTCGGACCCGGGAAAGCCGATGCCGGCGGCCTTGCGGATGGTGCTGCGGCCGCCATCGCAGCCGACCAGATATTGTGCCCGCAGCGATCGTCCATCGGAAAGCTGCACAGCGATACCGGTTGCGTCCTCGGCAAAGCCCGTGACCTCGACGCCACGCGTGATCGGGACGCCCAACTCCTCGACCCAGCCCAACAGGATGCGCTCGATATGCTTCTGCCAGAGGGCAAGGCCGTAGGGATGGGGGCTCGGAAAATCACTGATGTCGAAATGCACGCCGGCAAAGCCCGCCACCTGCGCGATCTTGCCTTCCTTGAGAAAGCGATCGGCAATGCCGCGCTGCTCGAAAACCTCGATCGTCCGAGCATGCAGGCCCCCCGCGCCATGCCCGGCGCGCTCCGGCTTGCCCCGACGCTCAATGACGCCAGCATCGACGCCCGCCAGCCTCAGTTCTGCTGCCAGCATCAACCCGGTCGGACCGGCGCCGGCGATGATCACAGCATGCTCTGCCATTGTCTCACTCCGCTGTTTGGGGTTCGGGCGCGCGTTCTAGCGGGTGAGGGGGATCTTGAAGCAAGCCCCTTGTGCGCTACATATAAGGATGGCGGGGGAGCTCCCGGCCACCCCCCAGAGCATCGAATCGGATCGTCGTTTGTCTGGTCGTATTCAGCGATGACACCCCCTCCAGCTGGCCGCCCACCTCAGTAAGCTAGGGACTTCGCGCATCTTCCACTTGGTGCGCGCCCGACTCTCTGCTAGCTGGGTTCCCGACCTTGCAAACCTTTTTTGGGAGAATCCGTTGGCTCAAACCCGTGTCAAAGCCGCTGCGGCCAAGCAACCTGCCGCCAAGACCAAGCCGGTGAAGGAAGCGCTGACCAAAACGGCGCTCGTCAATCTGATTGCCGAAGAGAACGGCCTCACCCGTGCAGTCGCAAAGGGCGTGCTCGAAACGATCGAAAACGTCATGATGGGTTCGATCCATCCGCGCGGCGTCGGTGAGTTCACTCTGCCCGGCCTCCTCAAGATTTCGCTCCGCAAGGTGCCCGCCCGCAAGGCCGGCACGATGATCCGCAATCCCTCGACCGGCGAAATGGTTGCGGGCGCGGCAAAGCCGGCAAGCGTGCGCGTCAAGATCCGCCCGCTGTCGAAGCTGAAGTCGGCGACCGTCTGACCGACGCCGCCAGACCGGGGCGTGTCGCCGGCAAGGGCCGGCGACGTGCTCGCCTTGAAGGCTGCGCCGCGAGCGCCTGGCAGGTTCATGCCCGCCGCATCTCGGCTAAGGTGCCCGGCAGGGGAGCCGCGTGATCTTTTCTCGTGCCAGCCATGATCCAAGCCGCTGCGCTATCGGATGAGCACCGATGCGGCCACGCCTGCCGCGTCGGCCCCACTCATGCGTGACGCAGCGACCTGGTATGGCTGGCTCGTCACCGGCGGCTACATCTACCTCCTCAACGGGCAGGGCAACGTCCTTCCCTTCCTCAAGCAAGAGTTCTCGCTCAGCTATCGCGACGTCAGCCTCCATTCGAGCGCCATCGCGCTCGGCGTGCTGCTCGTGGGGCTCTTCGGCGAGCGGGTCAGCATCGCCTTCGGCCGCCGTAATGCGCTGCGCTTCGGGATGCTCGGCCTCAGCTTCGGCGGCCTCTGCCTCTGCTTCTCGCCCGCGCCATGGGCCAGCGTAGCGAGCTGCTCCATGATGGGCGTCCTCGGCACGCTCGGCCCGGCCATCGTTCCGGCGCTTCTCTCCGACATTCATGGCGAACGCCGCGCCGCCGCCTATGCCGGGCAGGGCATCGTCGCTTACGCCTTCGGCTTCGCCGTGCCCCTCATCACCGGCCTCTTCATCTGGCTCGGCTGGGGCTGGCGCCCTGCGGTGCTGCTCGGCGTCGCCCTCAATTTGATAATCGTCGCCGCCTTCTGGCGGGTCGCCATCGCTGACTCGCCGTCGCGCACGAGCCAGGCCAAGCAGCATCTGCCACCGGTCTTCTGGGCTTATTGGTCGCTGCTCTTCGCTGCCACGGCACTCGAATTCTGCGTGGTGTTCTGGGCGCCGGAATTTTTCGCCAAGATCGTCCATTTCGATGCCGCGATGGCCGCCACCGCCGCCGCGGGGTTCCCGCTTGGCATGCTGATCGGCAGGATAGCGCTTGGCGGCCTCGTTCATCGCGTCCCGACCCGCGCCCTGTTCGCTGCCGCGCTCATCATTGTCGCCGTCGGGTTCGCGCTCTATTGGGGCGTCAGCCAGCAGATCGTTTCGATCATCGGCGTCTTCATCATCGGCCTCGGTATCGCTCCGCTCTATCCCCTCTCGACCAGCTTCGCAGTCGGCGCTGCCCCAGGCGCGTCTGACCTGGCGGCCGTCCGCCTGGCGATGGCATTTGGCTCCTCGCTTCTGCTCGCACCATTTGTGCTGGGTTCGCTCGCGGATCGGCTGGGCATCGGCACCGCGCATCTAGCGTTGCCCGTGCTGATCGTCGCAGCTGGCGCGGTGCTGGCAATTGCAGCTACGCTGGAACGACGGGGCGCGAGAGAGGCTGGCTGAGTTGGGCAGGTGGGGGCTTGGGTGAGCAGTTGCAGCAACGGCCGAGATCGCCGAACATTTTGCGGGGTCGGGCTGCGAGACCGCTGGTGCCACCAGCCTGCCACCGATATCTTCAAGCTGCTGGCCCGCGAGCAAGACCGGTCGGACAATGAATAGTTTGTCGGCTCCGTGAACCCAACTGCCCTTTCCGCGTTTCTCGCATCGGGGGATGGGGCAATGTCAGAGGACATGGCGACAGTGGAAGCGCTCGGACGGTTCCAGCTGGCTTTGGACGCCGGTCGAATCGGCACCTGGAGCACTGATCTTGCGTCGGGGATGCAAGTCTGGAGCCCGCGTCAGTATTCGCTCTTTGGCCTACCGGAAGACACCCCGGTTACGAGCGCGATGTTCATGGCCATGGTCGAACCGGCCGATCGCCCTCGCGTCGACCTGTCGCCCGAGGACTTGGCGCCGGGCAGGCGCCACGAGGCTCAATTTCGGATCAGACGGACCGATGGCGAGATCCGCTGGTTGGCGGCGCACAGTCTGGTGCGAACCAACGAGCAGGGCGCGGCAGTCGAAATAGTTGGCGTCACCTGGGACATCACCGACAGCAAACGCTCGGAGGCGTCTCATCTGGAGGCCGAGCGGCGCCTGGCCCTGGCGACTGAGGCTGCACAAATTGGTGTCTGGGACTGGGACATTGCGAGCGGCGAATTTTTCTATTCCCCCAAAGCTCGTTCGCTTTACGGCTTCTCGTCCCATCAGGAGATTACTTACGAGATCCTGAGAAACCGAACCCATCCCGATGACTACGCACAAATCGAGCCAATTCTCGCCCGCGCGCTTGATCCGGCGAAAAGGACTCAGGAAACCTATCGCTATCGCATCACTCGCGCCGACGATGGACGAGAACGCTGGCTACTGGCGCATGGAGGAGCGGTCTTTTCCAGCGATGCCGCCACGGCCCGCCCCGAGCGTTACACCGGCACCCTGCAGGACATTACCGACGAAGTCGAAACGGAGGCCAAGTTGGTCGACGAACAGGCGCGTCTAAGCCTCGCGATAGGCGCCGCCGACCTTGCGGTCTGGGAGCTCTCCGTCGCAACCAACACGATCACGCCCTCCAGAGAGTTGAACAGGCTCTACAGGTTTCCCGAGCACGCCCAGCCGGACACCGAAGAATTCATGAGCCTGTATGCGCCAGGCGAGCGTGCCCGCGTCGAGCGAGACGCCGCCGACAGTGTGGCTGCCGGCAACCCGACCATTCGCTTCGAAGCCAAACACCAATGGCCGGATGGAGTAGAAAAGTGGATCGGCGTTCGCGCCCAGGTTCTCTTTGACAAGGACGGCCAGCCAACACGCGTTATCGGCGTCGCGATGGACGTCACCGAACGCCGCATGGCCGAGGACTTGCTCCGGTTGACCGCGCGCGAGCTTCAGCATCGCGTCAAGAACAACCTCGCAGTGGTGCAAAGCCTGGCTGGTTTAAGCCTGCGCGCCAATCGGCCGATCGAACAATCGATTTCCGTTTTCAGCGATCGACTGAGGGCGCTCGCGGTGGCGACCGACCTTCTGACCCGCGGCAATTGGCGAGACGTTTCGATACGCGAACTGGTTGATGAAGTGGTTGGCCCGCACCAGGAGGACGAGCGGGAAAGGATTGTCGTAACGGGAGACGATTCGAGAGTAGATGGCAGTGCCGCGCTGGCCCTCGGAATGGCCCTTCACGAGCTTTGCACCAACGCCGTGAAGTACGGCGCCTTGTCAACGCCACAGGGTCAGGTGCTCCTCAACTGGGCAACCCATGATGGGACGATCAGGGTCGATTGGGAGGAACGGGGTGGCCCACCGGTCGAGGTCCCGTCAAATACGGGCTTTGGAATGAAGCTGCTTCGTGGACTGTTCACCCAGAGCCATGGCACGGTGGCGACCGAGTTTCGGCCCGAAGGGCTTGTCTGTCACTTGACGATAGCAGTACGGGGCAGCGCCGTAGATCCACCGCCGCCGACGGGACAGAGTAACGTCTAGGTTCAAGAACGAAGGGGCATTCTTTCACTGGATCGCCGAATGCAATTTAGCTAGGTGATGCCAGCATAATTTGATGGTACCTCGCGGGGGAACAATGAAGCTGTTGGTCACGGGTGCAACCGGCAAAGTCGGCGCGGCCCTCATTTCTCGTCTTCTTGCGGACCCGCAATTTGGCGCCGCCGAAATCGTCGCCCTTTGTCACAACCGCACCCTACCGCCGCATCCTCGCGTCGCGATTGTGCGCGGATCGATTG
>JBDSEK010000183.1:0-52296 GCA_039920085.1 Devosia sp. | reverse complement strand
GAAGGCTTCCTTGCCAAGAGTCTGTTGAAGCCCAAGGCAACCGGGCCGGATTCACCGTTCAATTTCTCGATCATCATCGGGCCCGATGTGGTCCTAAATCTGGGCGATGATGAAGAGGAAGAAGACGTGCCCGAGGAGCAAGCAGAAGTCTGCTTCTACCAGGGCGACGGGCTGAGCGGCGCCAATTTCTGCGTCGAGCCGGGTGATAGCGATGATGACATCCCCGGCAATTTTGACAACAACATCGAGTCGATTCTGATCGAAGGCGGCGCCGTGGTCACCGTCTGCACCTCGACCGATTTCGGCGGCATCTGCCGCGAATATGATGAGACGATGGAGGATCTCCCCTCCTCGGTGAACAACAAGATCACCTCTTACGCGGTCGACTGATCCCGCTCTCGCGGTCGAAGAAATGCAACGCCGCCCTTCGGGGCGGCGTTTTGCTGCCGCGCTCGTGATCGGCTTGTGACGTGACCTTTGCCGCCCGTGCCCCTATATCAGCCCGCAACCAGCGGGAGCCTCACATGCAGATGGAAAAGACCTACCCCGTCAGCCGCACCGACGCCGAGTGGCGCCAACTCCTCACCCCCGAACAGTTCCGCATCATGCGCGCCCACGGCACCGAGGCGCCCGGCAGTTGCGCTCTGCTCTATGAAAAGCGCCCCGGCACCTTCCATTGCGCCGGCTGCGACACCGCCCTGTTCGAGGGCAAGGTGAAGTTCGAGAGCGGCACCGGCTGGCCCAGCTTCAACGACCCCATCCCCGGCGCCGTCGAAAACACCGTCGATCGCACCCACGGCATGACACGCACCGAAGTGCATTGCGGGACCTGCGGCAGCCATCTCGGCCATGTCTTCAACGATGGCCCGCCGCCCACGCACCTGCGCTACTGCATCAATGGCGTAGCACTCAACTTCAAGCCGGCTGTGGCCGCAGCGTAATTTGCCCGAGCATCAAGGCGGCGACCAGTGAATTGCCGCTAGCTCTCCGAACCATGCCTCGAGCGCTGGCCAGTCCGACGCCTATCAGATGAAATTCTGAGGCGCAAAGCCGACCGCGTGGCTACTTCTTCTTCGGCTTCTTCTTGGCGGTCTGCGCTTTGGTCGGCGCGGCACCGCTCTTGCTGGCCGCCGCCTTGCTCTTGGCCGGCTCCGGCTTCGCCTTTTTCGGCGCCGGTTTCACCAGGCTATCGAGCCGCGCCTTGCTGCTGAGCGCCACCGCGGCGCGCTGCCAATATTCCTGGTCGCGGCCATACGGTTTGCCGTCGGCCTCCCACAGATAATACGCCTTCTCGCGGATCGCCTCTTCAGGCGCGTGTGTTGGGGACATCGACATCAACATCTCTCCCTCGCTGCTGCGACTCACTTGCGCGAGTCTCCTCCTCGATTCTGTCCTCAACCAGCCTCTGATCGGAATAGGCGATCTGCGTTCGCCGCCGGCTGGCGAATGACCGCGCCGGCCTCGCGCTCTAACCCACAGCAATGGTTGAGACTTCCGCCGTGCGTGGTTCGGTTTCACCGGGATGCTCGAGCCCGCCGCACCCACCTCGAAACACTTTTTCCAGCAATCATTCGCCTGGTCTGCGGCGAAATCTTGAAAGCGTCAGAGGCGAGAGCAAGCACTTGCATCGCGTTCGTCACCAGTGCGAAATTTCCACCAACGTCGTGCGTTTGTTGGAGATCCGCGCCATGTGCCGCAACATCAAGCCCCTGTTCAATTTCGAGCCGCCCGCCAGCCGCAACGAGGTGCATGAGGCGGCGCTGCAATTCGTGCGCAAGGTGAGCGGCTACACTCATCCCTCCAAGGCCAACGAAGCGGCCTTCCACGCTGCAGTTGAGGACATCGACAAGATCGTCCGCAAGCTGCTTAAGTCGCTAGAAACCGACGCCCCGCCCCGCGACCGCGAAGTGCTCATCGCCCGCGCCCGCGAAAAAGCCCGCATCCGCTACGGCCTGGCTCCGGCGGAGTAATCCGCCGGGCAGCCGGTTGACATCCCCAGTCGATTTGTTCTCTATTTGTTCCCAACACTAACCGGGTCGCCATGGCTGCGTCTGCCGCGACAATTCTTCATGCCGATCTCGACGCATTCTATGCGTCGGTCGAGCAATTCCTCGACCCGACCCTGCTCGGCAAGCCCATCGCCGTTGGCGGCGGCGTGGTGCTGGCGGCATCTTATGAAGCCAAGAGATTCGGTGTCCGCGGCGGCATGCCCGGCCGCAAGGCCAAGGAGCTTTGTCCCGATCTCATTTTCGTCGGCGGCCATTTCAAGGAGTATCAGCGCCTCGGCGCTGCCGCGCTCAAGATTCTCGACGACTACACGCCGCTGGTAGAACGCATTTCCATCGACGAAGCCTTTGCCGATGTCGCGGGAACCGAGCATTTGTTCGGCTCACCCACGCAGATCGCCACCGCCATCCGCCGACGCGTCCGCGCCGAAGTGGGCTTGCCCATTTCTGTCGGCGTTGCGCGCACCAAGCATCTCGCCAAGATCGGCTCGCAGGTCGCCAAGCCCGATGGCCTCTGTGTCATCGACCCGGCGACCGAACTCGAATTCCTCCACAATCTGCCGGTCGAGCTGATGTGGGGCGTCGGCCCGGCCACCAAAGCCCGCCTCGCCGGAATGGGTGTGGTGACCATCGGCCAGCTTGCGGCAACGCCTGGCCAGTCGCTCGAAAAGTTGCTCGGCCCCGCGGCCAGCGAAAAGCTCAAATCCCTCGCTTTCAACCAGGACCCGCGCGCCATCGTCATGGATGCCCGCGCCCGCTCGGCCGGCGCTCAGTCCGCACTCGGCAAGAAGTTGCCCAAGGTCGAAATCGTCCGCCCGGCTTTGATCCACCTGGCCGACCGCATCGCGACGCGCCTTCGCGCCAAGGCGCTGGCCGGCCGCTGCATCACGGTGCGCGTGCGCTTCGCCGATTTGCATGCCGTCACCCGGGCCCTCACCCTCGATGCCCCTGTCGCCGCGACCGCGATCGTCGCCGAGATCGCCGAGGACCTCGTCTGGTCCGTCCTCGCCGACTACCCCGGCGAGCGCTTCATCTCGCTGCTCGCCATCTCGGTCTCCCATCTCGAACACCAGCCGGTGCTACAACTTGAGCTTGGCCTTGGCCTGCCCGGTGAGAACCGGCGTCCCGGCACACGGCGCGGTGCCTCGCGCTTTTTCGCCGACAAGGCGATGGACAAAGTCCGCGACCGCTTCGGCTGGGAAGCCATCGGCTATGGCTCGGTCGTTTTCGACCGCGGCAATTCGGTGCCCGATGCCTTCCGCGAGCTCGCCGAACGCGAGCTTTAGGGAATTCGGTAGGGTTAACTCCGGCTTGGCCCTTTCGCTCGAACTGATCCTTTACCCGGAACCAAGCAAAGATTTCTCTCGCGTAGAACTCTGAGTGCGGGATTTCCGCAGCTCAGCCGCCCCCTTCGACCGAGGATAGATTGCTCCGGCGCATGAAACCGATTTCCCTCAGCCTTGAGGACTCCATTCCCGAATCCGTCGCGCCGCCCGAGCCGCTGCCCCAGCGCGAGGAGGAACGCTCGCCCTACGCCACGGGAGCGCAATTGCGCATCGATCTGCTACGCGCCGAAATGCAGCGCAGCGCCGGAGAGGAAGAAGCCGGCGCTGGCTTCTTGTCGCGCTTGCCGCTCGGCATGCTGATGAAGCCGCGCCTGCTGCTGGTCGTTGTCGCCATCGTCGCCGGCGGCCTCGCCGCTTTTCTTGCCGTGCAGCGGCTGCAGCCGGCCAGCGCGCCTGTCGAAGAGGTCGCCGCCCCCGCCATCATCGCGCCGCCCACCGCGCGCGTCCTTGTTGCAACGCAGGATATCGGCATGGGCCAGCGCCTGAGCGAGAGCCTCGTTGCCTGGCAGGAATGGCCCGAAACCGCCCTCCGCCCCGAATATATTACCGACACCGCGACGCCCGAAGCCATCACCGATATGAGCGGCGCCGTCGCCCGCTACGAATTCTTCCCGGGCGAACCCATCCGCCGCCAGAAGCTCGTCCTCGCCGATCAGGGCTATCTATCCGCCGTACTGGAGCCCGGCATGCGCGGTGTTTCCGTCATGGTGGCGCCGGAAGCAGCCTCGGGCGGCTTCATCGTCCCCAATGATCACGTCGACATCGTGCTCGCACGCACCAATGCCAATGGCCTCCAGGTCTCCGAGACCATCCTCCGCAATGTGCGGGTCCTCGCCATCGACGCGAGGCTGGGCGAAACCGGCACCACGGGTGCTCCAGCCGATCCCGCCAATCCACGCGCCGAAATCTTCGCGGCGCCCGCCTTGGCGACGCTCGAACTCAACAGCGCGCAGGCCGAAGTCATCGTCAACGCCACGGCCCTGGGCAAGCTCTCGCTTGTGCTCCGCTCGCTGAGCGATTTCATGGAGGGCGGCAAGCTCGAAACGGTCTCCGCCAATCAGGCGATCCGCATGACCAGCCCGTTTTGGCTCAAATAGCGCTTCGCCCCAATCCGGCCCGCTCCGTTAAGCCGATATTGACCCACCGCGATTAACCTTCGCTCCCAGTGCAGACGAAAGAGCGTCC
This sequence comes from Devosia sp., assembly GCA_039920085.1. Classification (GTDB taxonomy): domain Bacteria; phylum Pseudomonadota; class Alphaproteobacteria; order Rhizobiales; family Devosiaceae; genus Devosia_A. The sequence goes on along the minus strand of JBDSEK010000183.1, from coordinate 47,759 downwards.
GAGTGAGTGAAGTTTCGATCCTGGAGGGGCAGGCCCGCCGCGCCATAGCGTGCCTTTTCGCCCTTTCCGCCCTGCTGCTCGCGCCGGGCTCGGCTGTGGCCGCCCCGCAGGTAATCAACTACGATCTCGCGACGACCTCCGTCCTCCGCATCAATTTGCCTATCTCGCAGGCGGTGACGGTCACCATCTCGGAAGCCGTCGGCAAGATCGTCTCCGCCGACCCGGCCATCGCCGATGCACAGCCCATCACCGACAAATCGCTCTATCTCGTCGGCAAGGGCTTCGGCACCACCACCGTCAATCTTTACAGCTCCTCGGGCGCACCCGTCGGCCTGCTCGCGGTCGAAGTGGGCGCCGACACCTCCGACATCGCGCGCTCGATCAAATCGGCGATCCCCAATTCCGCTGTCAAAGTGTCGACCGTCAACGGCCGCGTCCGCCTCTCGGGCACCGTGCCCGATGAGGTCTCGATGCAAAAAGCGATGGACATCGTCGCCCAGTACGGAAGCCCTGCGCTCATCAACACGATGACGCTCAGCGGCGGCCGTCAGGTCAATCTCGAGGTTCGTATCCTCGAAGCCAACCGCTCGGCCGGGCGCGAGCTCGGCATCGAATGGAAAAGCAGCGGCCCCGGCTTCGTCGGTGAAATCGGCAGCGGCCCGGGCGATCCCACTCAGGGCGCGCAGAGCTTTTCCGCCTTCATCACCGGCGTTATCGCCAATGGCATCAGTGTCCAGATGGCGATCACGGCGCTCGAGCAAAAGGGCCTCGTCCGCACTCTCGCCGAGCCCAACCTCACCACCCTTTCGGGCGTCAAGGCGAGCTTTCTCGCCGGTGGCCAGATCCCGCTCCGCGTACAATTGGGCGACAACAAATATTCCATCGAATACAAGGATTTCGGCGTCCGTCTTGTGTTCGTGCCTGTGGTGCTCGAAGGCGACCGCATCCAGATCAAGCTCACTCCTGAGGTCAGCGGCATCGGCGGCTTCACCGATGCGGGCGATCCGATCTTCAACACCCGCAATCTCGACGCGACGGTTGAGCTGCGCGATGGCCAGTCCTTCTCGGTCGCGGGCCTGCTGCAAAACGAAACCAAGCTGACGCAGAACCAGCTGCCCTGGCTCGGCGACGTTCCGGTGCTCGGCTCGCTGTTCAGATCCTCGAGCTTCCAGAAGCAGGAAACCGAACTCGTGGTGATCGTCACACCGCGCCTCGTGCAGCCGGCAACGCCCGGACAGGTCGTCGCGACCCCCTTCGACCAGACGGTCGTTGCCAACGACCCCGAATTCTTCGCCCTCGGCAAGCTCGAGGTCACGTCCAAGATGATCAAGGACTTTCAAACCGGCGCCGGCATTGCCGGTCCCTATGGCTACATCATCGATCTGGGGAACGGCACTTGAACCCTCGCGCCGCCATCGCCGCTACCCGCCTGGCATTGCTCGCCGCAGCGCTCACGCTGTCACTCGGCGGCTGCGCCTGGGACTACCTCAACCACGAGGACCGTGTCGGCTACGCCAGCGGCAATGCCGTTAAGGCCAATCTCGCCGCCGAGACCACCGACCCGTCCCACAATTCCCAATACAACACCAAGGGCCTCGGCAAGGACGGGACCGTCATCGTCCCGGTCGAGGATCCGGCGCCCTAGCAGCGGTTGGACCTCGCGACCGAAGGGCGCGAGGGATAGAGCGACAAAGCACCAGCCGGCGGTTGGACCTCGCAGCCGAAGGGGGCGAGGGACAGAGCAACAAAAAGCCCAGTCGCGGTTGAAGCTCGCGACCGAAGGGGCGTTGGGGGCAGAGCCAGAGCCAGCTAGGCCTTCGCCGCGTTGGCGACGATCTGCAGATTGTTGGCGACCACGATATTGTCGGGGTCCATGGTGATGGCCTTCTTGAAGCTCTTCACCGCTGCGCTCAGATTGCCGCGCAGCATATAGGAATAGCCGACATTGTTGTAGTACTGCACCGTGCCGCCCGAGAGCTTGAACAGCGCTTCGTAGACGCGATCGGAGAGGTCGAACCGCCCGAGCCGATCATAGGACGCGCCAAGCCCGACATAGGCTTCCGCGTTCTTGGGGGCCAGCTCCGCCGCGCGTTTGTAGAGCGCCGCCGAATAGCCGAAATCATTGTTGCGAAAATGCGCCCGCGCCTCGCTGAGCGCGCCCTCGGCGGTGTAACTGCCGATATTGGGCAGCTCCGCCGCTTCCAGGTTGGAATTGCCGAAATTGCTGGCGCCTGCCGAACATCCGGCCAGCGGGGCGACAGCCAGCGCAATGGCCAGCACTCCATACCCAATCGATCGCGCGCTTTGCCGCATGATAAGCCCCCACGCCGGCCCACCGCATCTGGCAGGCGCAAATCTGCACAGCGTCGACGCTAAGGCTCTGGTGGGTTACGCTTGGTAAACATCGCGGCTTCAGCGCGAACTAGGCTTAACCGGGAGTTACGAACGACGGCCTATTGCAGCGGCGGTCGCTTCATGAAGCTCTGCCGATCCGCCGATTTGATCCTGAGCCAGCTCTCGCGTCCATCGCGCACGATCCTGAGCGGCACTTCGGCTCCCGCCTCGCCGCTGCTCCACAGCTTGCGGTAGAAATCGGCGAGGCCCTCGACCCCGGCGTCGCGAACGTCCAAGATAATGTCGCCGCGCTTGATCCCGGCTTTCGCGGCCGGTCCGCTTTCGGCGACACTCGTCACCACCACCGCGCCGTCGCTCTCGGCCGGAAAAATGCCGAGCCATGGCCGCGCCGGGCGGTTCACCTGTCCGCGTGTCGTGAGGTCGTTGAGGATCGGCTTCAACAGATCAATCGGCACCACCATATTGATGTCGGACGGGCGGTTGCGCTGCAGCATTTGAAGGCGCAGCGAGCCGATTCCGACCAGCCTATCCTCGGCGTCGAACAGCCCTGCCCCGCCCCAGGACGGATGGGCTGGCGCAATGAAGAGCGCCTCGTCGAGCAAATATTCCCAATATCCGGCGAACTCCTGTTTGGCGACGATCGCCGCCTCCACCGAACGACCCGTGCCATCACCGAAGAGCACCGCATCGCCCAGCTGCAGATCGGCCGAATTGCCGAGCGGTACCGCCGGCAACTCGAGCTGACCCAGCGCCTGCACGAGGCCGAAGCCGGTGACGTGATCGTAGCCGAGTGCATAGCCGGGCACGACGCGCCGATCGAGCGTCGTCATCCAAATCTCGCTCGCTTCCATGATGAGGTAACCGATCGTCAGCACCAGGCCCGAATCGTCGATGACCACGCCACTGCCTTCGCGCAGCGTCCCAAGCCCGGCAGCAGTGAAGGCGTCCTCGGGAATACTCGAGCGCAGCGCGACGATCGAGCGGAGCGCATCCTCGGAACTCATTTTTGGCAACCTCATGCTGATGGCGGTGGGGAGCCGCACCGCTGAGAGGTATGAGCCCTCCCGTCACCCCGCAACCCCTATCGCGAGGCGCCCACCACGATGAAGGGTGCCCAGCTCGCGGGGTCGGCGCGCGCCCCACCAGCTTCGATCTCGGTCACCATGGCGCGGCGTAGCGCTTCCGCGCGGCCGATCTCCGGCGACGCCGACAATTCGGCCATCGCGCCGCTGGCGAGGCGCACCGCCGCGCCGGAGCTTACCGGCCAGTGCGACACCATTAGCGCTCGCGCGCCGGCGTAGAAGAAGGCGCGGGCGAGACCCGACAGCGCTTCGCCGCCGCCGTCGCTGGCCGCCGTGTTGCAGGCCGAGAGGATCACCCAATCGGCATCGAGCTTCAGTAGCGTCACCTCCGACGCCGTCAGCAGTCCGTCGTCGTCGGTGCTGGCAGTTTCGGGCGGCGTCAGGACGATCGCCGGCTCTGCCAGCCCGCTCAGATCGCCTGCCACCAGACCATGCGTCGCAAAGTGCACCACCCGCGCCTGCGCCAGTTGCGCATGGGCGGACAAATCTTTGACATTCGCCTCGCTCGCCTCGGCGCCCAGATGCAGCGCTCCCGCATCGGCGCCGAGCAATTCCGCGATGGCGCACACCTCGTCAATCGTCTCCGGCAAGGGCGGCAGAGCGCGCACCGCCGCGACATCCGCCTCGGCGCCCCGGAACAGCGCCGACGGCGCCGGCAGCGCGATCTCTTCATCCGCCTCCGCGACCGCAATCACCGGCGCGCAGCCAGTCCGATTGAAGGCCCGCCGATCCGTGCCGCGGCGTCCCACCAGCAGCGGATTGGCGAAAGCCACATAGGCCGTGCGGCTTATCTCCGTCGCGCCGGCGTTCTCCGTCTCAGGCGAAAGCGACGCCACCGACGGCAGGATGGTGATGGCATGCTCGCGCGCCACCCACCGTGCATCGCGATAGCGGTCCGCCGAACTGGCTGGCGGCAACTCTGCCACCAGCGCGTGGAACGGCAGCGCCGACAGCGAACGCGACGGCACAATCACCAGATCGCGCCCCGCGATCATCGCTTCCGCTTCACCAAGCACCGCACCATAAAGCGCATGCGCCGCCTCGAGCACCTTGCTGGTCCGGTCCGACCCTTGCTGCCGCGCCACCGCGTTCGGCCCACGCGTCACCGCGCCGACCCCCATGCTGTTGCGCAATTCTCGCACCGCCGCCGAGAGTTCGCCGCTGGTCCGTGACAGGCGCAGCCAGCGCATTTCGCCGGCCTTGGGCACGATCCACAGGAACGTCTCGGCCTCGCTGCCCGCAAGTGCACCTGTATCGGCAAAGAACAGCAGTACCTCATTGTCCCCGAGCCGCGCCTGCACTGCTTCGGCACTCAGCGCGGCCGGTCGCTGCAGGGCGGCGAAGCCCGGATAGGAACTCAAGAGACGCGCATCGATTGCGGCGATCCGCGCATCGCTCTCGTCCAGCGCTTGCCGCAGCGCCGCGATCCCGTCGCGATCGGGCGCTTCGTCGGCCAGCGCCTGCGTCAAAGCGCTGTCCTGCCGCTGCCACCCTGCAACCAGATCCTGTCGCTCACGCACCAGTGCCGCGAGTTCGCCGCTGCCCGCCGCCTGCCGCGCTGCCATCTGCGCCAGAGCGCCCGCGGCTTCCGACTCCGTCACCCGCTGCGCCGCCGCAAAGGCCTCGGTCGAATAGTCCGCCGCTTTCTCCGGCACCGATTCGGCGAGCCGGTAATTGGCCTTGATCAGATCATCGAACACCCGCGCCCGCGCAATCGCCTGATCCTCGACATCGCCGGTACGCGACAGGAACGCCGTTTCACTATCAACCGCCGCCAGTCGCTCGACAATCGCCGCCGCTTGCGCAAACGCCTTGGCCGCCCCTTCAATATCGCCGGTGCCGAACAGGCTGTTGCCCAGATCCGCCAGCGCCGGCTGGATTTCCGCGCTGCCCGCGCCATAGCGCGCCGTGAGCGTCGCGAGCGCGGAGCGGTGCAGCGCAATTGCCGCCTCATAATCGCCTTCGGCCTCGCGGATGCGGCCCAGTTGGCTCGTCGCCCGCACCGCCGCGCCGCTGTCGGGCGCCACATTGGCGTAAATATCGCGCACGGCGCCCACCAGCCGCTCGGCCTCATCAGTCTCGCCCGCTTCCAGCTGGTAGAAGGCGAGCGAGAGCATCACATCGGCCGCGTCGCGGCTCTCGACGCCGTGCAGCGCGCGCATATCCGCCAGTGACGCCTCGGCCTGCGCTATCGCTCCCTTGTTGTCGCCGGTTGTATGGGCGAGCAGCGACAGCGCCATCCGCCCGGCTGCGGCGCTGCTGCGGTTTTCCTCGGACAGATCGAACACCGCCACTGCGCGCTCGAGCAGTGGCCGCGCCTCGGCGAAGCGTTCCTGCCCGAGATAAAGCTGGCCCAGCGCGATGAGGTCAAAGCCGGTGAGCACATCCTCGGGCCCAAGCTGCACCTGGGAAATCGCTAGCGCGCGCTTCAACACGATCTCGGCTTCCGCCCGCCGGTTCTGCGCCGCTGCTGCGCGGCCGATCCAGCGCAGCGCGTCGGCGACCGAAAGCGAGGCCGGGCCATCGGAAGTCTCGCGCGCCGCCAGCACGCGCCGGAACATCGCTTCGGCCTCGGCGATTTCGTCGATTGCCCACAACGCCTGCGCCAGCCGATAGGCATTGCTGATCGTTGCCGGGGCATCCGGCCCCATCGCCGTCTCGCGCACCGCCAGCGCGGCCCTATAGAGCGGTACTGCCTGCGCGCTCCGTCCCGTCTCGTAGTAGATGAAGCCCAGCGACTGCCGTGCATAGGCAAGCAGTGTGTCGTCCGGCGAATAGACGCTCTCGCCAAACGCAATGGCTTGGACATAGGCCGTCTCGGCCAGCTCGGTTTCACCGGCTTCGTGCAGGATCGCGGCCTTTTCGATCATCCAGTCGGCCAATGTCGGATCGTTCGGCCCATAGGCGATCGCCGCTTTGGCGATGGCACGATCCATCATCGCCGCGGCTTCGACGCCTTTACCATTCAGCCCGATGATCCGCGCCAGCTCGAAATTCGCTTTCGCCTCCTCGGGCGAATTCTCGCCGAACAGCCCCTCGCGGATCGCCAGCACCTTCTCGTAGTAGATCTGCGACTCGGTGAAGCGCTTCAGCCGCTTGAGGATGATGGCGAGATCATTCGCCGACACCGCCGTGTCGACATCATTGGTGCCGAGCCGCTTCTCGCGCAGCGCAAAGGCCACACGGTAGTGGGGCTCCGCCTCGGCGAACCGCTCCTGATAGAAATAGGCGTCGCCCAGCAGCCGGTTGAGATTGGCGACCTCGAGGCTGTCCGCGCCGATGGTCGCTTCGGCCAGCGCCAACGCCTCAACGGCCAGCGGCTCCGCCGCGACCCCGTCCTTGTCCGCCAACACCGCCTCGATCGCCGCGACCCGCGCCGCGAGATCGTCAGCCGGATCGGCCCACGCCGGCAGCGCCACGAGCGCCAGCAGCACGACAGCCAGCAGCGCCGCGGCCCATCGCGTCACCCTTCTTCCTGCGATCTGCAGCGGCCCCACCATCCCCTGATGCTACAGCGCGCGGCCGGCTGCATGAAGGCGCTTTCGCGGCGGCTGAGTGCCGCCATCGCGGCGGGCTCAGCCGGCCTCGGAGGACCAGGGGAAATTGAGGTATTGGTCGCGGCTGTCGGCGCAGATATTGCCGTACATCCTCAGATACGCATCGCGCCGGACAGGGTCGGCGAACACCGCGCCCGGATCGTTCTGGTCGGCGCGGTACTGCGCGATATTGTCCTTGGTCAGCGCGAAGGGCAGCACGTCCATGGCCTGCGGCACGCTGCGCCCTTCGAGCCAGTCCGCCGCATACTGTCCGAGTGCGTAGCCGAATATCGGCGACGACAAGGCGATGCTCGCCTTGTACGGCCCCGTTCCGCCGAGGATCTCGGTAACCGCCTGCGGTTCCCCGTCGATCCCGCCCAGATATTGATCGGGCCGGTCGCGGCCTGCCTCGCGCAACGCCCGGAGGGCCCCGAGCACCACCGTGTCGGCCCCGAGCACCACATCGACATTGGGAAAGGCCTCGAGCACCGTCTGCATGGCGTGATAGCCGCCGGCTTCATCTACCGTCGCGGGCGAAATGTCGGCGACGATCGTCACCTCCGGCATTTCGCTCAGCACATCGCGCATCGCGGCAAAGCGCGGCGCCAGAAACTGCAGGCTGTCATGGGTGAGCAGCACCACATCGGCCTTGCCGCCAAACTTTTCCCTGATGTGGCGAGCCGCATCCTCGGCCAGCGTCCTGCCGGTCAAATATTGTGGCGCGTTGAGGATGGTGATCGCCGGCGGCGGCACGATGGTGCCGACATACGCCCCGCTCCAGATGACCTCCTGCAGGATTGGAGCCAGTGCCAATGCGTCCACCGGTGCCGTCACCACCGCCCCGGACTTCGCGGTGATCGCGGCGCGAATTTGCTCAGCCTGCCGCGCGGCGTCGCTCTGGGCATTGACCGCCGCATAGGACAGCCCACGATCCTTCGCCGCCGCCATCAGTCCGGCCCCCGCGCCGGTGATGAAGTCGCGATCATTGTCCATGGCGAACAGCAGGGACTTGCCGAGGCCGCTGGGCGCGCTGCACGCGGCAGCCTGGGGATCGAACGGCGCAAGCACACTCGGCGTGGTGATGCCTGCTGGCCCCTGCTGCGCTAGCGCCGGCGCGCCCGACAGGCCCACCGAGACCACCACCGCAACAATCAACCGCAATGCCATCGCCTCACCCCGCCGCTGGCGTAAACACATAGCGTGCCGAGAATCCTGGATGACGCGCGCTATATTCGACATCGGCCCGCATCGACGCGGCCATAGCGCGCACAATGCGCGTGCCGAGGCCGGTCCCTTTGACGGCCTCGCCCTCGGGGTGACCTACCCCATCGTCTTCGACCGCCAGCTCCACCCTGCCCTCCGGCAGGCGCGCCAGCCGGACCCGCACTTCGCCGCTGCCGTTCGGATAGGCATATTTGAACGCATTGGTGACCCACTCGGTCACCACCACGCCCAGATTGATCGCGGTGTCGGTCGGCAGCGTCACCGGATCGAGCGAATGCTTGATCGACGCCTGCCCGTCACCATGCAGCGACGCCTTCAGCTGTTCGAGCAGCGCGGCCAAATATTCGTCTAGCGTCACGGCCCGCACGTCGCGCGAGCCATAGAGCCGCCGATGCACCAGCGAGATGGCGAGGATGCGGTCATGCGCTTCTCCCAGCGCCGCCTTGGCGGCCGGATCCTCCAGCGATTTGGCCTGCATGCTGACCAGCGAGGCGACCAGCGCCAGGCTATTGGCCAGCCGGTGATTGACCTCCGACAGCAAAATCTCGGCCTTGTCGCGCTCGACCACGAGATCGGCCGTCCGCTCCTCCACCCGCCGCTCGAGCCCGGCATTGAGGGCCCGCACTTCGTCGCGCGCCTGCCGGGCCTCCGCCGCATAGCGCGAAAGCATGTACCCAGCCCCGCCGACCACCGCGATGATCACGAATGCGCCGGCCGCCGACACCAGCCGCAAGAGCCCCGCATTGGCCTGCTGCTCGGCGATACCCGTGGCCAGCTGGTCCTCGATGCGGCGAACCAGGCCGGAGACGAAGACATTGGCCTCGTCCATCAGCGCCTTGCCGCGGTTACTGTTGAAGATGAGGAGCGCTTCGGCGTGCTGGCCGGCGCGCTCCAGCGCGATAATCCGGTCCATCTCGGCGAATTTTTCGTCGACAATCGCCGCCAGGCGCTCCAGCGGCACACGCGCCTCGGGCTGGTCCGCTAGCCGCCCCTCGAGCAGCGAGAATTGCCGCGCGGCCTGGGTCTTGGCCGTGGCGTAGGGCGCCAGATAAATCTCGTTGCGAGCGATCACATAGCCGCGTTGCCCGGATTCGGCCCCTTGCAGCGCGTTGCGGAACTCGATGGCCGCCGAGCGGGTGAGGCGGGCCTCCGCGGCGACGCTGGAGTAGGCCTGGGCCCGTTCACCCAGCCATAGGGTTGCTCCGACAATACCCACCAGGGCCAACAGGCCAACGAGCAGGAAGATCGCGGTCGACCAGACGACTGTCCGCAGCGAAGTAGGCATGCTGCAACTCCTGCCTGATATTTGCCCTTTCCACCATGCTTTTTGACATAGCAAGCCTGGCGACCTTCGCCCCCAGGCCCTAGCCCGGCGTGACTTTTCCGCTCGGCGCGTGCTAAAAGGGCCTATCCGCAGTCCCACTGACATTTCCTGGCGAGCGCCCTACATAAGGTCGTCCCGTCAGCATCCGTCCCCGCGAGTCTCTCATGGCCGAGAAGCAACCCGACTTTTCCATCGATGAGTTCATCGGCGAGATCGAGAAGGCCGAGGCCGAACGGCTGAACAAGCGGCTGCCGCAGGAGCGGCTGCGGAACAAGCGCCAGCTCGACAACGCCGCCCGCCGCGCCGCCGAAAAGGCAGGCACCACCGGCGAACTTGTGCCCCAACCTCTGGTCGACAAGGGGAAAGGCAAGGGCAAGCGCTCGGCCGCGACGGGCATGTCGCTCAAATCGCCCAAATCCAAGGCCAATGGCGTGGAGCGTCCGGACTTCTCTGGCTTCGGCGAACAACAACAGGCGGGCTTCGGGCATGTCCCTTCAACCGGACGGATTACCGCCCGCGACATCTCCCGCGCCGCCGCCAAGGACCCGTCGGTTATGGCGACGATGCGAGAAGCCCTCGCAGGTGCGACCGACACGGCGCGTGCCTCCGTCCCCTCTCCCCAGGGGGGAGAGGGTGGCCCACCGGCGACGCGCCAGCGCGCAGCAAATGAGACCGGCCGGGTGAGGGTCCCCGGCTCCCGTATCCCCGGCAAGAAAGTCGCCCTGCCCGGCCAGAACCTCGAAGGCGCGCAGACTGTCGGCATCTCCGCCACCGTCAGGGCGCTGGAAGACATCATTCTGCACGGCCGCAAGGAGGTGGAGGGCAATGAGGCCTGGCGTCCGCACCGTCCCGCGCCGCGCGAAAAGTCCGAAGGCGGCATCCCGTTCAAGCTGGTGACGACCTACCAGCCCGCCGGCGACCAGCCCACCGCCATCGCCGATATCGTCGAGGGCATCGATAATGGCGAGACCGACCAGGTCCTGCTCGGCGTCACCGGCTCGGGCAAGACCTTCACCGCGGCGCAGACCATCATGCGCACCCAGCGCCCGGCGCTGATCCTCGCCCCCAACAAGACCCTCGCCGCGCAGCTCTATGGCGAGATGAAGAGCTTCTTCCCCGAAAACGCAGTCGAGTATTTCGTCTCCTATTACGACTACTACCAGCCCGAAGCCTATGTGCCGCGCACCGACACTTATATCGAGAAGGAATCCACCATCAACGAGCAGATCGACCGCATGCGCCACTCGGCGACGCGGGCGCTGCTCGAACGCGACGACGTCATCATCGTCGCTTCGGTGAGCTGCATCTATGGCATCGGCTCGGTCGAAGACTACACAGCCATGACCTTCGATCTCCGCAAGGGCCAGACCATCGACCAGCGCGCGCTGCTCCGCGGCCTCACCGACCTGCAATACAAGCGCGGCGACACCGGCTTCGTGCGCGGCACCTTCCGCGTGCGCGGCGACACCATCGAGCTGTTCCCGGCCCACTATGAGGACGCCGCCTGGCGCATCACTTTGTTCGGCAACGAGATCGAATCCATCCAGGAGTTCGATCCGCTCACCGGCAAGAAAAGCTCCGACCTGCTGTTCATCCGCGTGTTCGCCAACAGCCACTACGTGACGCCGCGCGCCACCCTCACCGGCGCCATCAAGCTTATCCGCCAAGAGCTGGCGGGGCGCCTGCAGGAGCTCAACGGCGCCGGCCGCTTCCTCGAAGCGCAGCGCCTCGAGCAGCGCACCCTGTTCGATCTTGAGATGATGGAAGCCACCGGCTCCTGCGCCGGCATCGAGAATTATTCGCGCTATTTCTCCGGCCGCAAAGCCGGCGAGCCGCCGCCCACCCTGTTCGAATATCTGCCCGACAATGCGCTGGTTTTTGTCGATGAGAGCCACGTCACCATCGGCCAGCTCGGCGCCATGTATCGCGGCGACCTTCGGCGCAAGGCGACGCTCGCCGAATATGGCTTCCGCCTGCCCTCGGCCATGGACAACCGCCCGCTCCGCTTCGAGGAGTGGAACGCCATGCGCCCGCAGACAATCTATGTCTCGGCCACCCCCGGCGCGTGGGAGATGGAACAGGCCGGCGGCGTCTTCGCCGAGCAGGTCATCCGCCCCACCGGCCTCATCGATCCACCGGTCGAAGTGCGCCCGGCCAAGACCCAGGTCGACGACGTCGTCGACGAGATCCGCAGCGTCGCCAAAGCCGGCTACCGCACGCTGGTCACCGTGCTCACCAAGAAGATGGCGGAAGACCTCACCGAATACATGCACGAACAGGGCATCCGCGTCCGCTACATGCACTCCGACATCGACACCATCGAGCGCATCGAGATCATCCGCGATCTGCGGCTCGGCGTCTTCGACGTGCTGGTCGGCATCAATTTGCTGCGCGAAGGCCTCGACATCCCCGAATGCGCCCTCGTTGCGATCCTCGATGCCGACAAGGAAGGGTTCCTGCGCTCCGAGACCTCATTGATCCAGACCATTGGTCGAGCCGCGCGCAACGTCGACGGCAAGGTCATCCTCTACGCCGACCACGAAACCGGCAGCATGGCCCGGGCCTTGGCCGAAACCAACCGCCGCCGCGAAAAGCAGATGGCCTTCAACGAAGCGAACGGCATTACACCGCAGAGTGTGAAGTCCAACATCAAGGAGATCGTGGATTCGATCTACGAAAAGGACCACGTCACGATTTCGATCGGCAAGGACAAGAGCGGCAAGGAACAGCTGCAGGTGGGCGCGAACCTGGCCGCCGTGATCAAGGACATCGAAAAGCAGATGCGCGAGGCGGCGACGAATTTGGAGTTTGAGAAGGCGGCGAGGCTGAGGGATGAGGTGAAGCGGTTGCGGACTATGGAACTGGATACGCTCGACGCTTCAAACGACGAGTAGTAATCGGGGGGACTTGGTAGCGCATCGACTAGGAGTTTGCGCCGCGCAGCTGTTCTTGCTATGTTCTCAATAAGGTCTATGCTGCGGGATTGTGCATTCGCTAGAATTGCGTGATCACTAGCGAATGATCAAATTCCCTGATGCTTTCTTGGAAGTCAGGGCATCTTACTTTGTTGATTCAGTCCAAATGCGTTGCCTGTGCGCGGGCTACGATGGTGGCGCTTGGCGCAGTAAGCGGTTGGCCGAGCACCTCTTTCAGTGGCTGCCTTACATAGCTCTTAGCCAGGACATGCAGTCAGGATTTGGGTCCGACAATTTTGTTGAGATGCTTCGACTTGCCGCTGCCCATATCTACAAGACTAGACGAACGGACACTCGCGGTGAACTTGGAGAACTCCTGTTGCACATCGCATGTATTTCCGAATTCGAAACCGTCCCGATAATCTGCAAGCTTGTGCTGAAGACATCATCCAACGACACAGTCAAAGGTTTCGACGGAATTCACCTTCTTAGGACTGGGGCCGGCTTTGAAATTTGGCTTGGAGAATCCAAATTTTACACAAATCCGAAGGATGCCATCACTGACGCTATCTCGTCGGTCCGTACGCACCTCCTTCCGACCTTTTTGGACACCGAGAAGGCCATGATCTTCGGTCATGTTGCCCCAGACGTGCCCCATCGAGACGAGGTGTTGGCGTTATTCAAGTCAACAACCTCGGGTGACAAACTCTTGGAAATGGCGGCATTCCCAATTCTCATCGCTTACGACAGTGACGCAGTCGGATCGTTCGACAAGTTGTGCGACGAATATACCAAATCGATAGCCGCCGAAGTTGAAGGCCTTCGTTCCTTCTTCGCCGAGCGTGTGACCGACTTGAGACTTCGCTTTCACTTGGTTTTCGTCCCGCTGAACAAGAAGAAGGACTTAGTCGAGAAGTTCGATCAACTCCTTGTGCCTTTCCTATGAGCCTTGAGCGGCTAAGGTCTCTAGGAGGCGACGAGCAACTCAGCTCGGAGGATGTCTTTTCCTCCATCTTTGACGCAGGCGCGGTCCTCGCGGAAACGGACAGGGAATCAAGCGACGCCCTAGAAACCGCTATTCGGCTGTTGGAGGCGAAGCGGAACCGGCAGCTTCCTAAGGGTTCAGACGGAGCCGTCGACCTACTGGCTCAAGCTTGCGGTCTATTCCCCTATGTAGACGCACAAGACCTCAGCCTAGCAACCCAGACGCTGATGGAGGCCCACTCGGTAACGCTTGGAGATAAGCTCTATCTCCATACCAAACAGATGCAGGTCCTGTTGTGGCTGCTTGCCGGCGACAACGTCATTTTGAGCGCGCCCACGAGCTTCGGCAAGAGCTTGCTCGTCGATGCATTTATTCAAAAGGCATCGCCTCACACTGTGGTGATGATCCTACCGACTATCGCGTTGATCGATGAGTGTCGTCGCCGACTAAAGCGACACTTTGGTGAGCGCTTCCGGATCCTCACGACAACCTCCGACCATTACTCGGAAGATGAGCCAACCGTCTTCGTGCTCACTCAAGAGCGCTTTCTGCAACGGAAGGACAAGCTACGGATCGATCTGCTTTTTGTGGACGAGTTTTACAAACTCGATCCATCCCGCGACGATGGTCGATTTGAAACGCTGAACCTAGCAGTCTATCGGGCGCTGCCCCAAGCCAAGCAATGCTTTATGGCCGGCCCCCACATAAGGGACATCTCCCTTGGTGACCACTGGACCGGAAACTTCAGATTTGTTCGGACTGACTATCGGACCGTGACGGTCAACATCATTGACAGAAGTGCTTCCGGCAGCCGCGAGGAAGCGTTTCTCGCTGACCTTCGATCGGTTGGTGACGAGAGTTCTCTCGTATTCACCGCTACGCCTGGAAGTGCGCAGGACCTTCTTCAAGCAATTCGAGATGCCGGTATCAACTACAAGTCAGATCTGGGTCCTAAGCTTGGAAAATGGATCGCTAAGAACTATCACGACGAGTGGCTGGTGGCCGCCGGTGCGGACGCGGGTATCGCGGTGCATCACGGTCGATTGCCTCGTTCTCTAGGCCAACTGTTTGTCCGGTTGTTCGATGCCGGGGAGCTAAAGGTCCTGATCTGCACGTCAACTTTGATTGAGGGCGTCAATACGTCCGCGGCGAATGTCTTTATCTACGACAAAAAGATCAATCGCACCGACTTTGACTTTTTCTCATTCGCCAACATTCGCGGACGGGTAGGTCGGATGATGCGACATTTCGTGGGCAATGCGTTCTTGTATCACTCGCCACCGGCGGAAGTTGAGACACATGTCGAGGTTCCTGTCCTGAGCAACCCGGAGCATGCGAGCGACTACATAGTCGCGAACGTTGAGCGCCCCCAACTGTCGCCTGCAGGCCAAACGCGGCAGGACAACTTGGCCTCGGTGACGGGCATACCGCTGGACATTATCCGGGAACACGGTGCCATCGGCATCGAGGCGCTGATCCTTATGCGCGAGTGCATTTTTTCAGTTCTCGACGAAGATCCATCGCTACTGGAGTGGACAGGCTATCCGACCAAAGAGCAGCGCGTAACGCTAGCTGATATTGTCCTTCAGGTGGCACACGCGCGCCAAGATTCTGTTGGCATTCACACTGCCAAGCAAGTCGCTTGGGCGTGGTCCCAGTTGGGAAGCATAAAGACCCTTCCGGGATTTCTTCATTGGTTCGTCCACGTATTCTCACGAGGGGACCGCCGAGCAGGATTGGACGCGGCATTTCAGTTTCTTCAAGCGTGTGAATTTTCGTTTCCGCGGACGATTGGAGCAATTCAGGCCTTGGTCGCGCTGGATCAAACGGAGATTGCACCCAATTACAGCGTGTTCGCCGTCGGACTCGAGAATTGGTTTCGACCGATTTGGATGAAGCAGCTTGAGGAAGCGGGCATCCCAATTCCTCTAAGCGAGCGTATCACTCGCCTAGTTGGTAACTCTAAAGATCGGTTCGAAGCGTTGACCTCGCTTCGATTGTCCGGATGGGAGAGTGACAAGGATTTGTCAGAAATAGACAGGTTCATTCTAGCCGCGGCGCTCGAATAGCAAATCGCCGGCCGCGGCCCAATCCGCCGGCATCGAGGAGGCGTCGCGGGCGCTCGACGAAGGCTTCAACGATCCCGCCGACCCGGCTCTCCCAAAGCCCATCCGCGTCGCCGGGGACACCGCAAGGCTTACCATCGGTGGCGAAAGCCGCCACGTTTGTCGCCCGATTTAACAGACGTTCTGCGCTAACCTCCCACTCATGCGCCTCACCATCCTCCGCACCCTCATCCTCATCAACGCCATCGCCACCCTAGCGGCAGGCATCATGCTGTTCGTCTTCCCTGGCGCCATTCCGTCGGTTGTCGGCATCGCGCTGGCGCCGGATCAAGCTTTTGTCGCTTGGCTGCTCGGCGCCGCCGAGATCGGCATCGCCGCGCTCTGCATCGGCTCCGTCCATTCGCCCAGCCATGACGTGTTGCGCCTCGCCACCACCACCCTGCTTGTCTTCCACGCCGCCTCCGCCATTGCAGATGCGATCGCCCTCGCACAGGCGTGGTCGCTTCCCATCGCGCTCAATCTGGGGCTGCGCATCGTGATGGTCATCCTGCTCGCCGCCTTCGGCCTCCGCCGCACTATCGAGCCGTCGCGTTGATTGGGCGCGCTTGGCGCAACTCTCCCCTATGCACCGCGTTCCGTTCCTCACATCCGAGGAGAACGCCATGCCCAAACAGCAGCAGACCGACATGACCGCCGACGAGATCGCCGACCGCGTCTGGGAACTCGCGAAGAAAATCGATTTCTGCATGTTCGTCACCTGGGACGGCGAGCACCAGCAGTCGCGCCCGCTCTCGTCCCGCGTCGAGCGCGACGAGCACGCCATCTACTTCCTCGTCTCCGACGAGAGCTCCAAGCACTGGCAGCTCGACACCTACCCGTCCGTCAATCTCGGCTATGCCGACACCGGCGCCATGAAGTTCATTTCCATCGCCGGCAATGCCGAACTCAGCAATGACCGCGCCAAGATCGCCGAACTGTGGAGCGCCTTCGACAAGGCCTGGTGGGACGACGAAAACGACCCCGACATCCGCCTCCTGACCGTCACCCCCGAAACCGCCGAGCTCTGGGACTCCCCCGGCAAAGCCGTCGCCATGGTCAAAATGCTCGCGGCGGCGGTGACGGGTGCCAAGCCGAAGGTCGGCGATAACGCGACGGTGCGTATGTAGCGCTTTCTTCCCCTCTCCCGCCTCGGGAGAGGGTGGCCCGCGGGGCCGGGTGAGGGTCTTGGCTCACGCGCAAATCTCTCCGCCGTCATCCCCGGACTTGATCCGGGAACCCAGCGAGACTTTCCGCTCGTACCGCACGTCTCTGGGTGGCCGGGTCAAGCCCGGCCATGACGACTGAGGGATTGAGGCGCCTTCAAATTCTTCTGGAAAGGCGAACCAAAGCCGTTGCATCCAGCGGCTCTTGCGGTCCCTCCCCATTAAGGGGAGGGAGCGCCGACTGCGCGCTCGGTAACGCCGCCCTTGCCATTGGCGCCGCCTGCTTCATAGTTGCCCAAAAGGGAGATCGCGCATGGATGCCGCTACCGCCACACCCAAACCGCCATACCGCGCCGATGTCGTGGGCAGCTTTCTGCGTCCCGACGCCGTGAAGGCCGCCCGGCACGCGCATTACGATGACAAATCGCTCCCGGCATCAGAGCTCAAGCGCATCGAAGACGAGGCGATCATCGATGTCATCAAGATGCAGGAGGCGGCCGGCCTCAAGGCGGTGACCGATGGCGAGTTCCGCCGCGCCTGGTGGCATTTCGATTTCATGGGCATGCTCGACGGGCTCGATATCGTTGAGCGCGAAGGCGGCGGCATCCAGTTCCATGGCACGACCACCAAAGCGGATGTGCCGGTGATCAGCGGGCCGCTCGATTTCCCCGCCGACCACCCCATGCTCGAGCATTTCAAATTCGTCGCGGCGCACACCAAGGTGACGCCCAAGATCTCGATCCCCGGGCCGAGCGCCATCCATTTCCGTATCGCCGACGAAGACATCGCGGTCGCCGCCTATAAGCACGACGCCGAGGCCTATTTCGACGCAATCACCCAGACCTACAAGAAAGCCGTTGCCGCCTTTTACGCCGCCGGCTGCCGGTATCTGCAGATGGACGACATCTTCTTCGCCTATCTCTGCGATCCCAAGATCCGCGAGCAACGCAAGGCCAGGGGCGAAGACCCCGATTGGCTGATTGGCCGCTACGCCAGAATGATGCACGACGCCATCGTCGACCGCCCGGCGGACATGTTGATCGGCATGCATATGTGCAGGGGCAATTTCAAATCGACCTGGGTCGCCGACGGCGCCTACGACCCGGCCGCCGACGCCGTGTTCAACCAGACCGGCGTCGATATCTACTTCATGGAGTATGACAGCGAACGCGCCGGCGGCTTCGAGCCGCTGCGGCTTCTGCCCAAGGGCAAGAAGCGCGTGCTGCCAGGCTTCATCACCACCAAGACCGGCGTGCTGGAAGATCTCGACGACCTCAAGCAGAAGTTCGAAGCGGCAAGCAAATATGCCGACATCAACCAGCTCGGCATCGCCCCGCAATGCGGCTTCGCCTCGACCGAAGAGGGCAATGCCATCACCATGGACGACCAGAAGCGGAAGCTCGATCTGGTGGTGCGGACGGCGGAAGCCATCTGGGGCGGCGTCGACCGCTAGGGGCGGATCATTGCGCAACTCCGATCCCCCGCGCTATCATCGCGCGGGGGCAGAAAGGCACATCATGCGACTGATCCTCGCCACTCTCATCGCCACCACCAGCCTCACCCTTACCACCCTGCCCGCCGCCGCCTGGCCCATTGTCACGACGCGCGAGACCGCGATCGTCTATCCGCGCGCCTGGGGCAAGGGCAGCGAACTCGCGCGCATCAAGCGCGGCACCGATGTCGAGATCGATTACTGCACGCCGCCCCACAGCGAGTGGTGCCATGTCCGCTGGGACGGGCCCGATGGCTGGGTGCGCGGCTCGGAGCTCACAGGCGGCGCCAAGCAGGCGCTCGTTACGCCCTTTATGAGCGTGCTTGAGCCTGGCTGGGAGGACGACGCCATGGGCATGTTTGACTAAAATTGCCTCTAAATGGCTCGGTCAGCCTCCATTCATCTAAGCCATCCTAGGTTCGGGACAAGGCAGTGCGCTGCCGCCATGAACGAAAGGAATTCAGAAATGACCCTCTCCCTCGTCAAGACCGGTGCCATCGCCGCCGCCCTCGTCTTCGCCACCGCCACCTCCTCGCTCGCCGCGACCTACGCGATCGTCGAGCAGGATTCGCTGATCCGCTACAACCACTCGAACTCCTCGTCGGTCGTCAACGACGTCGAAGAGGGCGATCTGGTCCAGATCATCGGTGAGTGGGGCAATTGGTACAAGATCGCGATCCCGGGCCCGAATGGCTGGATCCGCTCCTACAAGCTCGAACTCGACTATGAAGATGATCCGGCGCCCGGCGTGCAGTTCTGCTTCATGGGCCCGCTCGGCAAGGTCTGCGTCAAAGGCTGATTTTCGCCGTTAAACGAATGACATCAAGCGCCAGTCCCTCGGGGCTGGCGCTTTGCTATTGTACCCACTAATTCTCCGCCAAGGAGACCGCCATGGCCGAAAAAGGCATGAAGCCTTATCTGAAGCTCGCCTCGACGCTGGTGCTGCTCGGCGCCGGGATGTTCACCCTCGAGCGTTACGGCCTGAGCGAAATGGCCGGCAAGGGTCGCATCACCCTCGACCCGACATTGCTCTCGGCCCTCGTCATCGCCCCGGTCGTCCTGGTCGCCGCCGGCGCCATCATCTTCATGTACGGCAAGATGCGGCGGCTTTAGCCAGGGAGCTATTCGACCCGCAGCCGTTCCACATCGATGCCCTTGTCCAGCATCGGCGCCACCATCTGCCGGCCGAGAAATTCATTGGTGCCGTAGAGCACGAGCGCGCCCGCAAACAGCGCAATGCCGAAGCCGCGGGCGCCATCTTCGGTGCCGACCAGGATCGCCGCAATCAGCGCCACCAGCACGCCCGCGAACAGCAGATAGCGCCGCCGGTCGCGCATCACCCGCAGATTGTGCGCGCTCGACAGCAGCAGATCGCGCAACTCGGTGTCGCTCATCGCGCTCAGCTCGCTATTGCCGCCCTCGCGGCGAATGGTCTCGACATAGGCGTCGACCCGGCGCTCGGTCATCGCCTGCCGCTCGGTCAGCGCCTTGCCGCGCGTGAAATAGCTCACCGCCGTGCCAACCAGCAGCAGCGCCAGGGCAATTTCGACCAATACCGGCATCGGACGCCTCCCCGCTCATCGCTCGCAACAAGACGTGCCCATCGCGCCGTGCGATTTCAAGAGTTTGCAACGCCCCGGCCGCTATTCTTTTCCCGGGGGGGCGGCGTCGATCTTGGCCGGTACCGACTTCAACCGCTCGCGCGCCATCACCACCAGGCCGGCCGCTACCACGATTGCCGCCCCCAGCAGCGAGATCGGATCGATCAGTTCGTGGAAGACGAAATAGCTGAAGGCCAGCGCCCAGGGCAGCGCCGTATAGCTGAAGGGCTGCAGCACGCTGGCCGGCGCCATAGATAGCGCGAGGATCATCAGCCCATGCGCGACGCATCCGGTCAGCATGATGTAGCCGATCAGCAATGCCGATTGCAGGTCGAGCGGCTGCCAGAAGAAAATCCCGACGGTCGAACTCACCACCAGTCCGACCATGCCGACATAGAACATGCTCGTGCTCGCCGAATCCGTCGCCGAGACGCGCCGCGTCAAGACGATATAGATGGCGTAACAGCTGCCCGACCCGACCGCGAACGCCACGCCCCAATCGAGCGGCACCCCACCAGGTCGCACAATCACCAGCGCGCCAACGAGTCCGGTGGCGACGGCGCCGATCCTGAACAGCCCCACCCGCTCGCCCAGCAACGGAATGGCCACCAGCGTCACGAGCAATGGATAAACCAGCGTAATCCCCTGCACCGCGTCGAGCGGCACCGTCCTCAGCGCCAGCACGAACATCCAGATGTCGACCACCAGCAACAGGCCGCGCGTGATCTGGGTCCAGGGCTGGCGCGACCGGAAGGCCTCGCGCAACGGCCCCTGCCGCCAGACTAGGAACAGCGAAAGGGCCGCGAAGGCCCAGAACCGCATCATGGTCATCTGGAATGGCGACACCGACGCCACCAGGAATTTCGAGGTCGCGTCCTGCGTTGAAAACACCAGCGTCGCAATCAACGCCAAGAGGATGCCGCGCGCGGTGTTATCCGACACCGAACGCGAGGCTTGGTCTATCATGTCTAAGGTCCGGTATTTGCCGGACCGCGAATAGCGCGGCCCGGCATTATGAGGCCGACGCGGCTTAAGTTGTTTTCATCGTCGCCTTGCGGATCGCCCCGACGATTGCCGTCAGGATGCCGCCGCCGATGACGCCCGTCAGGGCTTGGCCGACATACGCGGCCCCACCGCCCGTCAGCATCGCCGCAAGTCCCGGAATCATTCCGGCGAGCCACGTGCCGCCGAAACCACCGACCAGACCTGCGATCACATCGCCCGTGGTCCCCAAACTCATATTCTTGGCAACGCGACCGGTTCCATAGCCCCCGACCGCGCCGCCGATCAATTGAATGATCAGTCCAAGCCAATCCATAGGAACAGTTCTCCTTCCCTCTGGCGGGGAAGGCCCCCGCCTTCGCAAACGCAATTCTACGCGTCTCAAGTGCACCTCGAAAGGGTTTGCCCGGCATCTTCCCCCGTCCATACCCCTCCAAAGGGGCCTGCAAGGCCCTTCCCGCTGTCATTTTCGGTCCGCCCTTCCCGATAGACCGACAAAATCCTATCTTGGTCCATCCCATGATCGCCCGGCCGAATCATCCTTCCAAAGCTGCGCCCGTGGCGCTCGTCACCGGCGGCGCCGACCGCATCGGCGCGACGATCGCGCGCGCTCTCTCCGGCGCCGGCTGGGCCGTTACTATCCATCACCGAGGCCGGCAGGCGGCGGCAAAGGCGCTCTGCGCCGAGCTTGTCGCTGCGGGTGGAAAAGCGGCCACTGCCAAAGCCGATCTCGCGATCCGCACCCAGCGCGACAGGCTGATGGCCAGTGCCGCGATGCCCTTCGGGCCGGTGACCGCTCTCATCAACAATGCCTCATCGTTCGAGCCGGATTCTGCTCGCGATCTTGATGAGACATTGTGGGACCGGCATATGGCGATCCACGCCAAGGCGCCGGCCTTCCTGGCGCGCGATTTCGCCGCGCAGTTGCCCGAGGGCGCAGAGGGCAACATCGTCAACCTCATCGACGAACGCGTGCTGCGGCTGACGCCAAACTATTTCAGCTACACGCTCTCTAAAGCGCTGCTCTGGACCATGACGCAGACGCTCGCGCAATCGCTCGCCCCGCGCATCCGCGTCAACGCCATCGGTCCCGGCCCAACCCTTCCGGAAGCCAGCCAGTCGGAAGCCGTGTTCCGCAAATCCCAAGCGGCTTCGCCGCTCGGTTATGGCGCAAGCCCGGGCGATATCGGCGACGCCGTGCTCTATCTGTTAAGCGCTCGCTCAGTGACCGGACAGATGATCGCGCTCGATGGCGGACGGCATCTCGATTTCCCATCGCAGCGCGGGCCGACGCCGCGTCGGAACAAGCGATGACCGATAGCCCGCAATTGGGCGCCGAGATCATCCGCGCCTTCGTCAAGACGCTGCCCTCTTCTCCCGGCGTCTACCGGATGATCGATGTTGCGGGCGAGGTGATGTATGTCGGCAAGGCCCGCAGTCTCAAGGCGCGCGTCACCAACTACACCCGCCCCGAAGCGCTCGAAGTTCGCCTGCAGCGAATGATCGCTGCGACCCATTCGATGGAGTTCGTTCGCACCGAAACGGAGGCCGAGGCGCTGCTGCTGGAGGCCAACCTCATCAAGCGGCTGAAGCCGCGCTTCAACGTGCTGCTGCGCGACGACAAGAGCTTCCCCTATATCCTCATCGCCACGGAGCACGAAGCACCCGAGCTCACCAAACATCGCGGCGTGCGACGCAAGAAAGGGCACTATTTCGGCCCCTTCGCCTCGGCCCTCGCCGTCAAGCGTACCGTCACCTCACTGCAGAAGGCCTTCCTGCTGCGCACTTGCTCCGACAGTTTCTACAAGGCCCGCACCCGGCCCTGCATGCTGCATCAGATCAAGCGCTGCTCGGCGCCCTGCACCGGCGAAATCTCGATCGAAGCCTATGGGGGACTCGTCGACGAGGCGCGCCAATTCCTCACCGGCCGCTCCCAATCGGTGCAGGACCATCTGCAAAAGGATATGAACGGCGCCGCCGAGGCGCTCGATTTCGAACGCGCCGCGCTGCTTCGGGATCGCCTTTCAGCGCTTGCGCTGGTCCAGGGTCAGTCCGACGCCGCCGCTCGTTCAGTCGATGAGGCCGATGTCTTCGCCATCGCGCATGAAGCCGGCCAGTTCTGCGTCCAGGTCTTCTTTTACCGGGCCCATCAGAACTGGGGCAACCACGCCTTCCGCCCCAAAGCCGATGCCAGTCTGAGTGACACGGACGTCCTCCAGGCCTTTATGGGCCAGTTTTACGAAGACCGTACGCCACCCAAACTCGTCCTCTTGAGCCACGAGCCCGCCGATCGCGCCGTCCTGGAGGAGGCGCTGACCTCCCGGCTCGGCGCGCGCGTCTATGTCGAAGTGCCGCAGCGCGGCGACAAGCGCGACCTCGTCAATCACGCGCTCAACAATGCGCGCGAGGCCCTGGGTCGGCAGCTCGCCGAGGGCGCCACCCAAAAGCAATTGCTCGAAGGGGTCGCCGAGCTCTTCAGCCTCGACGAGCCGCCGCGCCGCATCGAGGTCTATGACAACTCCCACATCTCGGGCACCAATGCCGTGGGCGCCATGATCGTCTCGGGCGAGGAGGGCTTCTCGAAAAAGCACTACCGCACCTTCAATATCCGCTCGACCGACATCACTCCCGGCGACGATTTCGGCATGATGCGCGAAGTGCTGACCCGCCGCTTCTCGCGTCTCGCCAGCGAAAGCGAGCCCGACGCCGAGGATGAAAACAGTGGCATGCCCGACTGGCCCGATGTCGTGTTCATCGACGGCGGACAGGGCCAGCTCAACGCCGTGCGCGAAGTCATCGCCGGACTCGAGCTACCGCGCGAAGTCACCTTTATCGGCATCGCCAAGGGCGAAGAGCGCGACGCCGGCCGCGAGAAATTCTTCATGGAGGGCAAAGAGGCGTTCATGCTGCCGCATCGCGACCCGGTGCTCTATTTCGTCCAGCGGCTCCGCGACGAGGCGCATCGCTTCGCTATCGGCACCCATCGCGCCCGCCGCAAGAAGGATATCGTGCGCAACCCGCTCGACGAAATCGAAGGCATCGGCCCCAACCGCAAGCGCGCCCTGCTGCAGCATTTCGGCTCCGCCAAAGCCGTCAGCCGCGCCTCCCTCGCCGACCTCGCCGCCATCCCCGGCATCTCCAATGCCACTGCGCAACTGGTCTACGACCATTTCAACCGCAGCGACTAGGTCGCAGGGCGGCTGACACATTCACGTCCAATTCAGCCCGCACCCCCTATCCGACACAAACGGAAACGCCATGCGCCTTGCTTTGCTCGCCGCCGCCATTATCCTCGCCTCGCCGGCGTTCGCCGATGCGGTGACCTATCGCGGCGATCTCAATGCCATTCCCATCGTCGTCGAATTCTCCGAGCCACCGGAGAGCGCAGCGGCGGGGGTGTTTGGTCGCTATTTTTATGTGACCGAAGGCATCGACATCCCACTCAGCACCAGGAACGTCACTGACGGGCAAATTGAGCTGCTCGAAGAGTCGCCCTGCGATCCGGAAGAATGCGAGATCGACCAAAGTGGGTTGATCGTAGAACGAGAGCCAGCGGCGATCTGGGCTCTCACGACAGCTGATGACGGCGCGACCCTCTCGGGAACCTGGGGACCCACGGGCAGCAATCTCTTGCCCATCCACCTCGAGCGAACCGGCACTCGGCCTTTTGTGTCAAACGATCCCCCTTCTCCCGCTGACCTCGCCGAATTCGGCACATATCTGCTTGGCGGCATTGATGTCCTGACGCCCGAGACCTCGCCCTATGACTTCCTCAAGGTCGATGTCCCGGTCACCCATTCGGACAGGAGCCGCTGGGGCAACGTCGAATTCGAATACGTTACCGACTCCAGAACTCTGTTCCAGTACCCCCGCGTCACCGATCTGGGCGGGGCCGACATCACCCCGGTCAACGCGATCCTTGAGCAACGCGACTGGGCAATGCGTCTTGCCGCGCTCAACTGCAAGGCGCAGATCTTTCCATCGATGGCGCCGGGCGGCCAAGTGCCCCCCGATGGCGGCACACTGGGCGGCTTCGACGAAGAACAGATCGTCGTCGACTACCTAAGCCCTCAACTTCTTAGTTTCACCGAGAGCGGCAGCCTCTTTTGCGGCAATGCCTATCCCGAGAACCACGCCCATAGTTTCAACATCGACGTTGCAACTGGCCAGCCCGTCGATCCAAGCCTGCTTGTAAAGGGCTTCGTGGCGCGCGATTTCATGAGCAGCGAAATCGTCGATCTCGAAACCGCGCGCCAGGACCCCGCAAGCTACAATTGGGGCGCCGACGAAGATCTCGCCGGCTTCATCCTCAGCCGGGCGAGCCTTTCCACCGATGACGGGTTCACGGAGGAATGCGGCTACGAGAAGCTCGTCCGCAACAATCTCGCCATCGGCTTTCGCCAGCCGGACCAGATCGTCTTCCGCCTCGATGGACTGCCACACGCGATCCAGGCCTGCGCCGAGGATTTGCTGGTTTTGCCCGTTGCCGAACTCAAAGACCACATGCTGCCCGGCGCCAATCGCTATTTTCCAGGCCTTCTGCCCTGACCCTCACGGCATGACATCTTGACCCACCCGCCCCAATCTTGTTCCCTCCGGCCATGCAGATCCCAGCCGAACTGAAATCGCTGCCCAACCAGCTGACCCTCGCGCGCATCGCCGCCATTCCGGTGATCTGCCTGCTGCTCGTCATCGGCTGGGGCTGGCTGCGCTGGTTGGCGCTGCTGCTCTATGTCGCCGCCGCCATCACCGACTGGCTCGACGGCTACCTCGCCCGCCGGATGGGGACCGGCTCCGATCTCGGCAAGATGCTCGACCCCATCGCCGACAAGCTGCTTGTCGGCGCCTTGCTCATCACCTTCGCCTGGACCCGCGACTTTTCCGTCTGGGAGCTGGCGCCCGCCATAGCCATTATGCTGCGCGAAATCTTCGTCGCCGGCCTTCGCGAATATCTGGGCGGCCGCGCCATCAGCGTGCCGGTCACCTTCCTCGCCAAGTGGAAGACGACGCTCCAACTTGTCGCGCTGTTCTTCGTTTTCGTCGATAGCCTGCTGCCGAGCTTCGGCTTCATCTCGGGCGGGTTGCTCTGGCTCGCGGCCATCCTCACCGTCTGGACCGGCTGGCAATATCTCGCCTCAACCTGGGCCAATTTCGGCAGCCCGCCGCCCGCTCCGCCGCTGCCATGAAGATCCTCTATTTCGCCCTCTTCCGCGAACGGCTCGGCCGCGGCGAGGAAGACATCGCCCCGCCCCCCGAAGTCGTCACGGTGCGCGATCTCATCGGCTGGCTGCGCTCCCGCGATGAAGCCGCTGACCTGGTCTTCGCAAACGAGCGCCTGATCCGCGCCGCGATCAATGCGCGGCTCGCCAAGCTCGATTCCCCGATCGCCGGCGCCACCACGATCGCGCTGCTGCCGCCGATGACCGGCGGCTAAAGTGGAGATCCGCGTCGAGACAGCGCCTTTCGATCCAGGCGCCGAGACCAACGCCTTCATCGCCGCCGCTGCATGCGCCGGCGCCACCGTCACCTTCACCGGCCTCGTCCGCTCCCGCCCCGATGCGCCTGTGGAAGCCCTGACGCTCGAGTGCTATCCGGACCTCGCCAGTAACGAGATCGCCCGGCTCGCCACCGAGGCAACCACCCGCTTTGCCCTCAGCGCCGTCACCATCATCCACCGCTACGGCACGCTGAGCCCCGGCGAGCCGATCGTCCAGGTGATGACGGCGGCGCCCCATCGGCAGGCGGCGTTCTCGGCCGCGGAGTTCCTGATGGACTACCTCAAAAGCGAGGCGCCCTTCTGGAAGAAGGAAGCAACGTCCAGCGGCGAGCAATGGGTCGAACAGCGCAGCGAGGATGAGCGTGCCAAGGCCCGCTGGAGCGACTAGCGCCCTTTGCGGAACAGCGGCAGGCTGTTGACGCGAGTACTGTCCCGCCGGTCGAGGGAACGCTGCTTGGCCTCGCAATCGCGATCCGATGATCGCAGCAGATTTCGGATGTCGCGGGTGAGCGCCGAACATTGCCCTGCACTCTGCCGCTTTGCCTTGGCGACGAAGGATTTGCCGCAATCGACAAAGCTCGCACGATGCGTCTCCTCGTGCTTTTTGGCGAAGTTCGCAAAGCCCTCGAAGGATTGCCGGGCGCTCCGGGTCAAGGCTGCGGGCCTCGACGATTTCGGCAAAGTGATGACAAAGGAGATCGCCAGATCGATGTCCTCGACCTTGCAGATCTTGCCGTCTTGCACCGTGTCGATGTCGAGTTGGAAGCGGTGCTTGATATTGGCGTAAGCGTGGCCAGTGTTACCGGTGTAGGGATGCTGCCGCATATACGAGACGATCGCCCTCTCCGTCGTGCCGCCGACGCTGTAATAGCGGTAGTCGGTGCGGAACGTCGCGCCCGCATTGGCGGGGACGGCAATGGCAAGCAACAGTAGGCCCCCGGCCAGAAGTCCACGGTTGGCCCAATGCCGGCGGCTGCGTTGCCTTTTAACGGATATTGCCGGCTCCCAAACCGCGACTGACGCTCCACCCAGAATGGAGAATCATTGTGCATTCGGCAAGCACCGCGCGTGGTCGTCGGACGGTCGTTCACTGATGCGCGTTCACCCGCCGCAATTTGCCCCGACGCGACTTTCGTGCTCCGATCGCACCTCATCTTGAGGAGGATCGGGCCAATGGGCGAACGCATCACCATCGCCGCCAGCGACGGGTTCGTCTTGAACGCCTACCGCACCCGCCCCGAGGGCATACCGCGTGGCGGCGTCGTCGTCATCCAGGAGGTCTGGGGCGTCAATCACTGGATCAGCACCGTCACTGATCGCTGGGCCAAGCATGGCTTCCTCGCCATTGCCCCCTCGATGTTCGACCGCGTCTCCTTCGATTACCGCAGCGAAGATTATGGCCCCGGCGGCATGGCACGCATGGGTGAGATCATGAAGACGTTCAGCCAGGACAAAGCTCTGCTCGATGTCGAGGCGGCAGTGAAATCGGCGGCCGAAGGTGGCAAGGTCGGCATCATGGGCTATTGTTTCGGCGGCGCCGTTAGTTGGCGCGCCGCCCATGCCGGCCTCGGACTGAGTGCCGCCTCGGGCTATTATGGCGGCGGCATCCCGAACTACATCGACCTTGCGCCCAAAATCCCGATCGAGATGCACTATGGCGACAAGGACACCGGCATCCCGCTCGAGCAGGTCGAACAATTGCGCGCCCGTTATCCCGATGCTGGCATCTACGTCTATCCAGCCGGGCACGGCTTCTGCAATGCCGATCGCCCGGAGCGGTTCGACGAGGCGTCGTGCAAAAAGGCCTCCGCACGCTCGCTGGAATTCTTCCGCAAGCATCTGGCCTAGTGCTCTCACTGGAACAGCATTTTTCTTATGCCGAAGCTGCGCTCGCCGATGCCGTCGCCGCGCCGCTTTCGGCGCGTAAAGCGCGGCTCGTGGCCGCCCTTATCGATGCCCTGATCGATCGCTGCTTCGACGCGGGTCGGACCGGTGCCGAAGACATCCTCGCCTTCCGCACAAAATTGCTCGACAGCAGCCCAGCTCTTGCGTCGGTCGTCGCGCTCGCTGCAGCGCGACCCGATGGGCCGCAGCTCCGGCTCGATGTCGAAAGCCTCAGACCCGGTGTCTATGCGGGTTTGTCCGAAGCCCAATACATGGTGAGCCTCTACAACGGCTCGACCATCCCGCGCCTCTTCGTGCTGTTCCCCGATGGCACACGCCAAAACGCCCCGGACCTGCTCGCCGGGGCGCTCGATGCTTTGAGGAAACGTTAGAGGCTTCCGCTACTCTGCGGCGACCTTCTTCGGCGTCACGGCTTCGGCATAGGCATGGATCAGCGTCTCGCATGCTTTGCCCGGCGCGAATTTGTATTCGCCCACCAGCGACACCGGCGTCACTTCGGCCGCCGTGCCCGTCAGGAAGCACTCGTCGTAATTGGCGAGTTCCTCCGGCTTGATGTGCCGCTCGATCACCTTGAAACCTTTGGCTTTGGCGAGGCCGATCACCGTCTGCCGGGTCAAGCCGTTGAGGAAGCAATCGGGGTCGGGCGTATGGATCTCATCGCCTTTGATGAAGAACACATTGGCGCCCGTCGCCTCGGCGACATAACCGCGATAGTCGAGCATCATCGCGTCGGCATAGCCTTCGGCCATCGCCGCGTCCTTCGACAGCGTACAGATCATGTAGAGGCCGGCGGCCTTGGCCTTGCATGGGATGGTTTCGGGGCTCGGTCGCTTCCACTTGCTCCAGCCGAGTCGGATGCCTTTGAGCTTCTCCTCGACCGAGAAATAGGACGGCCACACCCAGCTGGCGATCGCCAGGTGCACTTTGTTGTTGCGGCCGGGAACCGAGAGTTCCTCCGAACCACGCCAGGCGACCGGCCGAACATAGGCATCGACCAGATTGTTCTTCTCGAGCACCAGACGCTTTGCCGCCTCGATCTCGTCGACGCCGTAGGGAATGGTGAAATCGAGCGTTCGGCCCGAGGCATGCAGCCGCTCGGTGTGCTCCCGTGAACGGAAGATTTCGCCGCCATAGGCGCGTTCGCCCTCGAACACGCAGCTCGCATAGTGGAGACCATGTGTCAGCACATGGATCTTGGCGTCCGCCCACGGTTTGAGTTCGCCGTCGAACCATATCCAGCCATCGCGCTGGTCCATTGGAAGTGCCATCGATCCTCTCCTCGTGGGCCCGCGCCAACGCCGGGCTCTGAATCTTCACCAATCTTGCCCCAGCACCCCGGCCTTGGCAAACCAGGGGCGCTTTGGGATAAGTCTTTTGCGCACCAACGGGCAAACAATGGCACCGGCCAAAATAAATGTCAATACTGCTGACATAAATCCCGGAGCGAGCGACGACACGGCCATGCCGCTCGATGTCATGGGCCTGTTTTTCTTTGCCTATCGCGATTTTGTCGGCGACGCCGACGCGATGCTCGAACGCCAAGGCTTCGGCCGCGCCCATCATCGCGTGCTCTATTTCGTGAATCTAAAGCCGGGCATGCCGGTGGCCGATATTCTCGACATCCTCAAGATCACCAAACAGAGCCTCGCCCGCGTGCTGAGGCAGTTGATCGACAATGGCTATGTCGAGCAAAAGACCGGCGCCGCCGACCGCCGCCAGCGCCTGCTCTACGCAACCGAGAAAGGCCGGCGCTTTTTCGAAACGCTGTCCGCTACCCAAACCAGCCGCATCGATGCCGCCATCGCCGCCCTACCTGCCGAGGGCAAACGCACCGTCCTCCGATTCTTTGTCGGCATGGTCGAACCCGGCGACCGCACCCTCCTCGACCGCTTGAAGCTCACAGAAGATTTGTAAGGAATAGTCGCTTCGCCTCGGTAGATCGCCATTCTACCCGCGGCCCAGCTCCTCCGATCGCCGCCGCGCCGCTTCGACCGCCCGGTCCATCAGGCTCATCAGCCCGGCCTCGGACATCAGCACCTTGAGCGCCGCCGCCGTCGTACCGTTCGGCGAGGTGACATTCTCGCGCAGAACTGAAGCCGATGAGGCATCGGCTTCAAGCAGCGCCGCCGCCCCGATAACCGTCTGCCGCGCCAAAAGCGTTGCCTGTTCAGGCTCGAGCCCCTGCCGGATGCCCGCCGCACTCATCGCCTCGACCAGATAGAACACATAGGCCGGCCCCGAACCCGACAGCGCCGTAACCGCATCGAGCTTTGCTTCGCTGTCAAACCAGACCAGCTGGCCCGCCGCGCTGAGCAGATCGCTGGCCAGCATCCGGTCGGCGCGGCTGACCCCCAGCCCCACCGCCCCGGTGATTCCCTTGCCGATCTGCGCCGGTGTGTTGGGCATCGCCCGGATCACCCGCGACGTGCCGAGGCTTTCGGACAGCATAGCCAGCGGGATGCCCGCGGCGATCGACACCACAAGCGTTTGCCGCCCAACTGCCGGAGCGATCTGCTGCAACACCTTGACCATGACCTGCGGCTTGACCGCCAGCACCATCACATGGGTCAGAATGCCGAGCGGAGAGTCGATCAGGCTGATGCCGGCGATTTCGGCGAAGCGGCGCGTGGCGTCGCCCGGCTGCGGATCAACCAGGACCAGCCGCTCAGGCCTCAGCCCGCTCGCGATCCAGCCGCGAGCCAGCGCCAGCCCCATCTTGCCGGCCCCGATCAAAACGACCGGCCCGATATCGGCGAGAACCCCCTCAGCCACGGCGGTAAGCTGTCACGCTTCTCCCACGGTCTCGAACATCACGCTCGAAAGCGCTTCGCCCGCCGCTTTACCCGCCCACACCACGAACTGGAAGGCCTGGTAATAGAGATCGCAGCTTTCCGTCGCCGAACGCAACAGCGCCTCGCACTGCTGCGGGCTGACGTCCGCTCCCCCGGTCAGCAAATGCGAGTTGCGAAAAATGATGACATTTTCATGCGGCCAGATGTCGAAATGGCCGATCCATAACTGCTCATTGATCAGCGCGATCAGCTGCTTGACCTCGGCGCGGCGCGGCTCGGGCACCTTGAGATCGAACGCCGAGGCAATATGGAGGGATTCGAGGTCCTCCATCCAGTTGAACGACACGTGGTAATCGCTCCAATGGCCCCGGACCGAGATCGAAATCTCGTCGGTATCCTGGCGTTCGAAGCTCCAGTCGTTGATGGCGGCGATCTGCTCGATGATGTCGACCGGATGGGCCGCACGATCGGGCTCGAATTCAATCAGAGACATAGGGGTTCCGCCTTGGAAAGCGCGTGAAGATGAATGGCCGAAAAGCCGATTTACGCTTTACACACAGCAACTTGCGCACGCGGATCGCCTACGGACTGCCTGGGGAGACCCTAGGCGAAGGCGTTGATTCCGCCGATAGGCGGGAAGCGCCGTCCGGGCTTTCTTCTGTGGATGATCGAGCCGTGACTGTTAAGAACCTCTTAACCCTGACGGCTCCCGCACATGAAATGAGTGTCACAATCGGACAGCTGGGTCGGCACGCTCAGAATAGGCCGCTGGCGCCCACCCAACCGCCGGTCAGAGCTTCGCGCCAGGCCGGAAAGCCATTGGCTTCGGCCATGCGCGCCGCCGCGAAATTATCGTAGGGAATCGCCCGGAACGTCACCGACCACTTGCCGTCGCGCTGCTCGATCAGTGCGTAGCGCGCGTCGGGTGAGCCATGGTTGAGCTGCAGCCCGACGCTGCCCGGATTGACGATCAACCGCCCATCGCGCAGTCGCACGGCGCGCGGAATGTGGGTGTGCCCACACAGCAGCACCGGGAAGTCGAAGCCCTCCGCCTTGGCGGTAACTTGCGACTCATCGGGGACAACGACCTGCCTTCCGTCCCAGAAATTATCGAGCCAGGCGCCCTCATCGGAGCTCGGGGTGCCATGGCACAGAAAAATGTCGCCTAGCAGCGACAGCGTCGCCGGTAGCTGGTTGATCCAGACCCGGTGCCGCTCCTCCATCTGTTCCTGCGCGAAGCGGTCGACTGGCCCGAGCCGCTCCGGCGGATTGTCGATCAGCACCCGCTCGTGATTGCCCCGGACGGTCGGGATATCGAGTTCCATCAAAATGTCGGCGGTCCAGTTGGGCTCCAGGGGTCCCGCAACTAGATCGCCCAGATTAAGCGTCGAATCGACGCCTTGCCGTCCGATATCCTCCAACACCGCCTCGAGCGCGAGGCGGTTTGCATGGACGTCGGAGATGACGGCAATCCTCACGCTTTGGGCGCAGCGTCCGTGCCGCCCTTCAGCGTCGCGACTTCCGCTTTGAGCGCCCGCAGTTCAGCGCTTTGCTTCTGCACCAATTCGCGCAGCGCGTCGTAGTCTTCGCGCTTGACCAGATTCATGTCGTTGACGAAGCGCTCGGCTTGCGCCTTGACCATGGTCTCGACTTCGCGCCGGACCCCATCCGCGACGCCCGCCGCATCGTTCATCAGCCGCCCGACGCCATCGAGAAAAGGACTGTTCTGCGCCATCGAAAGGCTCCTCAAAGGGTGGATTCGCCCCCTATTTAGGAGCTACGCGGCGGCTTGACCAGTGCGGCGGCCGGCCTACAAGGTCGCGCCAGTCCATTGGAGCGCCGCGTGCCCTTCCCACCCATCGATCCCATCGCGCTGCAGCTCGGCCCCCTCGCCATCCGCTGGTACGCGCTGGCCTATCTCGCCGGCGTCTTTGGCGGCGCCTGGTACGCAACTAGCCTGCTCAGGCGTCCGGCCCTCTGGGCCAACGATAAGCCGCCCTTCCCCGCCCCGGCCATCTGGGACTTTGCCTTCTGGGCGGTGGTCGGCATCGTGCTCGGCGGCCGCATCGGCTACGTACTGTTCTACAATCTCTCCCACTACGCGCAGAACCTCGGCGAGATCGTCGCGCTCTGGGATGGTGGCATGAGCTTTCACGGCGGCCTTGTCGGTATCATCGTTGCGATGGCGCTCTTCACTCGTTCCAAGGGCGGCAGCGTGCTCTCGAGCCTCGATCTCCTCGGTGCCATCTCGACCATCGGGCTGCTGCTCGGCCGCCTCGCCAATTTTATCAATGCCGAGCTCTACGGCGCGCCGGCCAATCTGCCCTGGGCCGTCATCTTTCCGAATGACCCCGAGCAGCTGCCCCGCCACCCGAGCCAGCTCTACGAGGCCCTGCTTGAAGGGGTCCTGCTGTGGATCGTGGTCCGCACCGCGACCCATGGCTTCAAGACACTGAAACGCCCCGGCCTCACCGCCGGCATCTTCGGCATCGGCTACGCGCTCTGCCGCATCTTCGTTGAATTCTTCCGCCTGCCCGATGCCCAGCTCGGCTACCTCTATGGCGGCTGGCTGACCATGGGCATGCTGTTGAGCCTGCCGATCCTCGTCGCCGGCATCGGCCTCATCGCTTTCAGCCGGGCGCGGCGCCGTGGCTAGTCTTCCCCTCGCGGCGCAGATCGATGCGCAGATCCGCGCCACCGGTCCCATGTCGCTCGCGACCTATATGTCGCTCTGCCTCGGCCATCCGCGCCATGGCTATTACGCCAAGGGCCGGCCGATCGGCGCCGCCGGCGATTTCATCACCGCACCCGAGATTAGCCAGATGTTCGGCGAGCTGGTCGGCCTTTTCGCCGTCAATCTCTGGCAGCAGATGGGGCAGCCCACGAGCTTCACCCTGCTCGAACTCGGCCCCGGCAGCGGCACGCTGATGGCCGACGCGCTACGCGCCGCCGCCCGCGCCGAAGGCTTCATCGACGCCATGCATTTGCAGCTGTTCGATTCCAATCCCGACCTCAAGGCTGAGCAGTTGAAGCGCCTCGGCAAGTTCAATCCCTATTGGACCACCGAGATCGATGCGGTGAGCGAGGACTCAATCATCGTCATTGCCAATGAGTTCTTCGACGCCCTGCCCATTCGCCAGTTCGTCCGCACCGACGATGGCTGGCATGAACGATTGATCGGGCTCATCGAAGACCAACGTGCCTTCGGCCTCTCGCCAACCCCCATCGCCGACTCCGCCGCCCCGCCTGAAGTGCGCGGTGCCTTCGCCGGCGAGATCCTTGAGCTTGGTGCCGCGGCCGTCGAAGCCATGCAGCGCCTGTCGCACAAGATTGCCCTTCAGGGCGGCGCTCTCCTCGGTATCGACTATGGCTATGACCGCACCCAGACCGGAGAGACGCTGCAGGCGGTGCGCGACCATGCCTTCGCCGATTCGCTCGACGCGCCCGGCGAAACCGACCTCAGCGCCCACGTCAATTTCGGCCTGTTCGGCGAAGCGGCCAAGGCTAAGGGCCTTGAAATCGAAGGGCCAGCCCCCCAGGGCGAATTCCTGCTCCGGCTCGGTCTCGGCGAGCGCGCCAAGGCGCTGGCTACCGCCAATCCCGGCGAGGCTGCCAACATCGCCCGCGCCGTCGAGCGCCTGACCTCTCCGGCACAGATGGGCACCCTATTCAAAGTCCTCTGCGCCCACTCGCCAGGCCTCAAACCCTTGGGCTTCCGATGAGCGCGCCTTACACGACCAGCAAGGCCCTGGCCCACCCGCGCCTCATTCACGGCTTTTACGGCCGCGAGGGCGGGCGCTCGAAAGGCGAGCTCGCCAGCAACAATATGTCGATCGCGCAAGGCGACAATCCCGATCTGGTCGTCTCCAACCGCAGCAGCGCCGCCAACGCCATGGGCGGCCACGGCATCCGTGACCTCGTCGTCTTCCGCCAGATCCATTCGACGCGGGTCGTGACCCTTACGGAGCGCCCCGGCCCGTCTATCGCCATCGAAGCCGATGCGATGGTGACCAACCGGTCGGACCTGCTGCTTGCCGTCCTCACCGCCGATTGCGCCCCCATCCTCCTCGCCGATCCGGAGGCGGGCATCCTTGCCGCCGCCCATGCCGGCTGGAAGGGCGCCGCCGGCGGCATCGCCAAGGCGACGATCGAGGCCATGGTGGCACTCGGCGCGCAGCCCCAGAATATTCGCGCCGCGATCGGCCCCACCATCTCCGCCGCCAACTACGAGATCGGTCCCGATACCGCCGCGGCGATCCTCGCGCTCGACCCCGCCGCTTCGCGCCACATCTCCATTCCTCCGGGCAAGTCCCGTGAGCATTTCGATATTCCGGGCCTTCTCACCGAGCAGCTCTTCGCCGGGGGCGTCGGCCTCGTGAGCGACCTCGCACTGTGCACCTATGCCGAACCCAACCGGTATTTCTCCCACCGCTACGCCACCCATCAGGGCACCAATACCGGCCGGCAGATCGCCATCATCGGGCGCAAATGAACTCGTTTACAGTTCTGTCATAAGGCGCATTGCGCCCGCGACGCCCGGCCTATAAACAGCCGCCAATTCATGAGGGACGCGCCATGAAGCTGGTCACCGGCAACTCTAACGGCGCTCTTGCCGCTGCCGTCTCGGACTATCTCGAGCTTCCCCTCACCGACTGCACCGTCAAGCGCTTCGCCGATAAGGAAGTCTATGTCGAAGTGCATGAAAACGTGCGCGGCGAGGATGTGTTCGTGCTGCAATCGACCAGCTATCCCGCGAATGACAACCTGATGGAACTGCTCATCGTCACCGATGCGCTCCGCCGTTCCTCGGCGCGCCGCATCACCGCCGTGCTGCCCTATTTCGGCTATGCCCGGCAGGACCGAAAATCGGCGCCGCGCACGCCCATTTCCGCCAAGCTCGTCGCCAACCTCATCACCATCGCCGGGGCCAATCGCGTCCTCACCCTCGATCTCCATGCCGCCCAGATCCAGGGCTTCTTCGACATTCCGACCGATAATCTCTCGTCCGCGCCGGTGATCGTGCGCGACATCAAGGAACATTACGACACCTCCAACACGATCATCGTCTCGCCCGATATCGGCGGCGTGGTGCGCGCCCGCAATGTCGCCGGCCGCCTCGGCACCAACCTCGCCATCGTCGACAAGCGCCGCCCCCAGGCTGGCGTATCGGAGGTGATGAACATCATCGGCGATGTCGCCGGCCATGATTGCATCCTGATCGACGACATCGTCGATTCCGGCGGCACGTTGGTCAACGCCGCCGAGGCTCTGTTGAAGGCCGGTGCCCGCAACGTTTCAGCCTACATCACCCACGGCGTCCTCTCCGACACCGCGCCCGACCGTGTCGCCGCGAGCAAGCTCAAAGAGCTGGTCGTCTCCGATTCGATCGAAGCCCGCCCCGAAGTCGCCGCGGTCAAAAACATCCGCCGCCTCTCCATTGCCCCCCTGATCGGCGAAGCCATCGCACGCACCGCCAGCGAACAAAGCGTATCGAGCCTGTTCGACTGACCTCCGCCGACGCCTCTGGCCGCAAATCCCTCTTTCCGCCGCCCTGTCGAAATTCGCAAAGCCCGCGCGTCATTGCAGCATCGGAGCGCTATGCTCCGGCTGAAAGGAGAACCAAATGCGCTATATGATGCTGATCCACCACGACGATGCCGCCATGGCCGCTGCCGATCAGAAGGCCCTGTGGGCCGATTATGCCGCCTTTAACGAAGCTCTCGCCAAGGCCGACGGGTCGAGCTCCGGCGAGCGGCTCGAGCCGGCAAAGGCCGGAACCATCGTGCGAAGCAACGGCGTGCTCGACGGCCCTTATGCCGACACCAAGGAGCAGTTCGCCGGCTATTTCTTTGTCGAGGCCGCCGATCTCGATGTAGCCGTGGCTTGGGCCAAGCGCTGCCCCTCGAGCCGCTATGGCGCGATCGAAATTCGTCCCGTCCATGTCCCGGAGGCAGGCAACTGGAAGTGATCGATGCCGGCGAGGCGGTCCGGACGGCTGAGCGCGTTGCGCGCGACAGCTACGGCCGCCTCGTCGCCTTCCTCGCCGCCCGCACCCGTGACCTCGCGGGCGCCGAAGACGCTCTCGGCGAAGCCTTCGCCGCCGCACTCCGCTCTTGGCCGACTGAGGGCGTTCCAGACAATCCAGACGCCTGGCTGCTCACGGTGGCGCGGCGCCGGCAGACCGACGCACTCCGGCGTCGCCAGACGCGCCAGATTGGGGAGGCTCAGTTGAAGGTGATTGCCGACGAGCTCGAAGATGCCGCCAACACGCCCGAGCCGATCCCGGACAGGCGCCTCGCGCTGATGTTCGCCTGCGCTCATCCGGCCATCGAGCCCGGCATGCGAGCGCCGCTGATCCTGCAAACCATTCTCGGCATGAGCGCCGAGGATATTGGCGCCGCGTTCCTTGTCCCACCGGCAACCATGGGCCAGCGGCTGGTGCGGGCCAAAGCCCGGATCAAGGACGCCGGCGTGCCCTTCGCAATACCCGAACCCGAAGAGCTGCCGGACCGCCTCGAGGCCGTGCTCGACGCCATTTATGCCGCCTATTCCAAGGGCTGGAGCGAACTGGACGAATCCGGCACGCCCGAAATGGCTGGGGAGGCGATCTGGCTCGGCCGGCTGGCGATCTCGCTTCTCCCCAACGAGCCCGAAGCCAAAGGCATGCTGGCGCTGATGCTCTATGCCGAAGCACGTCGTTCCGCCCGACGCAGTGCCGCGGGCGCTTACGTCCCGCTCGAGCAGCAGGACACAAGCCTCTGGGATGACTCGCATATCCGATTGGCCGAAACGCTGTTGAGCGAGGCAAGCCGTGGCGGCCCCAGCGGCCGCTACCAACTCGAGGCCGCCATACAATCCGCGCATTCGGCCCGTCGCCTCGGTGGCGTGGCGAACTGGCAGGTGATCGTTTCGCTCTACGACCATCTGCTGGCGCGCACACACTCGCCCGTCGTCGCGCTCAACCGCGCTATCGCACTTGCCGAAACCGCCGGCGCCGAAGTGGCGCTTCGCGAGATCGAGTCCCTCGCCGCCGACAAGCGCATGCAGACCTACCAGCCTTATTGGGCCGCTCGCGGCCATCTGCTCGCCGAAGCGGGCCTGAAGGCCGAGGCGCATCAGGCCCTCACCCTCTCCATCGGCCTGTCCACCGACGAGGCCGTACGAGCCTATTTGCGCGCCCGCCTCTCGGCACTTCCCGATGGCTGAGGCAATCGGCTAGACTCCTACTGGGAGGCCAAGATGCAGCTCAGCCAGATCGGGCAGATTGCCATCGCGGTCAGCAACACCGACCGCGCCGAGGCCTTTTACGAACAGACCCTGGGGCTGAAGAAGCTCTACCGCTATGGCGATCTCGCCTTCTTCGACTGCGCGGGCACCCGGCTGATGCTCGCCCCGCCCGAGGAGGGCCAGGGCCCCCTGGTGGCCCAGGGCGCGCTCTATTTCCGGGTCGCCGATTTGTTGCTGGCGCAAGCCGAACTGGAGGAGAAAGGCGTCGAAATCGTCAGCGCGGCGCATCTCATCTCGCCCATGCCCGACCACGACCTCTGGATGGCCTTCATCCGCGACCCCGACGGGCATTTGATTGGCCTGATGATGGAAGCACCAAAGGGCTATTCGCCGCCGAAATAGGCCACACTTGCCCATTTGGGGCCTTTCCCCTATAGACCCGCGCCATGAAGCGCCTGTCACCCCTGGAGGACGGGCGCGCGATGTTTTGGGGTAACCCAAGTCCGTCGCACTAACCCAAGGATACGTTCCATGGCGACTGCACTGAAAGCCAAGGCGCGGAGCGGGGTGGGCAAGGGGGCCGCTCGAGCACTGCGTCGCGAAGGCATGATTCCCGCCGTCATTTACGGCGACAAGAAAGATCCCCTGCCCGTCTCGATCTCCTACAATGACGCGATGCGCCGCATCTATGACGGTGGCTTCCTCTCCCACATCATCACCCTCGATGTGGATGGCGCCGAGCACCGCGTGATCCCGCGCGACTATGCGCTCGATCCGGTCAGCGACAAGGCGATGCATGTGGATTTCCTCCGCATCGGCGCCCACACCCGCCTGAACGTTAATGTGGCGGTTCACTTCATCAATCAGGAAGAGAGCCCGGGCATCAAGAAAGGCGGCGTGCTCAACATCGTCCATCACACGGTGGAGCTCTCGACCCTCGCCGATTCCATCCCCGAAGAGATCGTCATCGATCTGACCGGCAAGGACATTGGCGACTCGATCCATATTTCGTCCGTGACCCTGCCCAAGGGCACCAAAGTTCGCAGCCACGAAGCGGATCTGACGATTGCGACCATCGCGGCGCCCTCCGCGCTGAGGTCGGAAGAGGCAGCGGCTCCCGCTGCCGCCGAGGCGGCGGCCGCCGCTGCGGCGCCTGCCGCTGGCGCAGCTCCCGCGGCTGGTGCCAAGGCAGCTCCCGCCGCTGGTGCCAAGGCGGCTCCCGCTGCCGCGCCCGGCAAGGACAAGAAGTAAGATCGGCTTTGGGGCGGCTTCGGCCGCCCCGGTCGTCTCGCCCTGAGGAGCAACGCGATGCACCTGATCGCCGGCCTCGGCAATACGGGCGACAAATTCCGCAGCAATCGTCACAATATCGGCTTTCTGGCCGCCGACGCGATCGTCGCCCGCCATGGCCTGGCGCCCTACCGCGAAAAATTCACCGCGCTCGTCTCCGAAGGAACGATCGAGGGCGAGAAGGTTCTGGTTCTAAAGCCCCTCACCATGATGAACCGCTCGGGCCAGGCCATCGAGCAGGCCATGCAATTCTATAAGCTGACCCCGGCCGATCTCACTGTGCTCTACGACGAACTCGATCTCGTCCCGGGCAAGGTGCGGGTCAAGATTGGCGGTGGTAATGGCGGTCACAACGGCCTCCGCTCCATCGATCCGCGCATCGGCACGGGCTATCGCCGCATCCGGCTCGGCATCGGCCATCCCGGCCACAAAGATCGCGTCATCGGCCACGTGCTCGCAGACTTCAGCAAGGCCGACCGGCTGTGGCTCGATCCGCTGCTTGCGACGCTCGCCGACAATGCCGGCCTCATCGTCAAGGGCGACGATAGCGGCCTGATGAACAAGCTCGCATTGGCCGTGCAGGGCGATGGCGCGGCCCGACCTGAGCGGCCCGAGACCGCCGACCCGACCCGCAAAAAAGCCCAGAGCCACATCCGCGCGGCCCGCCCAGCGCCGTTGCCCAAGGCGCCCAAGACCGGGCCCATGGCCGAACTGCTCGCGAAGCTCTTCGGACGAAAGACGGACTAGTGTTGACTTGCCCGCCGCCCGGCACGATGTGAGCGGAAGCTTCCTCCGGAGAGTTCAATGGGTTTCAAGATGGGCATTGTTGGCTTGCCCAATGTCGGCAAATCGACGCTGTTCAATGCGCTGACCCGCACCGCCAATGCGCAGGCCGCGAACTTCCCGTTCTGCACGATCGAACCCAACACCGGTGAGGTCGCGGTTCCCGATTCTCGGCTGGACAAGCTCGCGATCATTGCCAAATCCGCGCAGGTCATTCCGGCACGGATGAGCTTTGTCGATATCGCGGGCCTCGTCAAAGGCGCCAGCAAGGGCGAAGGCCTCGGCAATCAGTTTCTCGCCAATATCCGCGAATGCGACGCGATCGCTTATGTGCTGCGCTGCTTCGAAGACCCCAACATCATCCACGTCGCCAACAAGGTCGATCCCATCGCCGACGCCGAAGTGGTCGAAACCGAACTGATGCTCGCTGACCTCGAAAGCCTTGAGAAGCGCCGCAACGGTGTCGAGAAGAAAGCCAAGGGGGGCGACAAGGAGAGCAAGCTCGTCCTCGATCTCATCGACCGTGCGCTCGCACTGCTGAGCGACGGCAAATCGGCGCGGCTGGTGGAGCGAAGCTCCGACGAGGAGAAGGCGTTCCGCGAGCTCCAGCTGCTGACTTCTAAACCGGCGCTCTACGTGTGCAATGTCGATGAGGCCTCGGCCGCGACCGGCAACGCCATGACCAAACAGATCGAGGCCTATGCCCGCCAGCACAACGCCGCCGTGATCGTCATTTCGGCCGAGATCGAAAGCCAGCTCGCACAGCTCCCCGATGCCGAGCAGGCCGAATATCTCGAAAGCCTTGGGCTCGGCGAGCCCGGCCTCAATCGATTGATCCGCGAAGCCTACCAGCTGCTGGGCCTTCAAACCTATTTCACCGCCGGCCCCAAAGAGGCTCGCGCCTGGACCATCCACAGAGGCGACCGCGCCCCACAGGCGGCTGGCGTCATCCACACCGATTTCGAACGCGGCTTCATCCGTGCCCAGACCATCGCCTATGACGACTACGTCACGCTCGGTGGCGAAGTCCCAGCCAAGGAAGCCGGCAAGGCGCGCGACGAGGGCAAGGACTATGTCGTCAAGGATGGCGACGTGATGCTGTTCCGCTTTAACACCTAGGCCCTGGGCGCGCTGGCTAGTAGCCGCGCCCGGGTCTAGTCTTGCTCAAACGACAAGCCAAGGGAGGTCGCAAATGACTGCCTACAATGTGGTTCGGTTCCGGGTGAAACCAGGCATGGAGGACCAGTTCGTCGCAAGCCAGCGCAAATCCTTCGACGACGAGATGCGGGGCGCTATCGACGGCGCGTTGATCAAGACCGGCGATCGGACCTATTGCTTCATCGGCAAATGGGCGAAATTCGACGACATCGTCGCCGCGCGCCCGACCATGATCGGCTTTCTTGATGAAATCCGTCCGCTACTCGAGGATCTCGGCAACGGCCTTGGCGTCACCGACCCGGTGTCCGGCGAGGTCGTCGCGGAGGTGCGCGCCAAGTAGCAATCGCTTTCACCGGCGGTGCGCGCTAAAAGCCCGCCGGTGAACCCCGTGACCGAAAATCGCCGCTATTTCGAGGACCTCGCTTTGGGCGAAGTGATCGAATTGGGCGGCACGATTGTGACCAAGCCGATGATCATCGAATTCGCCCGCGAGTTCGATCCCTTCCCCTTTCACCTTGATGAGGCGGCGGCCAAAGCGTCGCTGCTCGGGGGGCTCGCGGCCAGCGGTTGGCAGACCGCCGCTCTCTCGCTGAAGATGCTGGACGATGCGTTCCTGAGCCGCGTAGCATCGATGGGCGGGCTCGGCTTTTCTGACCTCAAATGGAAGAAGCCGGTGATGGTCGATGATTCGATCGGCGGCACCGCCACCATCGTGGCCCTCCGTCGCTCGCGCTCCCATCCCGAACGCGGCATCGTCACGCTCGATTTCGACATCCGCAATCAGCGCCGCGAGCCGGCAATGTCCATGCGCCTCGCCAATCTGGTCGAACTGCGCGACCCCTCCACTCCCCCCACCAGTGGAGAACGACCGTGACCCGCTGGTTCGAGGATATCGCCGTCGACGAAGTCTTTCCCCTCGGAGATCACGAATTCACGGAGGCCGAAATCATCCGCTTTGGCCGCCTCTACGACCCGCAATATTTTCACCTCGACCCAGAGGCTGCCCGGCACAGCCATTTCGGTGGCTTGGTCGCATCGGGCTGGCACACGGTGGTCGTCGGACATCGCAAGATGGTCGACGCCCTCTTCGCGGAAGAAGCGCGCCTGCGGGCGATTGGGCGCGAGCCCGGCGTCTCCGGCCCCTCGCCGGGCGTCAACACAATGAGCTTTAAAGCGCCGGTACGGCCGGGCGACATCGTAACATACACCCTCATGGTCACCGGTAAGCGTGCATCCAACTCCATCCCGGGCTGGGGCCTGCTGTTCAATACGCTTGAGGGCAGCAACCAGCGTGGCGAGGTGGTCTATCACGCCGAGCTGGTCGGCTTTTCCAAGCTCCGCGACTACAAAATGCCATGGAGCACGGCGATCCTCATGACGTTGACCCGCGTGCCCCTTTTGGGGAAATTGCTCGCCTCGAAAGGGTAACCCGATGCGCCGACTGCTTTGCCTATTTGCCCTCTCGCTCGGTGGCATGACTTCCGTCGCTGCCCAGCAGACGATCAGTCCCGCAGAAGGCAATTGGGGCTGCACCGCCCTCATCGACAACACCAAGGCCGGCATCCTGACCATATTTGCGGGGAGTTATGGCTATGCATCGGCCAATTTCGGCTCGACCGCGTCCGGCTCAGGCAATGCGCAACTCGCTTCAGACGGTGTCACTTTTGTCGACGGCAATCTGACACTGGTGGGGGTCACGGTCGGCCTCGTGAGCTTCGATGCCGAGGGTAACAACACCCTGACACTATACACACCGGTCAAACCGATCCTCGCCTGTACACCACGCTAGAACTGAGTGAACCTGGAGAACGTTATTCTCTCGTTTTGCAAGTGTTAGGAAAATCTTGATCGAGAATTTGTGATCATGAGATCGCCATTCCTAGTCATTTCGATAGTTGCGCAAGGGCGGCCCCGCGCGCCTTAGTTGAGCATACTAGGTAAGTCGTCGTTCTGCTGAGGGATAACCCATATGGCCGGGACTGACGCATCGCCAACCTACCGTCCATTTCTCAACCGCAACCGCGTGGTTTACGCCTTGCACCCCGATCCGGCCGAGTGCGAGCGGCTGGCAGCGGCGTTCACCGAGCAGGGCTTCATGAGCTCCCATACCCAGACCGTCGACGGTCTGGCACGCTTGATCGAGTTGCACCGTCCGGATGTCATTCTAGTCGACCTCGCCTTGGTGCGGCAGGAGGCCGATCTCGTAGGAGCGCTGCGCATTTTGGCCTTCGGCGTGCGGATATTTGCCTTGGCAGAGACCAATCCCGAAGCGGCCGAAGTTGTCAAAGCGGTGCGTTCCGGAGCTGTATCGGTTTTTGTAAAGCCGTTCCAATTCACCGAAATCGTTCGCGCGGTTACTGACGAGTTGCGGGCCGATCTGAGAATTGGGGAAGGTGCCAATGGTGTACCGAACGTGCAAGGTCTGTCGAGCTTGACGCCGCGTGAGCTTGAGGTCCTGCGCCGCGTCGTAGCCGGCGAAACCAACAAGGAGGCTGCACAGGGCCTCGGTATCTCCCCGCGCACGGTCGAAGTCCACCGCGCCGCGGCCATGCACAAACTGGGGGCACGCAACACGGCCGAAATGATCCGCTTGACACTTAAGGCCTAATTGAGGGCCAAGGCACCGCGTCGCATGGCTTCGACCACTGTGTGTGTACGATTGAGCGTGCCGTAGCGACCCGCCACATTTCGGTAGTGAAACATCACCGTTGCCC
Source organism: Devosia sp. (assembly GCA_039920085.1). Taxonomy (GTDB): domain Bacteria; phylum Pseudomonadota; class Alphaproteobacteria; order Rhizobiales; family Devosiaceae; genus Devosia_A. The sequence continues at coordinate 3,609 of JBDSEK010000183.1, read as the reverse complement.
GCGAAATTCCGCCAATCGCGGCGACGTCCTCGCAGGACTTACCTTCGGCAAACCAAATCAGGATTTCGCGCTCACGGGGCGATAGATCCGCTTGTGCGGCAACACTCATGGACCCAAGCTGCTCCAGCCGCCCATGCGCGGCGAGCGACAGCAGGATGAGTGCCGGCCTCTGCTCGTCGGAGAGCTCGGCTCGTTCCGATTGTACGAAGACGCCGCCACGAAAGCCCTCTCGCGTCACCACAGGACCATGGAGGCCATGTTTCACGCCAAAGGCCTCCGCGGCGGAGACAACTGCCAAGGCACCCTCACCCGCCTCGGCGATTTCCTCGTCCCAGGTGAAGGGGATGAGCGAGCTCAAAGTGCGCTTGGTGAACGCGCAACTACGGTAGAGTCCGGATTCAGTGTAATAGTCGATCCAGCGTTGCAGACCGCGCTGCTGCTGAACGCACGGGACGCCGGGACCGATCACGCCAATCGCGAAACCCTGCCCACCGAAATCGGCGACGGCCTGATCGAAGGCATCGTTGAGATCGCCGGTGGTGTCAGCGAACTGAATGTCGTCCAGTCGTGACAATAGGTGCGTGGTCGAAAAAATGACACCAACCGCCGAAGCGGCCCCCTCCGCTTAGAATCATCGCCGAGCGGGGAGTGATTGCCAATAAGTAGAAGATCGATATTGAGCCAGAGTAGCGGTTTTCAGTGCAAAACCGATGTTGGGCCTAGTGTCCGGAAAACTCCACTAGGGCCCTGACAGCTACGCCCGCGTTGCGCAGCTTTTGTGCTCCGCCCAGGTCGGGAAGGTCGATCACGAACCCTGCATTCTCAACGACGGCACCCGTTCGCCTGAGGAGGCCAGTTGCGGCGACCGCCGTGCCTCCGGTGGCGACCAGATCGTCGACCAGCAGAACCTTGTGACGGTCCGTCAGCACATCGGCATGAATCTCGATGGTATCGACACCGTATTCGAGTGCGTAGTTCTGGCCGATGGTTTCGCCGGGCAGCTTGCCTTTTTTGCGCACCGGCACGAACCCGACGCCGAGCGCAATGGCGACGCCCGCGCCGAAGATGAAGCCCCTCGCCTCGATCCCGGCTACGTGCGTGACGCCGATGCCACGATGCATTTCCGCCAGCCGCTCGACGCTTTCGCGAAAACCCTGCGGGTGCTCGATCAGCGTCGTGATGTCGCGAAACAAAATCCCCGGCTTGGGATAGTCGGGGATGGTGCGGATAAGGCTCGCGAGGTCGAGCATCAGGTGCGGCGCACGACCCTGCGCGCTAGTGCACCCGCGCGGAACGCCGTCTCCAGCGTCGCTTCCGCCGCCATCTCGCGCATCCTCGGCGTAATCAGCAGCGGCGCTGCCTTGATCGCGGCGCGAACCATCGGATGGCGCGCGGCGGCAACGGCAACTCCGACGATTGTAACAGCGGCTCGGAACGGCGCCATGGCGGCCCCTTGGACGTTGAGTAACGACAGCGCCAAACTGCCACGCGTCGCGCCAAAGGAAAAGGGCCCCAAAGGGCCCTTCAACGATGGCTTGGCCGCAGGCTCAATGAACCTTCGACCACAGCCGGTTCTTGACCATGTACATGATCCCCGCCAGCAGCAGGATGAACAGCATCACCCGCAGCCCGGCTTCCTTGCGCGCCACCAAATGCGGTTCCGCCACCCACATAAAGAACGCCGAGACGTCTTCGGAGTATTGCTCGACCGTCACCGGCACCGCGACGCCGCCCGCCTCGGGCTGCGCATAGGCCACGGCACCCTCCGTCAGCGGCGGCGGCATGCCGATTGCGTGACCCGGGAACACGTCATTGTAGAATTTGCCCTCGGGCAGCACGAATGGCTTCCCTTCGGCGTCGGTCGCACCCTCGGGGACCGTCTCGTGATAGCCGTTGAGCAGGGCATGAATGTAGTCCGGCCCGGCCTCCGCATAAATCGTGAAGTAGTTGAAGACCCATTGCGGGAACGGCGAGACCACATTGCGGGCCTTGGCCATCACCGACAGATCGGGCGGCACGCTACCGAACGAGGCCACGAGGTCTGCCCTGCTGAGCGGCGGCCCCGGCCAGCGATCGGACGCCAGACCCTTGCGGGTGCCGCCTTCGGCGTCCGGATCATTGATAGTGTATTCCGCCGCCAAGGCCTTGATCTGTGCTTCCGAGAATTCAGGCCCGCCCTCTTCCTCGAGATTTCGGAAAGCCAGCAGCCGAGCGCTGTGGCAGCTGGAGCACACCTCGCGGAAGACCTGAAAGCCGCGCTGCAACTGATGTTTGTCGTAGGTGCCAAACAGCCCGGCAAAGCTCCAGGGCTGGCGCTCGATCGCCGGTGCTTCGTGCCCCTCCTGAGAGAGGGATGGGCCGGCGAACAACCCGACGGCCAATAGGGACGCCGCGAAAATGGTCGGAAGCTTGATCATGTTCTGGTGCGGTCCCGGCTCAGTGTGCAGTCGGCATGGCAGGGTCGGCCCCGCTGACGGAAATAGGCTGAGTCAGCACCGCCTCTGAAATGCTGGCGGGCAGCGGCCGCGGCCGCTCGAACCGGCCGAGCAGCGGCAGGATGACGATGAAGTAGGCGAAATAATAAGCCACCGAGAGCTTGCTGACATCCGCGACGGTCCATGGACCAACCGGTGCATCTGGCCTCTGCGCACCGAAATAAAGCAGCGCCAGAAAGTTCAGCACGAACAGCCAGTAGAACCATTTGAACATCGGCCGGAACGTGCCCGAGCGCACCTTCGAGGTATCGAGCCATGGCACGAACAAGAGGATCAGAATCGAGCCGCCAAAAAAGATGACGCCCAGCAATTTGCTGTCGACGATCACCCAGCTGCCCAGCTGCAGGTTAAAATCGATGGCGCGCAGGATGGCGTAGAACGGCAGGAAGTACCATTCCGGCACGATATGGGGCGGCGTCACCAGCGAGTTCGCCTGGATGTAGTTGTCCGGGTGCCCGAGAATGTCGGGTGCGAAGAAGACGAACCACGCAAACGGGATACAGAACACTACGATCGCGAAGAAATCCTTCATCGTGTAGTATGGATGGAACGCCACAGTGTCGCGATCCGACTTTACCTCAACCCCGATGGGATTGTTGTTGCCGGGCACATGTAGTGCCCAGATGTGCAGGCCCACCACCGCCGCGATCACGAAGGGCAGCAGATAGTGGAGCGAGAAGAAGCGGTTGAGCGTCGGGTTGTCGACCGCAAAGCCGCCGCGCAGCAGCTGCAGGATTGGATCGCCAACAATCGGAATGGCGGCGAAGATATTGGTGATGACCGCCGCGGCCCAATAGCTCATCTGACCCCAGGGCAGCACATAACCCATGAACGCCGTGGCCATCATCAAGAGGAAAATGATGACGCCGAGGATCCAGAGCACTTCGCGCGGCGCCTTGTAGGAGCCGAAATAGAGCCCGCGGAAGATGTGGATATACATCGCGAAAAAGAACATCGACGCGCCGACAGCGTGCACCGCCTGGATGATGCGGCCGCCATTGACATCGCGGCGGATCAACTCGATCGAGTCGAAAGCCAGATCGACCTGCGGTGTGTAGTGCATCGCCAGCACAATGCCGGTGACGATCTGCACGGCCAGCATGAAGGTCAGGAT
>JBDSEK010000182.1:0-51009 GCA_039920085.1 Devosia sp. | reverse complement strand
AGAGCTGCTCGATTATTCATCTTTCCGATGCCCCAAACTGGGACTTCGACCGAGTGCTCATCGATGTGCCGAGTCATCACACTCCGGAATGGTCCGGCATTCTGATCAAGTGCTATGCGCGGAAGTTGGAGGTCGTTCCCTACGCCTCGTTCCTGGAGCGGCGAAGAGGCCAGGTGGACGTCCGCCATTTTGACGTCACCGACGTAAGCTGGAGACCGAGCCAACTCCTCTATGCGCGCGCCAAGCGCTGGCTCGATGTTGCCGGTGTCATCATCAGTCTCCCACTGACGGTGCCTGTGGCCTTGGCCACCTGGGCCTATGTACGAATTAGAGTGGGCAACAACAGCATCTTTGCCCAGCAACGGGGCGGCTATGGCGGGCAGCCATTTACGATCCTGAAATTTCGGACGATGGATGCTGAAGGCGTCGTTGTGCCTGGCCTGTCGATGGTGAGGCGCTTCAGGCTGGATGAACTGCCGCAACTTCTGAATATCCTTCGCGGCGAAATGAGCTGGATTGGTCCGCGGCCGGCGACCGTTGAGATTGCTCGCGCGGCGGAGGAGGTTGATCCTAGATACGCCAGCCGGCTGCTCATGCGGCCGGGGCTCACTGGTTGGGCCCAAGTCAATATGGGTTATGCTCGCACAACCGACGAGGAACTGACGAAGCTTGGCTTCGACTTGTACTACGTCAAGCGGTTCTCACTGGATCTCGACGCACTCATTCTTATCCGCACCGTATGGGTACTCCTGTTTGGACACGCCCGCGGTGGGTGGTAGCGCGGAGCGTGGACAAGTTGCGGCCAAGCACCTGCCAAGGTAGCGAACGCTGGCTAGAGCCACCGCATTGCCGCGGCCACGAAGAGCATGGCGTGGGCACCGATCCCCTGCCGGTAAACCCCGGATCGGATCAGCGACGAAATGCGACGCCACAACGGACCGCGGCGCGCCCGCTTGAAATGCTCCTTCGCTGCGCGCGAGGCAGGCGTCAGCAGATCCTCGCAGAGGTCCAGCGCGGCAAGATTTTGATCATTCCAGCCGCGATAGCGACCCTTGGCTAAACTCTTGAGGCGGACGAACCGCGCCCGCCAACCCAAGTTCGCCCCGACCGCGTTCTCATCGTGCTGCCGATAAAAAACGGTGGGATTGGAAGAATAGATGACCTTGCCACCGGCACCCGCCACCACTTGGTAGGTCCACCAGTCATGCGACGCAAAACTTGTCCGTCGACAGGCTTCCTGCATCAGCCGCAGAGCCGCAGAGTTCATCACCATCGTGTTTCCCCCCGCAATACTCTGAACCAGCGCGTTGCGAAACGCAGGCGGGCGGGCTTGCAAGGCGGACATGCCGATCTCCTTTCCATCGACGTCGATCAGCGCGGTTCGAGAACAAAAAAGAGCTGGGCCTTCGGCGCCTGCGAGATGCCCGGTGGCGATCTCGAGCTTCTCGGGAAACCAAACGTCGTCTTGATCTGAATATGCTACGAAGTCGGCCTCGGGGTATGCACCTAGAATCAGATGCCGAAAATTCGCCGCCGGATTCAACTGCCCCGGCCCCTTAGTCAACACCGCGCGCCCCCGGGTCCAGCGAGCGCGGTATGCCGCCAGATATGTGGAGGTGCCGTCCTGAGACCCGTCGTCGGAAATGAGCAAGTCAATTGGCCCGATAGACTGCCCGTGAATGGATTCCAGCTGTTGAGGTAGAAACCGCAGGCCGTTGTAGGTGGCGATGAGAACTAGTACCGACGGCATTCCAAATACACTAACCTAGCAAGGATTTGTAACTTCGGACGCCTTTTCTTGAGCGGGGTCAATGGGCAGAGCACGTTGAAGCTTCGACTCCCCAATTTGCAGGGTTGCGTGGGATTGCGACACATTGACGATGACGAGCCTCGCACCGGCGTAGTGACTGTATTGTCCTACGGGCATGCGCGCCGGCTATCTATGGATGGTCATGGGGTCCCGGCGGAGCCGTAGGACGATGGGAAGAAGCAATGCGCCCAGGAGGACCATCGCGATTTATGACCGACGTTCCGGCCACCGGCACCGAGCCACCACAGCGCGTTTGCATCCTCGTTCTAGGCATGCACCGATCGGGAACCAGTGCGATGGCCGCAATCGCTACCCAAGAAGCACCCCCGCCGAAAGCGCCGACCGCGTTGAAAGCGTGCATGACAAGACCACTAACGCAGCAACCCGGCGAAGGGGGCTTGGATGGACGTAAGTCTAGTCAGAGGTGATCTCCGCGTTTTCGCTATCAAGCACGCTCAGCCAGGCTCGTCCGGCACGTGTTGCATCGCGAAATGCGATGGCCCTGCGCGCGACGGCTAGGGCGTCGTTCCATGCATCAGGATTGTCATGAAGGAAGAATGTCATATTGTACCACTCGATCCACAAGGGCCGGGCCGGGTCAGGTAGCGAACTACCGTCGTCGCCCAGGAACAGATCACCGTACTTAGCCAGCAAATTGCGCCGCTCGCGCGCATGCGCGCCTTCGAGGTCAAAGGCAGCCTTCATTGCATATCTTGGCATCTCGCCAAGCCAGGGAAGTGACTTCCAAGTCAGTGAGGCAGTGAGATAGGTGTGAAGCCATACATCCGGTTCCTCACCACAGGCGCGGACAGCTCCGTTGATCAGTCGATTGAATTCTTGAGTGGGAAGGTCAACCCGGGCGTTAGGATAGGCCGTCGTGAGATCGATGCCACTAGCCGACACTCCGATCACTTGCTCGAGAAAGGATACAGCGAAGTCGCGGCCCGATGCGCGCTCTACTTCATAGGAGACTAATGCAAGTCGGTCGCGACCAAACACTCGGACGGCCTTTTCGACCATTGCAGAAAACTGAAGCCTTGGATTGCTGGCCGGATCGGCCGCAACTTTGCGTAAGTAATCGCCGAACGCGTCGTGTGTCTTGGTGAAGTCGCTTTTTCCGTGTTTGACTTCCTCTTGCGCGACCGACGCCAAAAATGCACCAGCTGAGCGCAGGTAGAGGACCGACATGGTCTGGCTCCGGCAAGACCTTTGCAACAGCCGCAAACTATCTTCAGGCAACTCTATGTACATCTCGCTTGAGATCAGGCCCAGCAGTCCGCTCGCTTCAATCTCGGCCAGGTATTTGCGAAGAGAGGGAGAGATACCATGGGACGTGGCCATCTCTGTGAAAACCGAGTGATGCGCAAAACCCACCTCTCCGGTCGCGTCAGGATAACAGAGCCCATGTTTAGCAAGTGTGGCACGATTGGCCTGCAGGATAGACTGTATGTAGGTGGATCCAGTCTTCATTGTTCCCAAGTGGACGATAACAGCTGGCGTGCCGGGCCGAATGCGATGCAAGAGTGCTCTGTCCTTCCGGCGTCCAAGGCGCGCAATCACGCTAAGCAAATTCTTCACGGGCTACCTGTCACGATTGTCCAGCAAAGCTAGGGTCCGACCGTACTTGATAGGTGTGGCAAGTCGGCGAAGAGGTGCAGTCCAGCGCTTCCGCCTCACGTTGAGCTCCTAGGCCACCTCCGAGCGACCTTTTCAATCGCCACAGCGGACTACTACTTCAAACACAGCCAGGGACGGCAAAAATCCGCGCTGTCGGCAGCTACGGCGGGTATGTCCCCCGCCGCAGCACCAACTCATAGCGCGAGGTCAAGTGCGCAACCTCAACCTTTGTCGGCGCAACAGTCGTGAATATAGAGCGATGGTCTATTTGGTGCCCTGGGCGACACATGCCGTCTCGCCGGAATTCCGATATACACACCCGGCCTAGTGATGCTCCGTACTACAACGGCGCCTGCGCCGATTGTGGTATCAGGTGCGATCGACAACTTGGGTAGTATGGTTGCACCCGCGCCAATCACACAGTTGTCGCCGATCTCTGCTGCTCCCAGGATAATGGCACCGGGCGCTATGTCACATCCCTGTCCGATATGAACGTCATGCTCAACAATAGCGCCGGTATTGACGATTACGTCGTTTCCTAAAAAGCAGGACGGTCCCACGTGCGCTCCAGCAAGAACTTGGACGCCACTACCAAACTGGGCACTTCTCGATATTGTAGCCGTGGGGTGGAAAAGCAACGTCGAGGCGATTCCAAAACCGGCGAGGTACGCTCGGCGATCTGTCCTCACGCGGCCGAGCATGCCAATCGCGACGATTGCTCGCGTCCCCGTCGGCATAGTTGTTAGGTAGATCTCTATTGCGGAGATACCTGTCACAATGGGGTGCAGTGCAACGCGGGATTGCGGCAGCGGCACGCTTGTGTCAACGAGGAAGGCGGAAACCGTCGATCCACAAAGCGCCAGAGCGTCCGCGACCACCAGTGCGTGTCCGCCGGCTCCCCATACAACTATCGGTTGTGAATCCATCGTGCTCCTAGCCGGAATGCCACGCGAGCTAGTACAACTCGCACTAGATCAGCAGTTCGAGTTGAGGAGACCTGCTGCCCGGGTCCAATACCTCGCATGTCTACGCCCAGCTCACCACTTAGCGAGCCCCAGAAGCTCTCAGGCGATACCATTTTCTTTGCGCGGTCGCCCACCACCTCGCTAGCTGTGAGCTCTATTAGGAGAACCGCAGCAACTTGACGAAGCATGCCGGCATAGGCACCACCGCTGGCTAAGAGCGCGTTCACTATATCCAACGTCATTTCACTCGGGTTTGCGTCGGCCCTTGAGAACCCAAGCGAGCGCCACAGCAGGTCGCGGGGCGCATTTATCGCAAAGCTGGTTAGGACTGCGAGGTGTTCATTTCCTGATCTCCGCGTGACCTGTTCCGTTGGCCCGCTCGTGTTATCACCGTGCCATCGGAAGCTCACAAGCATCTCGCGGGTAACGAATATGTCAAACCGTGTGAGTACGCGCAGCCAAAATTCTAGGTCCGGTACCTGCCGAAGCCACTCGTTATAAAGGCCAAGCTCCTCGTAAATTTCTCGCCGAATAAGAACCGAGGGATGGCAGAGGGCATTGCCGTTCTCCATCAGAAACCTAATCCACCCCTCTCGTGACCGATTGGGTTGAGAGAATGTTTCCGAGTAGGGATTAATGACCAGCCCCTTACTATCGCGACCGATCCAGTGAACATTAGAGAAGCATGCCCCCACCTTAGGAAGCTCGTTCATGATGGCCAGCTGCTTCTCTAGCTTGTCCAGAACCCAAACGTCATCTGAGTTGCAAATGGCGATCAGCGGAGCGCAAGTCTGTGCTATTCCGTAGTTTAGCGCCGCCGCTCCTCCCACGTTCTCGTCCAAGAAATGCGCTTGCAAACGGCGATCCGAAAGCGACCTAATTACCTGACGAGAATTGTCAGTAGAACAATCGTCGACGACGACCACCTCGATTTGTTCGACTGACTGGTTTAGTACCGAGGTGATGGCCTCATATATGTATGCTCCATGATTGAAGCTGGGAACGACAACGGAGACGAGAGGCCTAGTCCTATTCATAGAGCTCTCATGACTTCAGAAATGTAGAGGCGACGTTGGGGAAGAGCATTTGCAAGTGCGGATAGTGTGAGAGCAATCTTCGCTTTTTTGTTCTTTGATAATAGACCAGACCAGCTTCCACTCGCAGTCACATGATACCGAGTGATGACATCGTTCAAGAAAATCGCTGGGTTCCTGTCGATAACCAAGAGATTTGTTAGCCAATCATAGCCGTCCTGTGCCGCCTGCACCGAGCTTTTCCACGCTGCGGTGCGGTATGTACAGTTAGAAAAGGTGGCGATGTAGTTATCACTTAGAATTTCTTCGAAATGGACCAGCCGGTTAAGCGAATTTGAGACCACTGGTCTTATGATTGCCTCCTTCTTGTCCACGAGATCGACGAGAACACGTCCAAAGCACAGGTCGGAATTGGCAAAGCTCCGGAGCAGCGAAATCTGCCGCTCTAACCTACTACCTCCCTCCCAGCAGTCATCTCCCTCCAGAATCGCGGTAAATTCAGTCGAGACAAGCTCTGATAGATCACTGTAGTGAGGCATTATTCCCTTATTGGAAGCATTTTCTCTAAACTCAATGTTTTCTAAGTGGGAATACTCACTAGCCAAGCCTCGAAATGTGCCACTGCCTGAGCAATCGTCTGAGACAATAACTCGGCATCTGCTGAAGATAGTTTGAGATACGACGCTCTCGATAGCTCGAGTAAGAAGAGCCTTAGAGTGACGAAACGTTGGTATTATTACGGTAGCTTCCATTCCTCCCCCGCGATGAAATATGATCCGAAACGTATCGCGCGTCGGCCGCGGTCATGTTCGCGTGGATGGGCAGGCACAATATTTTCCCTGCCGCTCCCCTGGCGACTGGCAATTCGCTCGCCCCAGGAAGCCCGCGGTACGGTTTCAAGTCAGCAATGAGTGGGAAGAAGTACCGACGCGACAAAATCCCGACCGATTTCATGCTTTCGTATAGCTGATCGCGAGAGAGTGGGTAATGCGGCTCTACCATGATGGCATAGTATGAGTAGTTGCCTTGAATGGCGCCAATCGAGCGGATCCCCGCCACAAGACCAAGCTCCTGATCATAGATGCGCGCGATCACCTCGCGCGCTGACAAGTTTCTGCTTAGGTGGGTAAGCTGAAGAAGTCCGAATGCGGCGCTTATCTCCGACATTTTCCCATTGATGCCCACAGAGGACGCGGACACTTCATCGTCAATGCCAAAATTTCGCATGCGATCGACACTAGCCTTCATCTCCGCGGTGCTGGAGACGACGGCTCCCCCCTCGAACGTGTTAAATAGCTTGGTTGCGTGAAAACTAACTATCGACGCGTCTCCAAACGAGAACACGCTTTGGCCATGTACCGAAACGCCAAATGCATGAGCGCCATCGTAAATAATCGGGATTTGATGTCGCTTCCCGAGAGCATCAAAGGCATGTACGTCTGCTGGCCGACCATAACAGTGCACTGGCAAAATGGCGGCCACCTCCGGCGATAGGCAGGACAGGGTCGCAGCGGGGTCAAGGTTCAATGTTACTGGGTCTATGTCGGCGAAGACTGGACGAAGTCCGCTCCATAGAAGCGCGCTGCTGGTTCCAACGAAGCTGAACGGCGTGGTGATGACATCGCCGCTCAGTTCAAGAGCTCGAAGAGCGACGACCAACGCGATCTCGCCGTTGTTGAAAAGCGAAACGTGCGGCACCCCGAGATATTCCGAAAGGGCGGCCTCAAGCCTTTCATGATAAGGGCCGGCATTTGTCAGCCATTTGCGCTGCCAAATATCCTCGAGGAATGGAATGAACTCCTCCAGCGGAGGAAGATAAGGCACCGCGATGGTCACCTTTCGAAGAGCTGACCGTTCAGTATCTTCCTCACTAGACATGTCGCTCTCCGCGGGAGCTAACGGCTACACGCGCCTCGGTTGCTATGCTTCGAAGATATTCTCTGTGGCCGCTCTTCCCAAGGGGCACAATCGGTCGTAACTTGGTCGACGTCTGAAGCTCAGAAATGCGTGGTCCTTATTCAAAGCGTAGCAGCAGGTGCGTCCCCCGGCTCAGGTCAATTGAGGAAGCGCTAGCGGCTTGGCAAGCGACTACTTTCATTCAACTCGTTTCACCCTACCCCGCTCCAATTCCAGCCGCTTGTTACACGTCTTCTTCAGCAACTCATCGTGGTGGCTTGCGAGCACAATGATGCCGGCCCTCTCGGCAAGTTCGTTCATGCGTCTCGTGGCCTTCGCCTGAAAACTCGCGTCCCCGGCTCCGATCCACTCGTCCATCAGCAGGATTTCTGGGTCCATCGTCGTTGCGATCGAGAAGGCCAGCCTCGCGCCCATGCCTTGGCTATAGCTCTTGAACGGCAGGTCGATGAATTCGCCGAGTTCGGAGAACTCGATGATCTCGTCGGTCCGGGCGGCGATTTCGGCTTCGGTCCAGCCATTGATGAGTCCGCGCAACAGGATGTTGCGGCGGCCAGTGGCTTCGGGGCGGAAGCCGAGATTGATGTTGAACAGCGCATCGACCTTGCCATCGATTGCAAGGGTGCCGGCGGTTGGTTCGTAGATTCCGTAAAGCACCTTGAGCAGCGTGGTTTTGCCCGCGCCATTCGGGCCAACAAGACCAAGCCGATCGCCAGCCTCGAGTTCGAAGCTGACGCCATCGAGCGCTGTGACGAAGCGGCGCGAGCCGGTGCCGGAGATGGTCCCGCCGGTCTGCGGCAGACGCTTGTCGCGCGGGCGCAGGGTCAGCTTTTCCCGCACTTGGTAGATGAGATGCAAATCATGGGCGCGAATGGAGACCATCAGACGATCAGAGCCACCCGGCGGCGGAATGTGCCGAGCAGCAGGATCGCTGCGGTCCACAGGCCCAGCGTGATGGCAAGGCAGACGCCGAGCGAACTGAGCGGGGCCGTGCCATCGACGATGGGCTCCCGAACGATGGCGAGGAAATAGGTGAAGGGGTTCCAATAATAGAGCGTGCTGAGTAGCTGGCTACCATCGGCCCGGCCCCAGAAGACGGGGCTCGCAAACATGGCGACGCGCATCAAGTTGGCGACGATGAACTGGCTATCGGGGAAGAAGGCGCCGAGAAGGGCGAACACCATGATAACTGCGGGAGACGCCACGAGGACCAGAGCGATGCCCAGCGCGGACCAGAGCCAGGCGCTGGTCACCGTCACGCCGGCGAGCAGCAGGATGACGATGCAGCCGACCAATGCATAGCCCGACCGGATAACGTTCTGCAGGGTCAGCCGCATGACGTAGACAGAGAGCGGCAGGGTGGTGCCTTTGATGAACCCCTCTTCGCGCTCGAACAGGGAAACCGCCTGGGTGACAGTGTCGGTGATGTAGAACCACACCAGCAGTCCGACGCCGATATAGATGGCGTGAAGCGGGTCGGGCGGGGGCGGGGTGAAAATGAAGATGAAGGTGGCCGCGAAGGCGAAGTAATTGACTAGCAGCCAGAGCGGCCCAAGCGTTGTACGCCGATGTTGATCGAAGATGTCCTCGGTCGCCAAGGCAATCCAGACGCGCCGCCGCTGGTAGCCGCCTATGATGTCGGCCAGCGCTTCCCGAACTACATTGCTCATCTCTGCACGTATCCGGTAACTGGATCGATTATCTGTTTTGGTCGTCCGCTACTCGCAAGAAACAGGCGTAACGGCAACCCTTTCCGCACGGATCACGTGCTCGCATCCGATACTTCAGGTGGGGCCATTGGATGATTGCCGTTCCGCGCCCTCGAGGACAATGCCATGGCAGCAATCACTGCCGTCAGGCTGACGAACGCCATCTTTGTACTCTCCGACGAAAACAGGCTGTCGGTGAGGCCCGCGACGACGAAACCTGCTGTCAAGGTGGCGCCCCAATAGAGTGAAACCAGCCGCTCCTCACCGCCCGCGGGCTGGCGCAAGCCGCTGATGAGGGGGGTGGCTATCATCAGAGCATAGGCGAGCAGACCCAAAATCCCCGCCGCCGATGCCAGGTCCATCGGGTCACTGTGAAGGTGCTGATAGCCAGCCAATTGCAGCTTGGGCGGCATGTACTTTTGTGCTGCCGTGTATCGGCGGGCCCAGCCGTGTCCGACGAGTGGAGCTTCCAGGAAGGATTGAACGCCCGCCCGGTAGAATTCCAAGCGATTATTCGTGCTTTCATCCGCTGACCCGCGGACGGCCACGTCGATCACGGTCTCAGCCATCGATGATACGCGCGGCGATCCGGCGACTGACCCAATGGCCACGGCTCCAACCACTAGGGCCACCGCCAACGTGCCAATACGCGACGTCTTGCGCAGGTTGAAATACCAAAAAGTTCCAAGAACCAACGTCATTAGAACGCCCGCCAGAACGGCACCGCGCGTATCGGCAATGAGTGCACATCCGAGGCCCGCCAAAGGGCCCAGTGCATAGAGCGCCTGCCATCTTGACCGCAGCAGCAATCCGCCGGCCGCAATGAACCCGATGACCACGGAAAGATCTGCATAGAGGATGGGGTTGCTTTGGGACTCAGCCCTGGGCTGCCGGAGGACGAACACCTCGAACGAGCCCCAGAGAAAGGCCAACAGGACCCCGAACAGCGCGACGGTCGCGATCGTCGGCGCGAGCTTGGGAATCCTTGCCTTGGTGAGTAGCGCAATCGTCGGCGCGAGCAATATGAGGGGTAAGAAGTTCCCGATCGCCCTCAAATCGCGTAGGCCCGTGGCCGTCGCGATGAAGGCAATTGCTATCATGACAAACGAAATCGCGAACAGCTTCGGAGCGGAACTATCGCGCCAGGCTGTCGCGAGGTGCCCCCGCGCCAAAAACACTGAAGCCAACATCACCAGAATTTCAAGGTTGGCGACGAGGCCTCCACCGATCGGCGAAAGACCAAGCGTCAGTATGAGGAAAGCCGTGGTAATGCCGATAGAGAAACGTCGGGCAGCGCCCATCTTAGAATCTTGCCCCGTCGCAGCGCCTTGCTCGAAGTATTTCAATCGTTCACCGGAGGAAACGGTTTTCTTGTGTCAATCAGTCTAGCGAATCATAAGAACGCAGTCCTGAAAATATCGGGGTAGGGGGATCCTGTTAGGCTGGCAACGCTTTACGGAGTTTTGGTTGTTCGCAATCCGCACAGATACATATCGATGCTCTGACTGAGCGCTCCATCAAGGGTCAAATGCAGGTCGAGTTGAGGGGTTTGGTTTGACCTGAAGCCCAACAAAGGCGATGGCGAAAAACTGCTGAAGGTTCGCGACGCCTGCCTGGCAGGCTAGGGATTGTGGGGAGGCCTGCTCTCGACGAGCGGCGCCTGCTGCTAGCGCGTATTACTGCGGCCCGGCTCAGGCCCGCCCTTGAAGGCGAATTCGTAGCCCCGCCAACTCGAATCTGAGTCGGGATTGTAAAGCAGCTTGCGGCTGACCCAGCCATTCTTGCCGATGCGCCGAACCTCGCACCAATTGGCGAGGCAGCGCGTCACGACGACATATTGGTCGTCGGCGAGTGTCGCTACCACGGGATATTTGAGGCCCGGGCCCGAGCGCACATTGGCGACACTCAGCGCCCGCCCGGGGGCCGCTTCGGCAATCGAGGGGAGGACGGCGAGACTGACAAGCAAGGCGAATTGGCCAAATCGGCCTGCAAATGACGGCATTATGGGTCTCGCTCGCGCCGGATGATTGGCACGACAATGCGCGCCCAAGACTGCGCCTCGCAGTGGAATACGGCGACTTTCAGAACTAACACGAGGATGTGTTCGCGCGTTTCGAGGCAACTCGATCCGCATCGTCGGCGTTGCTTATCCAAATGCGTCGAACAGAGAGGACGCCGAAATGCGCAAGACAGAACTCGATCGCCTGCTGCTCAACGCCGTCGCCGAGGCGATCGGCCAACCCTTGCCCAAGGCCGCCGCCCGGGCGCGCCCGCAACGTCAATCCGCTCGCGCCCAGGCGCGCAAGCATTTGCCGGTGCATTTTCCGCGTGGCGCGCACGACAATCACGCACACGCTTGAGGGCATCCAAGCCTGAAGATTTTGCCGGATCGTCGCCGCCTATTCGGCGGCGATGCGTCCGGCCATGGCCTGCTCGTAGGCGCGTCGCGAAGTCGTCTGCACGGGCATCTCGAAGCCCCTGAGATCGCTGCTCGAGAACAACTGCTCCTGTTCATCGTCGGTGGAGCGGAAGAACGGAAAGCGGGCATAAATCTGCTGCAGATTGATCGCGGCGCTGGAGTGGTAAAGCACCACCGGGAACGCCAGGCCCGGATAAGGGCGGGTTTCGCTCATTTCCACAGCTCCGAACACCCGACGATAGAAAGCGGCATGCTCACGCCGCACCAGTGCAAGGCAGCCCGTGGTGTTGAAATAGTCGGTCGCCATTACGGCAATCCGCAAAGTCAGGAACGGCAGAGCGGGATAGGCAAGTGACGCCTCGTAATCGGCGGTAAAGCGGCTAGGGTCGATGAAGCGCTGACCCTGCGCAAGCAGCGGCTCGATAATATCGGGACAACTTTTCATGCTGGGCCCGAATGGATGCTCCTTGCTGATGTGATGCAGCCGGATCGAGCTGACCAGTTCGCCGTCGATATGAACACCGAAGCACATGGCGTTTGGACGACCATCGAGATCATCGACAACAACGCCGGCATCGTTGAACGGTACGAACTCTTCACGCCGGTACGCCTCGTAGCGCAGGCGATAGATCGGGTTGTCGGTGACATCCATCCGGACGCGCGAATATTCGACACGGTCCAGTATATCGATCAGGCTGCCAGCAAAACGCGATATCGGCGCCGATCCCACGGCTCCCGGGTCCAAAGCGTCCGTACTCATTGCTGCACTCCGCACGCGACAGCATGATGCTAGCGCTTTTTTAACCCTGTTCAAATTGCGAAGTTACCCCTACTTATCCCTGCACTGTGGGCACGCATGCCAATTCAACTAAATTAGACGGAAATTCAGGCGGTTAACACTGTTAACCATGCCGCCGCTTCTTCGGCTCGAATGGCGCCGCTTGCGCCATTCGGTTGATCAACTCCGCCACGTCCCGGCTCGAAAGCGGCACGCCGAACAAATAGCCCTGGATCTGGTCGACTTTGGTGTGCGCCGAGATCAGCGCGAGTTGCTCCTCGGTCTCGACCCCTTCGGCTGTCACCGTCAGATTGATGTCCTTGCCGAGCTGGGCGACGTTGGAGAGCAGCTTGAGCGAGCGCGGATTGGTGGCGATGTCGATGACGAAGCTGCGATCGACCTTGAGCTTAGAGAACGGCAGGGCCTGCAAATAGCTCAGCGAGGAATAGCCGGTGCCAAAGTCGTCGAGCGCGATGCCGATCCCTTTCTTGCCCAATGCCGACAGGATGGTCGTAGCGGCGTCCTTTTCCTCGATAAGGGCCGTCTCGGTTACTTCGATCTCGAGGCGACTGGGGGGCAGGCCGCTCGACGCCAGAGCCTCATCGACCATGCCCTCGACGTCGTCATTGCGGAAGTCGCGGGCCGAGATGTTGACCGAAACCGATATGTCGTCGGGCCAGTTGCGGCATTCGGTGGCCGCCGATTTCAGCGCCCAACGGGTGATCTCGGAAATCAACCCGGTTTCCTCGGCGATCGGGATGAACAGCGACGGCGGAATGGAGCCGAGCTGCGGATGCGTCCAGCGCGCGAGTGCTTCGCACGCTACGACCTTGCGCGTCTTGAGATCGATCAGCGGCTGATAGGCGAGGCTGAGCCCGCCGCTGGCAACGCAGAGTTTCAGTTCGGTCTTGAGCCGCTGCCGATAGCGATAGGCGGTGTCCATCTCGTCATGGAAGATCTGCGCCTGGCCCTTGCCGTTGCCCTTGGCCTTGTAGAGTGCGAGATCGGCCCTGGTCATCAATGCGTCGAGATCGTCCTCGGCCTCGCGCGAGACGACGACGCCCACCGAGACATCGGCCGAAATGCTCTCGCCCATGATGGCAAAGGGTGAGCGGAACGCTGATAGCACGGCTTCAATGTCCGCTTCGGTCTCGGCGGCGTCCCTGCCACCGGCACGATAGATGATGAACTCATCGCCGCCCAGGCGCGCCACAACGCTCTTGTCGCCGAGCGTACGGCTCAGCCGCTCTGCCGTTTCGATCAAGAGGCGATCACCGATCAAATGGCCCGCCGTGTCATTGACGTGCTTGAAATCGTCAATGTCGACAATCATCAGCGTGACGGGCGCGCTGCTGCGCGACTCGCGCCGGCGATCGAGGTCGGACTGCACCTGCTCGCCGAAATAGCCCCGGTTGGGCAGGCCAGTCAGCGCATCGTAATGCGCCATGAAGTTGATGCGCTCTTCGGCGCGGACGCGCTCAGTGATGTCCTCGAACAGGAGGACCACTTTGCCCTGACGCGACGACACCGTGACTTCGCTGAACTCATTGCCCGAGAGCTTGAGAATGATCTTGCCGTTGCGACCGGAGCTAACAATTTCGAGCAGCTGCTCGGCCGAGCGCTGCGGGATCGTGCCGCGGCTCGCGGCGGCCGCGACCATTGCCGCGAAGGGGCGGCCCTTCCAACTGCCGGGCACAAAGCCGGCAAAGGCGATCTCGGCGCGCCCGTTGGCGACGGCGATCAGCCCGTCGGCATCGAGCATGCACAGCCCGTGATGCATCGTGGCGAGAGCCGTGTCGAGTTCGTCGGCGAGGCGCGATGCCTCGAGCCGACGATGCACGGCATTGATCAGGATGGCGCGGATATTGGCCGACACTTTTCGGATAGAGACAAAGAAGGCCAGCAGCACCAGCGACAGCATCGCGGTATGGAACGTGCCGTCCAGCAGCATGCCGGCTGCCAGCGGAAAGCCGATTAATGCAACCTGGATGGTGACTAGGCGGTCGATGGCGAAGTTGCGCCCGGCGACGCCGACCAGCACCGAGACCGAGACGGCGAGGCTCGACATCTCGGAGAACGGCGTGTTGACGAAAAGAAAGCTGTAGAGACTCCACACGCCGTAGGTCGCGGCGATCGCGCTGGCGCCGATCGTCGCCCGCTTTTCCCAGCGCGAAGCAGTCTCGACATCGTCTTCGGCGATCTCGATCCGGGTGAATGCCAGCATGTCGATGTTGCGCAACACGCCGACGATGACGAAGGCAATGGCGACGCACAGCAGCACGACATTGCGGGCTTCGATTGCCGCCGTCCCTGCGGCCAGCGCCGAAGCCAGGGCGCCAAGCATCATCACGCGCCGGTCGGCATAAAGCGACCGGATCATGGATACATAGTCGACCGGCGGCAGGGTCTTGTGTGCTGCTTCGAACATGAAATCTCACAAAGTACGGGAAATCATGCCCTACGCGCGGTTAATGCCGCATTTCGTGCCGCACCGGGCGGCAGGCAAAAGAGGGCGAAATTTCCAGGGGCCGCGCGATTTGGAGGCGATGGTTTACGGAGGGTTGGTCAAATTGCTTTTTATGACGCGGTTTTGGGCCTGCCGGCCCCGGAAGGGCCGGAATGCCATGCGATCCTGGCAATCAGCACAGGGAGAAAAGTTGGCATGGCAGGCAAATTGACGGCCAAAGACCGTGACGCGGGGCTTCGTGCGCTTAAGGGCTGGCTCTATGACGAAAAGGGTGACGCCATTTCGCGGGATTTCAAGTTCAAGGATTTCTCGGAGGCTTTTGCGTTCATGACGCGGGTGGCGCTGCTGGCGCAAACCGCCGGTCACCACCCGGAATGGTCCAATGTTTACAACAAGGTATCGATTACGCTGACGACCCATGACGCCGGCGGAATGACCGACAAGGATGTGGACCTCGCCCGGGCGATCGACGGGCTGATCGGCTGAAGCGCGCTAGTGAAAATTGCGGCCGCGCGGCAAGGCGGCGCGAGCGGCCCGTTCGGCCAACTCCTCGAGTTTGACCTGCGCAACCATCCTTGGATCGGGGGTGCCGGATTTTCCCTCATCGGCGCGCGCCAGCGAAGCGTCCCCGATGCTGTGTCCATTGGCTAGCGCCACAAGGTCGTCGGTGTAGTCGGTGAAGCTTTCCGAGATGACGTGGATCACCAGGCCCTCGACCTGCAGCCTGCCGCGCACCGAGAGCAGGCGCGACGACAGGATCACCCGCCGGTGGGTCTCGAAAATCTTGTTCCAGATGACGACATTGGCAATGCCCGTCTCATCCTCGAGCGTCGAAAACACAATCCCGCTCGCCGTCCCCGGACGCTGCCGGACGAGGACCAGGCCGGCGACCTCTACCCGTTGACCATCTCGCGCATTGCCGAGCTCGGCAGCACTAAGGATACCGAGCCGGCGCAGTGTCGGTCTGAGGAAGCTCAAGGGATGCGCCTTCAACGAAAAGGACATCGTTCTATAGTCATGGATGACATCTTCGCTGCGCGAAAGCAGCGGCAGATCGTCTTCACGTTCATGGGCAGGCGTCGGGGCGGAATTGATAAACAGCGGCAGTGTTTCCGCTCCATCATTGCCCACCAGGCCTTTCACGGCCCACAATGCCTGGCGCCGCGACAATCCAAGCGAGCCGAAGGCATCCGCCTCGCCCAGAGCCTCGATGGCGGAGATGGGCAGGCCGGTTCTCAGCCAAAGGTCGCGGATAGAGCCATAGCCGCTGCCGCGCCGAGCCATCAGCCGCATCGCATGCTCCTCCTTGAAGCTTTTGATTTCGTGAAATCCCAAGCGCAATGCCTTAGTGGAACGGATATCGCCGCGCATCTCCGCATGCCGATCCCACACATGCTCGGCGGCACGCCACCCATCTTCCAGAATGTTCCAATAGTCCGAGCTGTTGACGTCGGCGCGACGGATTTCGACGCCATGTTCCTCGGCATCGCGCACGATCTGCGCTGGCGCGTAAAACCCCATGGGTTGGCTGTTGAGCAGCGCGCAGGCGAACACGTCGGGATAGTGGCATTTGAGCCAACACGACACATAGACAAGCAGCGCGAACGAGGCTGCGTGGCTTTCGGGAAAGCCATAAGAGCCGAAGCCTTCGATCTGCCGGAAGCAGGCTTCCGCGAAAGTCTTGTCGTATTTGTTGTTGAGCATGCCGTTGATGAATTTGTCGCGGAAGACGCCAACGCCGCCGGTGCGCTTGAAGGTCGCCATGGAGCGGCGCAGTTGGTCGGCTTCGCCGGGCGAAAAGCCGGCACCGACGACGGCGATCTGCATTGCCTGTTCCTGGAACAATGGCACCCCGCAGGTGCGCTCGAGCACGGCGGCAAGCTGAGGGGAAGGATAGGTCACCTGCTCCTTTTTCATTCGCCGCTGCAGATAGGGATGCACCATGCCGCCCTGGATCGGACCGGGCCGGACGATCGCGACTTCGATAACGAGATCGTAGAATTCTTTGGGCTTGAGTCGCGGCAGCATCGACATCTGCGCCCGGCTTTCGATCTGGAACACGCCGATCGTGTCGGCGCGATGCGTCATCTTGTAGACGCGATCGTCCTGCGCGCGCATCAGCCCGTCGCGGCTGAGATCGAGACCGTAATGCATGTGCATCAGGTCAAAAGCGCGACGCACGCAGCTGAGCATCCCCAAAGCCAGCACATCGACCTTGAGCAATTTGAGGGATTCGATATCAGCCTTGTCCCACTCGACGACGGTACGGTCCTCCATCGCCGCGTTGGAAATAGGCACCAGATCGTCGAGCCGGTCGCGGGTGAGGATGAAACCCCCCACATGCTGGCTGAGATGGCGTGGGAAGCCCATCAGCTCGCCTGATATGGCGAGAACCCGCGCAATCGTGGGATCGCTGGGATCAAAGCCGATCTCCTTGATCTTCTGGTCGTCGGCTTCGCGCAGATAGGAACTCCAGCTCATAGAATTGAGGGCGTCGATCACATCGGTCGAAAGCCCGAAGACCTTGGCCACGTCGCGCATGGCCCCTTTGGAGCGATAGGTAACGACCGTTGCGGTGAGCCCGGCGTGGAAGCGCCCATATTTTTTATAGATGTACTGCATCACCTCTTCGCGCCGCTCATGCTCGAAATCGACGTCGATGTCGGGCGGCTCGTTCCTCTCGGTCGAGAGAAACCGGCCGAAAACGAGATTGCCCGTGACCGGCTCCACCTCGGTCACTTCGAGGCAGTAGCAGACCATTGAATTGGCAGCCGAGCCGCGCCCCTGGCAGAGGATGCCGCGATCGTGGCGGGCATAGCGGACGATGTCGTGCACGGTAAGGAAATAGGCCGCGTATTTCATCTTGGCGATGAGCTTGAGTTCACGCAGGACGCCGCGCTTTACCTTGTAAGGAATGCCCTCCGGGTAGCGTTTGATGGCACCTTCCCAGGTGAGGCGGATCAGTGTCTCCTGCGCCGTCTCGCCATCGCCGATGGTTTCTTCGGGATAATTGTATTCGAGCTCATCGAGCGAGAAATCGATGCGCGCGATGAAGCGTTGAGTCTCGGCGATGGCGTCGGGAAACTCGCGAAACAGCCGCAGCATTTCCTCAGGCGCCTTGAGATGCCGTTCGGCATTGGCCTCGAGCCGGCGACCCGCCTCGAAGATGGTAAGGTGCTCGCGGATGCAGGTGACGACGTCCTGCATCATTCGCCGCTGCGGCTCGTGATAGAGCACATCGTTGCTGGCAATCAGTGGAACGCCATTGTTCCGCGCCAGGTCAGCGAGCCGGTGGAGGCGCGCCCGATCGTTACCGTGAAAGCGGCAGGCGGCGGCCAGCCAGACGCGCTCGGGAGCAAGCTGGCGGAGATGTCGGAGGGTTTCTGCGGAAGGTCCCCAGGCATTTTCATCGGCCTGCAGAATGAAAAGGAGACCTTCGGCATGCGCTTTGAGATCTTCGATATAGAGTTCGCACGAACCCTTGCCGGCCCTGAGATTACCGGCGGTCAGCAGCCGGCAAAGCCGGCCATAAGCGGCAAGATCGGTGGGATAGGCGACGATGTCGGGTGTGCCGTCGTGAAAGACGAGTCGGGTGCCCACCAGATAGCGGAAGTCAGGGAAGGTGTTTTTGAGGTCGCGCATGACCGTATGAGCGCGCACCACCCCGGCAAAGCTGTTACGGTCACATAGACCAAGACCTTTGAGGCCGAGCGCCGTGGCGGCGATCACCAGCTCTTCGGGCGACGAGCCGCCGCGCAGAAACGAAAAGTTCGAGGTGGTAACCAGTTCGGCATAGGCAGGCATGCCTGCCGGAGACGCCGGTGGTTTCAGCCGCTCCAGCAGTGAAACGACGTTCTCACTCATCCGAAGAAGCCTTGCAGAAACCAGCGTGGGAATGCGCCCTCGCCATACCAGCCTTCGCGGAATAGCCAAAAGCGCCGGCCGCTCTCATCCTCGGCGATGTAATAATCGCGGGTCAGTCCACTGCCGTCATTGACCGCCTTATCGCCACCCGATGGCCCGAGCATCGCTTCGGGCAGCGACCACCATTCGACACCGATGCGTTCGGGTCCGGAGGTCTTGACGAACCGGTAGCGCACGCGCCGCCAGATCATATTGGGCGGCGGCCCGTCGGGGACTTCGGCGAAGGCCACCGTAACCGGTTCGGGTGCAGGCAGAAGCCGCAAGGGGCGCCTGAGGCTTCTGTCAGGTGTCGCCTGCGGATCGTCCTCGGTGCGCGCGATGATAGGTTCGAGCTCCACCGCCTGCTCGGGGATATGGGTGTTGACGAATTTACTGTGGACCACGGCAAGCGGCCCAAGCCGGCTCGCCATCCGGTCATAGAGCCGATCGAGATCGGCTGCGCCATCCGCGGATTCGAACGCCCCGATCTGGTGTTGCGCGAGCGGCGAAAGCGAACTTGCCGCCAGACGGATCATGTCGATGCCGAAGCCAGCATCATACTCGCCCTGCAGGCGGTCGACGCGATGGGCGAAGAGCCGGCCTATATGGGCGGCATCGCGCGTGGCGCGGCCGGCATTGACCGATAGCGTCATGACCTTGTGGTCGACGCGATAGAGGAAAAGGTGAAAGGCCTGAGCGCCGACGCCTTCCCGCTCGAGCCGCGCGGCAAGCTGAAAGCCAAGATCGCGCGCCGTCATCAGCACATCGTCCATCAAAGCGATCGGTTCGGCGAAGCGGCGCTCGGCATAGTGATCGACCAGCGGCAGGCGGGGCGTGACCCGCTCCTCGACAAAGCCCAGGGCCTGGTCGAGCCTCAGCAACAAGGACGTACCGAAGCGTGCCTGGAGCGAGCGGCGATCCCGTCCATAAAGCTGACCGATGCTTTTGAGACCCAGATGCCTCAGCCCTGCGATCTGTTCTTCATGCAGACGGAGGGCGGCAACCGGTAGATTGGCGAGCGCCTGTCGTGCATCCTCGCCGACAATTTGCGCGGCACCATGATTTGCCAGGGCCCATGCGGCTCCGACGGTCGAGGCGATGGCGCCATTGACGGTGAAGCCGAGCTCGGCAAGGCGGTCCATCAGCGTTTCAAGCATTATAGCCTCGCTGCCGAACAGATGGCTCACCCCTTCGATGTCGAGGACGAGATCGCCCCATTGAGCCTGATCGGTCAGTACCGAGACGATCGGGCTCGCATTGGAATGCCAGTTGGCAAAATCGGCGAAGGCGGAAGCGAGAAAGCCGCGGTCGATCTCGCGCGCTTCGAGATCGGGCACGATGGCTTTTGCGTCCGACAGGCTCTGGCTGACAAAGATGCCTTGCCTACTGGCACGTGCATCGGCGGCGACGATCCGCATGGCGCCGCGCTTTTTTTCCCACAGCGCAAAAGGCCGGGTCAGTGTGGCAAGCTCGGGATCAGCTCGCCTCAGACAATCGGTCTCCCAGCGCGGCAAATGCAGCGCCAGATAGCGGCGCTGGAGCTTGAAGCCCATCTGCCCCGGCACCGGCATCAACCCGCTCGAAGCCATTTTGCGTCCAGTCCACAATGAGATCGACGGGAGCCCGTCCCAGTCCTAGCGTTCCTTTCTCGAGATTGACCTGCCAGCGCGGCTCAGTGGGCGCGCGGGCATCGAAAGGCGCCTTGCCGCTCAACACCGGCTCGACATGCCAGCGTAGCCGCGCCGCGCTGGCCTCGCGGCCCAGCCCGTAGCGGAGCAGGAAAAGCGAACTGCCGGTGTCGCTGCAACGAAGAGCAAAGCGGCGCGAAGCGGTAAAATCGAGCGCGGTGAAGGCAGCCCCCACATCGACCAGTACCGCGGCGACGGCCGGGCAGCCG
Source organism: Devosia sp. (assembly GCA_039920085.1). Taxonomy (GTDB): domain Bacteria; phylum Pseudomonadota; class Alphaproteobacteria; order Rhizobiales; family Devosiaceae; genus Devosia_A. The sequence goes on along the minus strand of JBDSEK010000182.1, from coordinate 30,496 downwards.
ATAGCTTCCTCGGCCGCCCATAACAGCTCGATGGGTGTTTCTACCCGGCAGAAGATGAGATTGGCCGGATCGAGCCCGAAAGTGGCTATGCCCGCTCCATAGGGCGTTCCCAGTTCCTGCGCTTCATGCAGGAGCTGCAGATAGAGGATGGCCGGCCGTTCCGGCCGAACCAGCTCCCGTGCTAACCCGAGGGAAAAACCCAAGGCTGCCCCGGCATTGCCGAGAAGATCGGTGAAAACCTCATGCAGCAAGCCGGAGGGCAGGGTGAAAAGGCCGGGCTTTCCCGCCGCCACGGCATTTTCCTCCAGCCCCGGCGGCCGCTTTTCGAGGGCTTGGATCCGGGTGCGGAGATCCTGAAGGGTCTGGTGTTTTGAAAGGCCCTGCATGAAGGCCCTCCTGAGTTCCTTATGGAACAAATAGAGAACATCATGCAGGGTATGAGAGTCAAGCTGAGTCTTTTCGGGCGCCGGACAGATCGGAATCCGGGCATTGGCGAAGCGGCTTTTGACCCCTATCTTGGCCCGGTTCCCGGAGATTTTCGATGTTCGACGCCCTGTCTCGCCTGTTCTCGCGCAACGAGACACCTGCTCCTGCCCCTGAGCCCCGGCTAGCCGTGGCCGCTTTGCTGGTCCACCTCGCCGCCGTCGATGGCTCGGTCAAACCGGAGGAGCGCAGCGCGGTGCGCGGGGCGCTGATGGATTTCTACGGGCTGGGCGAGGATGAAGTCGAAAGCCTCATCGCCGAGGCCACGCGCCGCGACAGCGAGGCGGTCGATTTCTATCGCTTCACCTCGGCGCTCAAGGAGCTCAGCGACGAGGAGCGTGTCGAGATCGTACGGATGATGTGGCAGGTGGTGTTTGCCGACAGCAAGAACCACGAACTCGAAGACAATATGGTCTGGCGCATTGCCGAGCTAATCGGCGTGCCGTCACGCCAGCGCAATATCCTGCGCAACCAGATGTCGAAGAAGTAGCCGGCTATTCGAGGTCGAAGGCGGCAAACGCGCCTTCAATTTGCGGCATAGTCATCTCGCAATCGAAACTGCCGGCGAGTTCCGCTGCGGCCTGACGCGCCAACGCATTGGCGTCGGCATTGGCCGTCGCATCGATATAGGCGATGTGGCAGACCGCACCGGGCTTGAGCTGAGTGACGACCAGGACCTGGCTCTCCGCTTCGCCGGTCTCGCGCTGCGTGAACCAGCGGATGATCGTCGCTACAGGCGGCAGTGCGGCGTCGCTGCTATCGCTCAGCCATTCGATCTTGGGGCCGAGCCGGTTGAACGGCGGCAGCGTTTCCTCCGCCGCCTTCTCGGCGCCGGGGTTGAGCCCGAAGGAGACGAACATCCTGAGGTCGCCCTCCGCCACCATCACCGGATAGCCCTTGAGCCCGGGACAGGTCCAGACGCCGCCCATCTCGTCGGAGCGGATATTGGTGCATTGGGAAATATCGAGATCGGTGTAATCCGAGCGCAGCTCCACCGCGCCGGCCACGCCGGGCAAGGCGATCATCACAGCTGCCACAATAGCCAGTTTCATGAACTGCCTTCCTTTTTCAGTCGTGCCCAACAATGCCTTGCCAGCGCCGCTTGCGCTAGGCCACAAGCGGGAACGCCAGACGAGACAGCACTATGAATATCGACGCCATTCCGATCGGCAACAATCCGCCCGACGACCTCAATGTGATCATCGAGGTGCCACTGGGCGGGGAGCCGATCAAATATGAGATCGACAAGGCCTCCGGCGCGCTGTTCGTCGATCGCTTCCTCTATACGCCGATGCGCTATCCCGGCAATTACGGCTTCATCCCGCATACGCTATGCGGCGATGGCGACCCACTCGACGTGCTGGTGATGAATTCGCGGCCGCTGGTGCCCGGCTGCGTGGTGCGCGTCCGGCCCTTCGGCGTGCTGGTGATGGAAGACGACAAGGGCGAGGACGAAAAGATCCTCGCGGTGCCGCAGCACAAGCTCACCGCCATGTATGACGATGTCCACGACATCGGCGATATGCAGGCGATCCAGGTCGAGCGGGTGAAGCACTTCTTCACCCACTACAAGGATCTCGAGCCCGGCAAATGGGCCAAGATCTCCCATGTCGGGGATGTGGCCGAGGCCCACAAGGTGATCCTCGGCTCGATCGCTATGGCGAAGGCCGGAAAGTAGGCGTGTTATGCGCAGAGCCGCAAACATCATCGGCATTCTGCTGGTTCTCATCGGCGGCTTCTGGGTGTTGCAGGGCACCAATCTGGTGGGCGGCAGCATCATGTCGAGCGACAATCGCTGGGCCTGGACCGGCGGCGTCGTGGCGATCATCGGCGTCGTAACGCTGCTCTGGTTCAACCGCCGGCGCTAAGCCCCCGGTCTCAGGCGCACAGATCGACGACGCGCATCTCAGCGGCTTTCACGGCATCGGCCGGCGACAGGCTCAGCAGCAGGCCGCGCTGCCCGGCATTGATGTAGATCGCTTCATACAATTGTGCCGTCTCATCGAGCGCCGTAGGCACTTTGCGCTTCTGACCAAACGGGCCAATACCCCCTACCTTGTAGCCGGTGAGCCGCTCGGCATCGGGCACCTTCAGCATCGCGGCGGTCTTGCCGGAAAAGCAGCTCGCCAGCTTTTTCATCGAAACTTCGCGATCGGAGGGCACCACGACGCAGACCGGTTTGCCGTCCACTTCCGCCATCAGCGTCTTGAAGGTCTGGGCCGGGTCGATCCCGAGGGCTTCGGCTGCGGCGAGGCCGATGCGCGCCGCGTCGGGGTCGTAGTCATAAGGGTGAAGCTCGAAGGCGATGCCGAGCTTTTGGAGCAGCAGCGTGCCGGGCGTGGTCCGCGTCATTGCGCCTTCCTGCCATGCCGCCTCGCGGCTTGCCACCCTGCAGCGGCCCGGTGCATGATCGCTCGCGGTACAAGCGGAGCGAATTATGGCTGACGACATTTCGATGGCAGGCGTGCTGGCCTATTGCGATCCGTTCCCGCTCGACAAGTTCAAGCCCGGCGACATCCTGCTGGCGGAAGGGCCGCCGACCGACCGGATGTTCATTCTGGCGGTGGGCGAGGTCGAGGTGCTGCGCGGCAAGACGCAGGTCGCCGATATCGCCATGCCGGGGGCCATTTTCGGCGAGATCGCGGCGCTGCTCGGCGGTCCGCATACGGCAACCGTTCGCGCCGTTACGGACGTTACGGCGTTCCGAATCGAAAATGCGTGTTCGCTGCTGATGAGCCATCGCGAAATCAGCTTTCATGTCTCGGGCATTCTGGCGCGCCGCCTCACCGACGCCACGACTTATCTTGCCGACCTCAAGCGGCAATTCGCCGACCGCTCGGACCATCTGGGCATGGTCGACGAAGTGCTCGACGCTCTGGTGCAACGGCAGCGCCCGACGGTTGCGGCGGGGCCAAGCAAGAGCGACGACGGGCGGCTCTAGCCTTCAGCCCTGCATCCAGGCTGGCATCGCAGTCAGCGGCGGGATTGGCCGGGTCAGCGGCGCATTGAGCTTTACGCTTTCAGCGCCTTCCTGCGAAAACCAGGCGGCTTCGTTGGCGTCCGTGTCGATGGCGATGGTGGTCGGCACCGGCCCGACCTGTTTGCCGCCATTGAACAGCCAGGTGCCACTCATATTGTCGACCCATGAGCCGTTGCGGGCGAAAGGCGCTTCATGCACGTGCCCGGAAATCACCAGATCGGGACCATGCCGGGCGATCCAGCCGATCAGCGCGGCATCGCCATAAAAGCGCTGGCCCGACCAGCTGACCGGCGAATCCGGCGGCGGTGCGTGGTAAATCCAGATCCACGGGCCCTTGCGCTGCTGCGCTGCGAGCTCGAGTTCGGTGGCGATCTCGGCCTGCGTGGCCGGTCCGTCCCACCAGGCGCAGATCGTCACCAGCGTATCGCCGAGCATCAGTGTGTCGCCATCGGCGGGGATTGAGAGGCGCTTGACCGAACTCATCCAGAGCGCCTGTTTTTCGCCGCCCGGCCCGACGGCGTCGAGATCGTGATTGCCCGAGCAGACGAGGATTTTGGTAATGTCGCGCAGCCGCTTCAGATATTTGAGCACAACGACGATCTGCGCCCCGATATCGACCGATGAATTGATGTCGAGCAGATCGCCGGCAATGATCACTGCGTCATAGGCGGGCGCGGCTTCAACCAGCCAGTCGAATTGCGGCAACGCATAGTGTAGATCGGCGACGACGAGCAGTTTCATGCGGGAGCGCACCCTCCAGGCGGCGCGACATTAGCGGAGGCAGACGGTTCTGGCGAGGGTGCCGCTTGCCTTCACCGGCGCCTTGCGCCATTAAGCCGGCGAAACGCCAGGGTGTCGCCGAGCATGGACAAGTTTACGCAAATGACGGGGGTCGCGGCGCCGATGCCGCTGATCAATATCGACACCGACATGATCATCCCCAAGCAGTACCTCAAGACCATCAAGCGGACCGGGCTTGGATCGGCGTTGTTCTCGGAAATGCGCTACAAGGACGATGGCAGCGAGAACCCGGATTTTGTGCTCAACAAGTCGGCCTATCGCAAGGCGTCGATCATCATCGCGGGCGACAATTTCGGCTGCGGCTCGTCGCGCGAGCATGCACCGTGGGCGTTGCTCGATTTCGGTGTTCGCTGCGTCATCTCGACCAGCTTCGCCGATATCTTCTACAATAATTGTTTCAAGAACGGCATTCTGCCGATCGTCGTCACCCCCGAGCAATTGAAGCTGCTGATGGACGATGCAGAGCGCGGCTCCAATGCGACGATCTCGGTCGATCTCGAGGCACAAACCATCAAAGGCCCAGATGGCGGTACGCTGCATTTTGATATCGATCCGTCGCGCAAGCAAGCCTTGCTCGAGGGTTTGGACGATATCGCCGCGACGATGAAGGAAGGGCCCGAGATTTCGGCCTATGAGCAGAAAGTCGCCGCTCAGAGGCCGTGGATCTGATGGTCAAGCTGATTTCTTCCGGCTCGCCGTTCGAGAGCAAAATCGGCTATTCGCGCGCCGTGGTCGACCAGGACATGGTCTATGTGTCGGGGACGACCGGCTATGATTACGCCGTGATGAAAATGCCGGAGGATGCCGGCGCGCAAGCACGCAACGCGCTTGGCACCATCGAGAAGGCGCTGGGCCAGGCGGGTTCATCGCTCAAGGACGTGGTGCGCGTCCGCTACTATCTCGCGGATATGGCGCATTACGATGCGCTGGTTGCGGTCGCCGGCGAGATCTTCGGCGACATCCGGCCCGCGGCCACAATGGTGGTATGCGGTCTCACCACCCCCGAGATGAAACTCGAGATCGAGGTCACCGCGCGGATCGGCGCGCATCAATCCTGAGAGTGTCCATGCCTCACAAACTGCTCCTGCTCCCCGGCGACGGCATCGGCGTCGAAGTCATGGGCGAAGTCGAAAAGCTCGTCGCCTGGCTCAATGCCGAGCAAAAGACCGACTTCACGACCGAAACGGGCCTCGTCGGCGGCTCGGCTTATGACAAGCACGGCGAGGCGATCTCTGAAGACGACATGCAGAAGGCGCTGGCGTCGGACGCGGTCATCTTCGGCGCGGTCGGTGGGCCGAAATGGGACAAGGTGCCTTACGAGAAGCGCCCGGAAGCGGGGCTCTTGCGGCTGCGCAAGGATCTTAAGCTGTTCGCCAATCTGCGGCCGGCCATCTGCTATCCGGCGCTGGCCGATGCCTCTTCGCTGAAGCGGGAGCTGATCGAGGGGCTCGACATCTTGATCGTCCGCGAGCTCACCGGCGGCGTCTATTTCGGCGAGCCCAAGACCATCACGGATCTGGGCAATGGGCAGAAGCGTGCCATCGACACGCAAATCTACGACACCTACGAAATCGACCGCATCGTGCGCGTCGCTTTCGATCTGGCCCGGACGCGGCGGAAGCTCGTCCATTCGGCCGACAAAAAGAACGTGATGAAATCGGGCGTCTTGTGGGATGAGGTGGCGCAGGCTGTCGCCAAGACCTATCCGGACGTGAGGTTCGAGCACATCCTCGCCGACAATGCGGCGATGCAGCTGGTGCGCAATCCCAAGCAGTTCGACGTGATGGTCACGGATAATCTGTTCGGGGACGTATTGTCGGATGCCGCGGCGATGCTCACGGGTTCCCTCGGCATGCTGCCCTCGGCCTCGCTCGGCGCGCCCGATGCGGCAGGCAAGCGCAAGGCGCTCTACGAGCCCGTCCATGGTTCAGCCCCCGATATTGCCGGCAAGGGGGTCGCCAACCCCATCGCCATGCTGGCAAGCTTTGCCATGGCGCTGCGCTATTCGTTCGGCATGATCGAACTCGCCAACCGGCTTGAAGCGGCAATTGCCGCGGTGCTCGACGATGGCCTCAGGACCGGAGATATCGCGCAGGGCGGCAAAGCGATCGGGACCGAAGCGATGGGCGCGGCGATCCTCAACAAGCTCAGGGCCTGAAGGCCGGAGTCCGGCCCCTCGCTGACGACGAAGGGAAGGGCCGGACAGCTGGTCCGGCCCTTGCTCCAGTCTCCCCCGCATTTTCGGTCAGTCCCGCTCGTGGGGTACGCGCACCGGCTCGAACAACACCGAGCTGCGCCGGCCCTCGAAAGCGTCGCGCAGATCCTTTGGCGTGAGGCCGATATCGCGCAGCAGGTGTGGGTCGAGTTCGGAGAGCCGCTCGAAGGCGGCGCGCCGCTCGCGGCGCCTGCTGAGTGCGGCGAGGAGCGCGCCGATCCGCTGCTTTAGCCAGAAGGTCTTGGTTCCGGTGCCGCTGACGGGCATCTCGTCATAGTCGATCGTCGTCATGGTTCAGTCCTTTGAAAAACACCGCTCCAATGCGGCGTTGGGTGGAGCGGATATGGGGCCGGGGGACGCTCGAAAACTAGCCGACACATGGTACAGTCCCGGCGGGCGTCTGAGAGGCCCGGATTCCGGCCAGCTGTGGGCTCGTTCATCTGCCCTTCAGGTGCAAAACCATACCGGCGGTGCGGCAAAAGCGTTCAGGAGTGAGACGATGCGCAAGGGTGAAGAGACCCGCGAAAGGCTATTGGCAATCGCCGAGGCGTCGGTTCTGGCCAAGGGCTTTGGCGCGACATCGATCGAAGAGATCATCGCGGAAGCCGGCATCACCAAATCTGGCTTCTTCTATCATTTCCGCGACAAGAACGAACTCGCCCGCTCGATGATTGTCCGCTACGACGAGGAGCATCGCCGCATTTTCGAGAGCGTGTTCGGCCGCGCCGAAATGCTGGCCGATGGCGACCCACTGCAATCGTTGCTGATCGGGCTGAAGCTCCTCGCTGAGACAATGGCGGATCTGCCCAATGGCCATCCAGGCTGCCTCATCGCATCGATCACCTATCAGGAGCGGCTGTTCGACCGGCAGGTGGTCGCGTTGATGGTCGAGACGGTACGACACTGGAACGAATTCATGCGGCAGCGCATCGCTGCCGCGGCCGCGGTCTATGGCGGTCTCGATGATGATGAGATCGGGCGGCTGGCGCGGATGATCTACTGCGCCGTCGATGGCGGTATCGTCATGGGACGCGCGCTCGACGATCCATCGATCCTGCCCGAGCAGATCCTGATGGCTCGCAATCACATCAAGATGCTGTTCCAGCACGCGCTCAGCGCCCGGCGTGCCGCGTGAGCGCGCTGCGCGGCTTGTTTGGCCGGGCGATGGACGAGGCCATCGCCTACCGCGAAAGGGTCGCGGACGACACCAGGCCGCCGCAGCGCGACTATCACGCGTTGCGCGACGCCTATGCCGCGCCGCTGCCCGAAACCGGGACGGCGCCCGACGCCGTGCTCGACGAACTGATCGGCATGGCGGAAGGCGGGCTGATGCCGATGACCGGTCCGCGCTTTTTCGGCTGGGTGATCGGCTCATCGCATCCGGTTGGTGTCGCGGCCGATTGGCTGGTCAGCGCCTGGGGGCAGAATGCCGGCTATCACTCGCCAACCCCGGCCGCCGCGGCGATCGAAGAAATCGCCGAAAGCTGGTTGGTCGATCTGCTCGATCTGCCGCGCGGCAGCGCCATCGGTTTTGTCACCGGGGCGACTGTTGCAAACGGCGTCTGCCTTGCCGCCGCACGGACCGGTACTTTGCTCAAGGCGGGCTGGGACCCCGATGCGGACGGGTTGTTCGGCGCGCCGAACGTGCATGTGCTGATCGGCGCGGACGCCCATTCTTCGCTGTTCTCGTCGCTGCAGCTGATCGGTTTTGGCTACAAGCGGGTGATCAAGATTGCGACGGATGAGCAGGGCCGCATGATCCCGGCGGCATTGGAGGCGGCCATCGCGCCGCTCGAGGGACCAAAAATCATCGTCGCCCAAGCCGGCCAGATCAACACCGGCGCGTTCGATCCGTTCGGCGAAATTGCCGTCATCGCCAAGGCGCATGATGCCTGGCTGCACGTCGATGGCGCCTTCGGCCTCTGGGCCCGCGCCACGCAGACGCACAAGCATCTGACCCAGGGCATCGAGGCCGCCGATTCCTGGGTGACCGATGGCCACAAATGGCTGCAGGCGCCCTATGATACCGGCTTCGCCATTGTCCGCGATAAGGAGATCCTGCTCAAGGCGATGACCCAGTGGTCATCCTATCTGCCGGCCATCGGGCAGGGCGACCGGGTGCCCTCGAACTATGTACCCGAGCTCTCGCGCCGGGCGCGCGGCGTGCCGGTCTGGGCCATGATCCGGCATCTGGGCCGCGCAGGCATCACCCAGATGGTGGAGCGTCATTGCGCCTTGGCTCGCCGGTTCGCCGCGCGGCTGGCCGATGAGCCAGGGATCCGCATCCTCAACGACGTCGTGCTCAATCAGGTGATCGTCAGTTTCGGCGAAGGCGATGCCGCGTCACGCAGGGCAAGTACCGAGGCGGTGATTGCGCGCGTGCAGGCCGGCGGCGTGCTGTTCGCCGGCGGCGCGCAATGGCGCGACGATTGGGCGATGCGGCTGTCGGTGATTTCGGCGCCGACCAGCGAAGCCGATATCGAGATGAGCGCCGACGCCATCATCGCGGCGTGGCGGCAAGTTCAGGCCGGCTGAAGGCTGAACGCCTCAGCCAGCAGCCGGTAGGAGCGCAGCCGGAGTTCGTGGCTCCAGAGGGTGGTGATCATCATCACCTCGTCGGCGCCCGCGGCGTCCGCCTGACGCTCGATTTCGCTCCTGACTTCGGCGGGGTCGCCGACAATCCAGAGCTTGCTCTGCTTGTCGATGATCGCCTGTTGCTGGGGCGACAATTGGCGTGCCGCTGCCTCTTCGGGGGAAAGCAGTTTACGTTCCTCGCCGGAGTGAAACAGCGCCCAGCTCACCGCCTGCGAGATCGAAAGGTGGCGCGCTTCTGCAGCGGTCGGTGCGAGCAACGCCGAGACGGCTAGAATGGCGTGTGGCTTGGGAAATTGCGCCGAGGGCTGGAAGGCTTCGCGATAGGCCGTGAAGGCCGGGCCGGGCGGGGCGGCGCTAAAATGGGCCGCGAAGGAATAGCCGAGGCCAAGTTCTCCCGCCGCAGCCGCGCTGGCGCCGGAGGAACCGAGAATGAAGATCGGCGGCAGGGCCACATTCTCGGGCACGACGCGGATGGGCGCGAAAGGATGGTCAGCGGGAAATCCCGCCTGCTCGAACGCCAACAGCTCCGACATTTCCTGCGGGAAATAGTTGCCGTCGGTCGAGCGCAAGGCGCTCAGCGTCCGTCCGTCACTGCCGCCGGCCCGGCCAATGCCCAGATCGATGCGGCCGGGATGCAGGCCGTTGAGCGTGCGATAGGTTTCGACGACGCGCAGCGGCACATGGTTGGGCAGCATGACGCCGCCCGAACCGAGACGAATGCGCTGTGTATTGGCCGCGGCGGTGGCGATCAGCACCTCGGGCGAGGAGGAAGCGATCGAGGGTATGCCGTGGTGTTCAGCGTACCAGAGCCGAGTGAAGCCCAATTCGTCGCCCAGCCGGGCGAGGTCGACAATGGCGCGCAGGGCCGCGCTGCTGGTGCCCTCAGGAACCGGCGCCAGATCGAGGATGGAGAGCGGCAGACTCATGCGATGGCGAGCCCCTTGGTCAACTCCAGCGCCTGCCGCTCGAACAGCCGGCGATAAATGCCGCCCTTAAGCCGTACAAGCTCTTCGTGCCGGCCTTGCTCGACGATGTGGCCCTTGTCGAAGACCAGCAGGCGGTCGAGGGCCCGCACCGTCGATAGCCGGTGCGCGATGATAATAGTCGTGCGGCCGACCATCAGCCGCTCCATTGCCTTCTGGATCAGCACTTCGGATTCGGAATCGAGCGAGGACGTTGCCTCATCGAGGATCAGGATCGGCGCATCGGCGAGGAAGGCGCGGGCGATGGCAACGCGCTGGCGCTCGCCACCCGAGAGCTTGACCCCGCGCTCGCCCACCAGCGTCTCATAGCCTTTGGGCAAGGCGATGATGAACTCGTGGGCGCTGGCAAGCTTGGCTGCCTCGACAATCTCGCTCCGTGTCGCGCCGGGCCGGGCATAGGCGATGTTCTCGGCCAGCGAGCGGTGGAACAGCACCGGCTCCTGCTGGACGATAGCGATCTGGCCGCGCAGCGATGCCTGCGTCAGGTCGCGAATGTCTATGCCGTCCACGGTGACGCGCCCGCCCGTCACGTCGTAGAGCCGCTGGATCAATTTGACGAAGGTGGTCTTGCCCGATCCGGACGGGCCGACCAGCCCGACGCGCTGCCCGGCCGGTATCTCGACACTGAAGCGTTCATAGAGCGGCGTCGCGTGGCTGCCATACTGGAAGGTCACGTCCTCGAAGCGCACCGCGCCCTGCTCGATCGTCGCGGGGCGGGCGTCCTTCCGATCCTCCACGCCGAGCGGATGATAGTGCACATCGACCAGCTCCTCCATGTCGTTCACCGAGCGCTGGAGGTTGCGCACATGCATGCCGATATCGCGCAGATAGCCCTGCAGCACGAAGAACGAGGTGAGGACGAGCGCAATGTCGCCGGCTTCGGCCGCCCCCTGCTGCCAGAGCAGGATAGCGACGCCGACGATCGCGCTGCGCAGCATCAGCAGCGTTATGCCCTGGGCGCCGCCGCTCAGCGTACCGCGCCGCCAGGTGCGCTCGGTGCGGGTCCGCCATTTGCCGACCACATGACCGAGCCGCTCCTCCTCGCGGTCTTCGGCGCCGAAGCCTTTGACCACCGCGTTGCAGGAGATCGCATCGGCGAGGGCGCCGCCCATGCGGGTATCCCAGGCGTTGGCGAGGGTAGCGGCGGGCGACACGTAGCCGACCGCTAGGCCCACGGTGATGCCGACATAGAGCAGCGATCCAATGGCAATGACGCCGCCCATCAGCGGCCAGATCAGCCCGAGCAGGATCGAGGTGCCGATCAACATCACCAGCGAGGGGAATAGGGCGAAGAGCAGCGTGTCGTTGAGCATGTCGAGCCCCCACATGCCGCGCGTCACCTTGCGCACGGTCGAGCCGGCGAATGTGTTGGCATGCCAGTCGGTCGAAAAGCGCTGCACGCGATGGAAGGAATCGTGGGCGATCTCGCTCATCATCTTCAGGGTGAATTTGATGATCGCAAAGAATCCGAACTGGCGCAGGATCACGGCGCCCAGCCCAAGGGCAATGAGCACGAAGAACGCGACGAGCGCGGCGTCCCTGGCATTTGCGCCGCCCTCGGCGACCGAAGTCACCAAGCGGCCGGCAAAGAGCGGCGTCAATACGTCGAGCAGCGTCGCGCTGAGGAAGGTCAGCACAATGAAGCCGACGCGCATCGGCTGGCGCTTCCAGTGCACCATCACGAAGCCCAGCACCTTGCGGTAGGAATCGCCTCGTAGGTCGAGTTTCAAACGGGCCATAATTGTTCCGGCGCAAATGGCCGGTCCCAGATCGGAAAGGTTGAGTGCGCCTTGCGGCGACACGGAACTTGCGGGTGAAGATTTGCGCGGGCGCTTGGCCTGCGCGGCGTCTCAGTGGAGCGCCGGCATCACGGGGAGGCGAAGTCGGTCTGCAAACATACGAGCGCCTCCTCGGCAATGAGTGAAATCGTGTCCGTCATAGCCAAAGCCGAGCGGGACTACAAGGTTGCACACGGCCGTGGCGCAACGGATAGTCACGCGATGCCGCTGATCCTTATTGCGACCGTGCCGATCTTGCGCGGCTTCGACGAAGCCAAGGCGCGGGAATTCTACGACGATTTTCTCCGCTTTGCGGTCGACTGGCCGGGCCTCGAGCATCCGGATTGGGGTGGCATGGAAATGACGGTTCTCGCGTCCTTCCATAAACACATCACTTTCGCCGAGCAGCCGGCGTGACGCGCCTGGACGCAATAGCCGGCTCCATTCTCTTCCTGTTCGTCGCGCCCGGAATTGTTGCTGGCCTCATCCCGTGGGCGATGTCGCAATATCGACTTGCGTCGCCGCTGCTCGGCCTTGCGCCGCTGCGCTGGCTGGGCGCGGTTCTGCTCGTGCTCGGCGGGGTCTTGCTGTTCGAGACCTTCGCGCGTTTCGCGCTGCAAGGGCTCGGAACGCCGGCACCGATTGCGCCGACCAAGATGCTGGTCGTGACCGGATCGTACCGCTTCGTGCGCAACCCGATGTATGTCGCGGTCGTCTCGCTGATCCTCGGACAAGCCCTGGTGTTCGGAAACCCCATCGTTCTCGCATGGGGAATAGTGGTCTGGCTCACGGTTCATTTGTTCGTTTTGAGCTATGAAGAGCCGACGCTGAGCGCCAGTTATGGCGAGGAATATGACCGCTATCGCGCCAATGTGCGGCGCAGGCTGCCGCGGCTCACGCCCTGGCGCGGCTAGGCTATCTGGCCCGCCGCCCAGCCGCTGGCCCAGGCCCATTGGAAATTGTAACCGCCGAGCCAGCCCGTCACGTCCACCACCTCGCCGACGAGATAGAGGCCGGGCACATTCCGCGCCTCCATCGTCGTCGAATCGAGTCCGGCCGTGTCGACGCCGCCCAGCGTCACCTCGGCGGTGCGATAGCCTTCCGAGCCGGTCGGTTTCAGCGTCCAGTGTTTGAGGTGCTCGGCGGCCGCGGCGAGCTTCTTGTCCGACGCATCGCCGATCATGCCGTCGAGGCCGATATCTTCGGCCAGCATCTGTGCCAGCCGCTTGGGAAGGCTCGCTGAGAGAATTGTTTGCAGTTCCAGCCTCGGCGTTGTTTGTCGCCCGGCCTTGAGCAGCGCCAGGACATCGCTGTCGGGCAGAAATCCCACGGCGATCGCATCGCCCTCGCGCCAATACGACGAGATCTGGAGGATTGCCGGGCCGCTCAGGCCGCGATGGGTAAAGAGCATCGCCTCGCGGAAGCTTCTCCCATTGGCCGATATGTTGGTCTCAGTGGCAATCCCGGCGAGCGGCGCCAGCCGTTCGAGAATGCGCGGCTCGAAGGTGAGTGGCACCAGCGCCGGCCGCGTCTCGGTCAGTTTCAGCCCGAATTGCTCGGCGAGCCGATAGCCTAACCCTGTCGCTCCCATTTTGGGGATGGATTTGCCGCCGGTGGCGACGATCAGCGATTGCGCCGTCACCTCCCCGGAGGATAGCCGCACCCGGAAGCCGGACTCGCCCTTTTCCACGATCTCCATGGTGGTCGCGAGTTCGAGTTTAGCTCCACCTTTGCCCATCTCGGCGGCCAGCAGATTGACGATCTGTGTGGCCGAGCCGTCGCAGAACAGCTGGCCCAGCGTCTTTTCGTGAAAAGCGATGCCGTAGCTTTTGACCAAAGCGATGAAACGCTCCGGGGCGTAGCGGCTCAGCGCCGAGAGGGCGAATTTCGGGTTGCCCGAGGTGAACCGCTCGCCGGCCAGCCGCGCCGCGGCATGGATATTGGTGAAGTTGCAGCGCCCGCCACCCGAGATGCGGATCTTCTCGCCCGGGGCCTTGGCGTGGTCGATCAGCAGCACCGAGCGGCCGCGCTTGCTGGCCTCGATGGCCGCCATCATGCCGGCGGCGCCGGCACCGAGGATCAGGACGTCAACATTGCGCATGCCTGCCAATAGCGGCACAACCTGCCGCGTGTCATCCGGTGTGACGTCGCCTGCCCAGTTTCATTGACTCTTTGGCATTTCCGCGTAAAAGCCGGGCATTGCTTTCCGGCAAGGGCCAGAGCCATGCGCTACGACGTCTGCGGAGAACCGATCCTGGTGATCGACATCGCTGATATCCTGCGGCTCGACATCCCGTTGTGCCGGGACCTCAAAACCAGCAAAACCCTCTAGCGCTTTTCCCCGGGCCACCTCCCGCCGGGGAGAGGCCGAAAAGCATGAGCCGCCGGAAATCCGGCGCGGGGGATGGGGTCAAAGGAACCAGTCGAAATGGGTTATCGCGTCGCTGTCGTCGGGGCCACGGGTGCTGTTGGCCGCGAAATGCTCAACATCCTCGATGAACGGAAATTCCCGGCCAGCGAGGTCATCGCGCTCGCCTCGTCGCGTTCGCAGGGTCAGGAGATCAGCTTCGGGGACAAGCGCCTCAAGGTGCAGACGCTCGAGAATTTCGATTTCCGGGGCGTCGATTTCGCGCTGATGAGCGCTGGTTCGGCAATCGCCAGGGAATATGGCGAAAAGATCGGCGCCACCGGCTGCATCGTCGTCGATAATTCGTCCTTCTGGCGCTATCACGGCGACGTGCCGTTGGTCGTGCCCGAGGTCAATGCGCATGTGCTCGATGCTTATATGGCGCGCAACGATCGCAAGAACATCATCGCCAATCCCAATTGCTCGACGGCACAGCTCGTTGTCGCGCTGAAGCCGCTGCATGATTTTGCGACGATCAAGCGCGTGGTGGTCGCGACCTATCAGTCCGTCTCGGGCGCCGGCCAGGAAGGGCGCGACGAACTATGGACGCAGACCAAGGGCATCTTCGTCAACGATACGCCCACGCCGAAGAAATTCTCCAAGCAGATCGCCTTCAACGTCATCCCGCATATCGACGTCTTCATGGAAGACGGTTCCACCAAGGAAGAGTGGAAGATGGTGGCTGAGACCAAGAAGATCCTCGACCCCAAGATCAAGCTCACCGCCACATGCGTGCGCGTGCCGGTGTTTGTCGGCCATTCCGAGGCGGTCAATCTCGAATTCGAAAAGCCGATCTCGCCGGACGAGGCGCGCGATATCTTGCGCGAAGCGCCGGGCGTCTCCGTGATCGACAAGCGCGAGCCCGGCGGCTACGCCACGCCGATCGAAGCGGTCGGCGAATACGATACTTATGTGAGTCGCATCCGCGAGGACGTGACGGTCGAGAACGGCCTTTCGATCTGGGTGGTATCGGACAATTTGCGCAAGGGCGCCGCACTCAACACCGTGCAGATTCTCGAAACGCTGATCGAGCGCAATCTGGTGACGCGCAAGGCGGCCTGACGCATGACCGAGGCCAGCGGCCTGCGACCGCGCGACATACTCATTGTCATTGCCGTCGTCACCGTCTGGGGCCTCAACTTTATTGCGATGCACTGGGGCGTGGCGGAGATTTCGCCGCTGCTGATGTCAGGTCTGCGCTACGTGGCGGCGGTGATTCCGGCGATCTTTTTGGTACGCCGCCCCAAGGTTGCGCTCGGCCTGCTGCTTGCCTACGGCCTGTTTGTCGGCGTCGGCCAGTTCGGGCTGCTGTTCTCGGCGATCAAGTTGGGCATGCCGGCCGGCCTCGCCTCGATTGTGGTCCAGGTTCAGGCGTTCGTTTCGATCCTTCTGGCGGTCGTGTTCCTCCGCGAACGGATCAGTGCGTCGCAGGCTATTGGAGCCGGCGTTGCTTTTTTCGGCATCGGGGTCATCGCTTATGACCGGCTCGAAGGAGCGGTGATGGTGCCATTGCTGATGACGGTCGTCGCGGCCTGTTGCTGGGGTATCGCCAACCTCATCACGAAATGGGCCGGCAAGATCGACATGCTGGGGCTTGTGGTCTGGTCCAGCCTCGTACCGCCCCTACCGCTGCTGGCGCTGTCGATCATCATCGAAGGTCCTGGCGCGGTTCCGACGGCGATCGCCAACATCACCTGGGTGGGGATCGGCTCGATCCTGTTCGTGGGTTGGCTGGGGACGGTCTTCGGCTACGGCATGTGGAGTGTGATGCTGTCGCGCCACCCCGCGTCGACGATCGCGCCCTTCACGCTCTTGGTGCCAGTCGTCGGGATCGGCGCGAGCGCGCTGATCCTCGGCGAGCGCATCAACGGGCCAGAGATCGCCGGCAGCGTGCTGGTGTTTGTGGGCCTTCTGCTCAACGTGTTCGGCCCGCGTATGTTCGCGCAGCGAGCGTAATTTACGGCGCGGTCAGACCGATCTTGTACTGCACCGGCGTCTCCCCTAGCACTTTGCGGAAATCAGTGATGAAGTGCTGCTGGCTGCTGTAGCCGAGGTCGTAGGCGATCGCGGTCCAATCGGGCTCGTTTTCGGCGCGAATCTGTGCGGCGGCCGTAAGTAGCCTGTGCCGCTGCAGCAGCCATTTGAGGCCGATGCCAACGTAGTCGCTGAAGAACTGCTGCAGCCAGCGTTCGCTGCGCCCGAACATTTCGCCGACCGCGCCGACCGTACGCAATGCATCGTCGGTCTCAATGGCGGCGATGATGGCGCTGATGAGATCGATGTCGCCATCAAAATGCGGCGATCGGGAGCGCAGCAGATCGGCAAGTTCCTGTGCGGCGCCTTCGTCATCCAGTGCAACAAGGTCCGTAGCGAATGTCGCGCGGATTTCGGGAAAGCCCTCAGCTAGAGTGGCGTTCCGGTCCTGCAGGTCCGATATCCGGCCGGGCCAGAAGGCCTTGAAGCCGCCGGGGCGGAAGCGGATACCAACGATGCGTCCGGCGCCGCTGGCGGGATAGATGCGCTTGCCGCGAAACGTGCCCTGGATACCGCTTTGGTCTGCCGACACGAACACGTCGACATAGGGCCGGTGCATCACCTCGGCCGATTCGTATGTCCCCTCCGCCACGTCCCAGCGGACCGACCAGAAGTGCTCGACGAACAGCCGCAGGTCGGCGGGTGGAGGTCTCGTGGCGAATTGTACATGCCGGGCAAAGCCGGCCGGATCGAGCCGTCCGCGCGGGTCGTAAATCTCTGCGGGTTTTTGAAATACGGTGGCCAGCAGCGTTGGCATCATCGCGCTATCAGTTCACGAAAGGAACGCAACATGACGACCAACAAGCATTTCCTCCGCGGTATGGCCACGGTAAATTTCTGGGCCGACGATGTGGTGGCGGCCCGCGACTGGTACGAGGCGTTGTTCGGGACGGAAGCCTACTTCCAGATGCCGAGCAAGGAGGCGCCGGCCTATGTCGAATTCCGCATCGGCGATGATGCCGACGAGTTCGGCATTATCGACCGCCGCTATGCGCCATCCGCGATGCAGAAGGGACCGGGCGGCGCGATCCTCCTCTGGCACGTCGATGACCTGGAGGCGGCCGTCGCGCGCCTGCTCGAATTGGGTGCGGTCGAATACGATCCCATCACCAAGCGCGGCGAGACCGGTTTTGCCACGGCCTCGGTGGTCGATCCCTTCGGCAATGTGCTGGGCATCATGTACAATCCGCATTTCGCGGAACTGCACTGAACTTGCGGCGAGGCGCTAAGCGCCCGCTTCGCCGGTCGCGATTGCCGGCAGTTCAGGCCGGCTGAAATCGCCCGTCGCATTGTCCATCAGCCAGAGTTCCCCGGTCGAAATATCGAACCAGGCGCCGTGGAGCGCGAGCTTCCCCTCGGCCTCAAGTGCCCGGACATAGGGGAAGGTGCGCAGATTGTTGATCGAATTGCGCACCGAGAGGCGCTCCAGAACCGTCTCGCGCTCGGTGGAAGTCATGAAGGAATAGGTTGCAACCTGGGCGGTCACCGGCGCCAATAGCCCCATCCATTTGCCGATGAAGTCGCCCTGGGCCAGGGGCGCCTGCGGTGTCAGCGCGGCGCGGATGCCGCCGCAGCGGCCATGGCCCAGAATGACGAGATCTTTCACCCCGATGGCGTTGATTGCAAATTCGATCGCGGCGGACGTGCCGTGCTGGCCGCCATCGGGCTGGAAGGTGGGTACCAGATTGGCGACGTTGCGGAGGACGAACAATTCGCCGGGGCCGGCGTCGAAAATGGTCTCGGGCGCGGCGCGACTGTCGCAGCAGGCGATGACCATTGTTGTGGGCGACTGGCCGCCCTTGGCCAGCTCCCTGTAGCGCTCACGCTCATTGGTGTAGCGGCCATCCATGAAAGCGCGATAGCCGTTCAGCAAACGGTCGGGAAAGCTGTGCATGGCGCACCGATTAGCGTTAAGCAGGCCGCGACACAACAGCAGGGGGCCGCAGGCGGGCCATGCAGATCTACCGGTTTCTAAGCGGGGAGGACGACACCTCCTTCTGTCACAAGATCACCAAGGCCCTTTCTGAAGGCTGGGAGCTCCATGACTCGCCTAGTTACGCCTATGATGCGGTCAGCAAGAAAATGAAGGTCGGCCAGGCCGTCACCAGGATCGTCGCCGACCAGCCCTATGACCCGGACAAGAAACTGGCCGATTACCGCTGAACGATCCGGCTAAACCCAATATGAACGGCGGCTTCACGCCCGGTTCCGAGGTGCACCACTAAACCTCTCCTCAAGAACGCGGCGAGATGAAGCCGCAAACCCTGAGGGGACTAGCCGTGAACACCAAAGTTCTGAGCATCGCTCTCGCCGCCGCCATCATTGCCTTGCCCCTCCCTGCAAGTCAGTTGCTGGCGGTGGGAGCCCCCCTCGCGCCGGCACCCGTCGCGACGATTGTCGCCGGCGACGCCAGCGATTTCTCCACGCTGCTAGCCGACCCGTTTCTGATCGATCGGCTTAGCTTTGCGGCGCCCGCGAGCTTTCTCAGCCTCGAGCTGCCCGCCAGTTAGGCAAAAACGCCCCGCAACCGGGCGAATTGCAGGAGCATGATTGTCTTGGCGTCGGCGATTTCGCCGGCTTCGGCCATTTTCAGCGCGGTCTCGAAGGGCAGTCTCACCACTTCGATATCCTCGCCCTCATGGGCGAGCCCGCCGCCCCCGCCCACGCTGGCATTCTGGTCGATCCAGCCCAAAAACAGCGTCAGACGCTCTGTCACCGAACCGGGGCTCATAAAGCACTCATAGGCCTTTTCGAGCCGCGTCGGCCGGTAACCGGCCTCCTCTTCAGCCTCCTTGCGGGCGCAGGCCTCGGGCTCATCGCCATCCAGCCTGCCGGCGCAAACTTCAACGAGATAGGGATTTTCGCCCCGGTAGAAAGCGGGATAGCGGAACTGACGAATGAGAATCACCGCCTTTTCGGCGACGTCGCAAAGCAGCACCGCGGCGCCGTCGCCGCTATCATAGGTTTCCCGGATCTGGCGCTGCCAGCTGCCGTCCCAGCGGCGGATTTCAAAGCTGTGACGCTTCACGACGCCAAAACTATTCGACAGCGTTTCTTCGGCGATGGGCCTCAGGAAATCGGTCACCGGCACCTCCACAGCGAGGGCGCCTCCTGCCATGGCGCGATCGATTTCGCCAGATGAACGGGAACCAAACGCACGATTCACGGCGTTTACAGGTCATTCACCATAATCTTCGAGCGCTCTGAGGACATCGAGATGACGCGAATCGCCGCTGGATTGCTGATCGTTGCGACGGCGCTCGTCTTCAATGGTGGCCTGATGAACGGCGCGTTGGCGGAGGATCAGGCGATGAAAATCCGGCTCGAGGCGAGCAAGACCGACAACTGTGCCGTGGCCGAGCCACGCGCGACGCGCGTCATGAGCCTGCTGATCTGCCTTCAGGCACTGCAGCCGCAGCCCGCAGGCGCCGCGCCGAAAGTCTAGGACGGGGCGACCAAACGCCTTTTGATTTTGGCGTGGGGCGGCTAGAAGTCTCGAACCTTTCAAACGCCGCCAAGCGGCGCCGGCGAGACTCTTCATGGCAGACCGGTTCCGGCCGCTTTCACCACATTTGCAGGTCTACCGCTTCACCCTGACGATGGCGATGTCGATCATCCATCGCGGCACGGGGCTGGCGCTCTATTTCGGCACGCTGTTGATCGTCGTCTGGCTTGGCGCCGCGGCGCTGGGAGACGCGCCCTTCGCTGTCGTCAATGCGGTCTTCGGCTTCTGGCTGGTGCAGATCGTCCTGTTCCTCGCGACCTGGGCGCTGTTCCATCACATGCTGGGCGGGCTTCGTCATTTCGTTTGGGACAGCGCCAATGCACTCGATCCAATGGGCCGCGAAATGATCGTCCGGCTGCAACTCGCGGCTTCGATCCTGCTGACATTTGGCGCCTGGGCGCTGTTCGTGTGGTTCAAATGATCGACAGGGCCGTCATCGCCGACCCCAAGACCCATTACGGCCATGGTGGCACGCGCGAGTTCATACTGCAGCGCATCACAGCCGGACTGAATGTGCTGTTCCTGCTGTTCTTCGTCTGGTTCGTCGTGCGGCTCGCCGGAGCCGACAGGGCCGAGATGCTGGCGGTGGTCAAGAACCCGTTCGTAGCGTTTTTCCTCGTGCTGCTGATTGCCAATGTGAGCATCCATATGCGCATCGGCGTCAATGAAATCATCGAGGACTATCTCGACGAAGGAAATACCAATCGTCTGGCGCGTGTCGCCAACACCTGCTTTGCGGTCTTCATTGCTCTGGCGACGATCCTCGCCGTCGCTAAAATACTATTCTGGAGCTGAGGCGTGGCCGCCTACGACATCATCGACCATGAGTTCGACGTAGTGGTGGTCGGTGCCGGCGGTGCTGGGCTTCGCGCTACGCTTGGCATGGCCGAGCAGGGCTTTAACACGGCCTGCGTGACCAAGGTGTTTCCGACGCGTTCGCACACGGTTGCGGCACAGGGCGGCATCGCCGCTTCGCTCAAGAATATGGGGCCCGACGACTGGCAATGGCACATGTACGACACCGTCAAGGGGTCGGACTGGCTGGGCGACATGGACGCCATGGAATATCTCGCGCGCGAGGCGCCTGCCGCCGTCTATGAACTCGAGCACTACGGCGTGCCGTTCTCCCGCACCGATGATGGCCGGATTTATCAGCGGCCCTTTGGTGGGCACATGACCGAGTTCGGCGAGGGTCCGCCGGTGCAGCGCACCTGCGCCGCGGCCGACCGCACGGGCCACGCAATCCTCCACACGCTGTACGGCCAGTCGCTCCGGCACAACGCGCAGTTCTTCATCGAATATTTTGCGCTCGATTTGCTGATGGGCGAAGATGGTTCGGTGCAGGGGATTGTCGCCTGGAAACTCGACGATGGCACGCTGCACCGCTTCCGCGCCAAGCTCGTTGTCCTCGCGACCGGGGGCTATGGCCGTGCGTATTTTTCCGCCACCTCGGCCCACACCTGCACCGGCGACGGCAATGGCATGGTGGCGCGGGCGGGCCTGCCGCTTCAGGATATGGAGTTCGTGCAGTTCCATCCCACCGGCGTCTATGGCGCCGGGGTGCTGATCACGGAGGGCGCGAGGGGCGAGGGCGGCTATCTCACCAATTCGGAGGGCGAACGGTTCATGGAACGCTATGCGCCCAATGCCAAGGATCTGGCTTCGCGCGACGTGGTGAGCCGCTGCATGACGCTCGAGATTCGCGAAGGCAGAGGCGTTGGTCCTAAGAAGGACCACATCTTTCTCCATCTCGACCATCTCGATCCGACCGTATTGCATGAGCGGCTGCCGGGCATCACCGAGAGTGCCAAGATTTTCGCCGGCGTCGATCTCACCCGCGACCCGATCCCCGTGCTGCCGACGGTGCACTACAATATGGGCGGCATCCCGACGAATTATCACGGCGAGGCGCTGGACCCGGCCGAGGGCGATCCCGACCGTATCGTGCCGGGCCTGATGGCGGTGGGCGAGGCCGCTTGTGCCTCGGTGCACGGCGCCAATCGCCTTGGCTCCAACTCGCTGACCGATCTGGTGGTGTTCGGCCGCGCCGCGGCGCTGCGCGCCGGCAAGACGCTGGATCGCGGCAAAGCCGTTCCGGTGGTCAACAAGGCAAGTGAAGACAAAATCCTCGCCCGTTTCGACAAGCTTCGCAACGCCAATGGCGGCACGCCCACGGCGCAGCTGCGCGAGCGTATGCAGCGCACCATGCAGGAAGATGCTGCCGTGTTCCGCACCGGCGAGACGCTAGGCAGCGGTGTGCGCCGCATGAATGAGGTCTACGCCGCCAAGTCCGACCTCCGGGTGTTCGACCGCTCGATGATCTGGAACAGCGATCTGGTCGAAACGCTGGAGCTCGAGAATTTGCTGGCCAACGCGCTGACCACTGTGGTTTCCGCCGAGGCCCGAACCGAAAGCCGCGGTGCGCATGCGCGGGAGGACTTCCCCAATCGTGACGATGCCAACTGGCGGAAGCACACCATTTCGCGGATCGACGAAGCCGGCAATGTCGCCCTGAGTTACCGTCCGGTCCACACCGAGCCGCTCACTGCGGAGAGCGAAGGCGGGATCAGTTTGAAGAGGATCGCCCCGAAAGCGCGGGTGTATTAAGCGCCATGTGCCAGATGTGTGACGAATACGAGAACGAACTGGCCCGCATGGGGCTGATCGAGGATGCGCGCGCTTTCCGCGCCGAGCGGGAACGCGACCATGCCAAAGCCCTTGCCGCGGCCGCTGATCGCGCCAAACAGGGCGGCGAAACCGTGGACTGCCGCAAGTCATGAGTCCGGTCGTTGCCACTGGCTATTCCGGGACGCCGCTGCCGCAAAAGCTCGGTCTCAAAGATGGCCAGCGCGTTCTCTTCATCGCGCTGCCGCCCGACCTCAAGGACCTCCGCAAATCGCGCCACTTCGTCGAGATCGCGGAGGCGGGCTGGGATAGTTTCATGGACGGCGATCCGGGCTATGACGTGATCCACGGCTTCACCGCGTCGCGCGCCGTCTTGCAGAAGTCGGCAAAAAAGCTGATGCGGCAGATTGATCGCGATGGCACGGTCTGGATCTCGTGGCCGAAAAAGGCCAGCAAGGTCGAAACCGACATCACCGAAGATGTGATCCGCGATGTCGTGTTGCCGATCGGGCTGGTCGATGTAAAGGTGGCGGCGGTCAGCGACATCTGGTCGGGGCTGAAACTGGTGATCCGGAAGGAACTGAGATGATGAAGACGCTGATGGTCGTTGCCGCGGCGCTGCTGCTGTCGGTTGGGATCGCCGAAGCCAAGACTGTCAAGATCACCGATCCGATAACGGCCGAGCAGAAAGCCGAATTCTACAAAGTGTGCATGGGCATTGCCGACAATGCCGAGCTTTGCTCGTGCAAGGCGGATGCGGCGCTCAAGCTGATCAACACTGACTTCATGGCGATCGTCATCGATTCGATGCGCGGCAAGGCGCTCGCCGACCAGTACTACGACGCCTATGACGACTACATCTTCAAATCCAACCAGATTTGCAAACCGACCTATATGTGAGCCGGCGCATCCCCTATCCTCATGGTTGAACTCTTTCTTCCCAAGACGTCGCAGCCGGTTCCGGGCAAGGTCTGGCCGAAACCGGCCGGGGCCATTCGCCTGCGCGAACTCAGGGTTTATCGCTACGACCCCGATACCGAGGCCAATCCGCGCATCGATACCTATTTCGTCGATCTCGATGCCTGCGGGCCGATGGTGCTCGATGCGCTGCTCGCCATCAAAAACAGCATCGATCCGACGCTGACGCTGCGCCGTTCCTGCCGCGAGGGCATTTGCGGTTCCTGCTCGATGAATATCGACGGGCTCAACACCCTCGCCTGCACCAAGGCGATGGATGAGATCAAAGGCGCCATCCGGGTCTATCCCTTGCCGCATCTGCCGGTGGTGAAAGACCTCGTCCCCGACCTTTCGACTTTTTACGCGCAGCACCGCTCAATCGAGCCCTGGCTCAAGACCGTAAGTGCGGATCCGCCGGCCGAGAGGCTGCAATCGAAGCCCGAGCGCGAGGCGCTCGATGGGCTCTATGAGTGCATCCTTTGCGCCTGCTGCTCGACCTCCTGCCCGTCCTATTGGTGGAATGGCGAGAAATATCTGGGGCCGGCGGTGCTGCTGCAGGCCTATCGCTGGCTGATCGACAGCCGCGACGAAGCCACGGCCGAACGGCTCGACAATCTCGAGGATCCGTTCAAGCTTTATCGCTGCCATACCATCATGAATTGCAGCAAGACCTGCCCCAAGGGCCTCAATCCCGCCAAGGCGATCGCGGAGATCAAGAAGATGATGGTGGAGCGGCAGGTCGCTTGAGAGTCCCGTTGCTGAGCGCGATCCCCTGATGGAAATCATCGCCCGCGTCCCCGATGCGACGCTCGCCCGCTCGCTGATCGTGGCCCTCAAGGCCTATGGCTTTCATCCCGCCGAGCTCGAAGATGGCGGTCTCCCCGGGATCGTCGATCCGCTTTTCGGCAAGGGGTTTCCGATCCGCCTGCCGGAGGAGGAAGTCGCTGACGGGCGCGTGCTGGCCGAGGATCTGCTCAAGGAAATGGCGGCGCGCTGACAGTCGCCCCTACTTTGGCCACCATTGCCGGTGCATCTGCGGGACACTTGCAGGGGTGGTCCCGGTTGAGGGCCCCATTGGTTTGGGCTATAGGCGCTCACGCGATTTCCACCCACGCACCGAGGCGACGGAGCAGGGCATGAGTTTGGTTCGGCGCGCGATGGCGCCCTCTCTGATCATTGCGTCGCTGGGGCTTTCGCTCGCCGGCTGTGCCTCGAGCGGCGTCAATGTGCGCAATATGGGCGAGCCCGAACAGCTCAACGCCGTGCAAACGGGCAATGTGTCGACCACCGCGTTGCCCCCAATCGGGCCCAATGGCGAAGTGCAGAGCGCCGACCCCAATGCAGCGCAGGTCGGCGATCCGCTCGGCGCTCCGGCTGGGGACATGCAGACGGCCAATGCCGACGGTTCGTTCGACGTGCTCGAGCCGGTGGGGGCGCTGCCCAATAGCGGCGCTCGCGATTTGAGCGGGGGCCTCACGGTCGAAAAGCTACTGGGCGGCTGGACGGTGATTTCCGGCGCCAATCAGTGCCAGTTGAATTTGACCCAGACGAGCAAATCCGGCACGAGCCGCTACCGCGCCAATTCGCCCTCCTGCAGCCTCAAGGGGCTCGCTATTGTCGCCAGCTGGCAGCTGTCCGGCAGCCAGGTGCAGCTGTTCGACGAAAATGGCGACATGATCGCGACGCTGATCCTGAGCGGCAACCGCTTCATCGGCACGCTGTCGGGCGGCCAGGGTATCTCGATGACCGGCTGAGCCCGGCGCCCCCGGCGTTGGCTTCTACAATGAAGTCATTCCGGGCCTCATGGCTCACTTCGCGGCGGGCAAACCCAGATTCCGGCTTTCGCGGCAATGCCTGCGTGGGTATTGGCTGGTTAGTGACCGGCCTCGCCATACCCGTTTCCGACGCTTTGAATGCGCTCGTGCAGCGCGGCACCATCGCATCCGACCCCCTGCAGTCCGGAGCTGCCCGGCAGCTCGACCGCATCGCCCGCGAGCTCGACCGGCGGCCGCGCTTGCTCTTCCGCCCTAAGCCGGTGCGCGGTGCCTATCTCGTTAGCGCGGTGGGGCGCGGCAAGACCATGCTGATGGACCTGTTGTTTTCGGCCGCCGCCGTCGAGCACAAGCGCCGTGTGCATTTCGATGAGTTCATGGACGAACTCCACGCCGCCATCACCGACTATCGGAAAGACCACAAGGGCGACCCGATCGCGGCTGTGACCAAGCCCATTCTTGAAACAACGCGTCTGCTCTGCCTCGACGAGTTCCAGGTCAACGACATCACCAATGCCATGCTGCTCGGGCGGCTGTTCGAGAAGCTATTCGCCGGCGGGGTGACGCTGGTCGCGACGTCAAACACGCCGCCCGAAGACTTGTACAAGGACGGGCTCAACCGGGCGCTGTTCCTGCCGTTCATCGATCTCTTAAAGGCACACGTCGAAATCGTGCCACTCGATGGCCCGAGAGACTATCGCCGCACCAAATTCGAGGGCGAAGAGGTCTACCGGTTCGGCGCCGGCCCCGATGTCACGGCGGCGATGGATCGGCTGTGGCAGAAACTGACCGGCGGCACGCCAACCCATTCTGAAACGCTCCGATCGCTGGGCCGCGATATCGCCGTGCCGGCGGCTGCCATGGGCGCCGCCCGGTTCTCGTTCGCCGCACTTTGCGAATCCCCGTTGGGCGCCAGGGATTATCTCCGTCTTGCGCATAGCTACGAAACCCTGATGATCGACGACGTGCCGCAGTTCGGCACACTCAATCCAAGCGCCGCCAAGCGCTTCGTGTTGCTGGTCGATACGCTCTACGACCGCGGCATCAAACTCGCCGCGAGTTTTGCCGTGCCGCTCGATCAGATTATCGGAGAGAGCCGCAATGCCGCCGAGCTTACACGCACCGTCTCCCGGCTGATCGAGATGCAATCGGCCGACTATCTCGCAGCCGCCCACAAGCCGGGCTGACCCCTGCCAAGGTTCACTGGACACCCCAGGCAGGCAGGGCTATAGGGGCGCAATTCCAACGGACGGCAGGGGTTTGGGGCTCATGGCGCGCAAGAAGATCGCGTTGATCGGTGCGGGACAGATTGGCGGTACGCTGGCGCATCTGGTGGCAATGAAAGAGCTGGGCGATGTGGTGCTTTTCGACATTGTCGACGGCACGCCGCAGGGCAAGGCGCTCGATCTTTCCCAGTCCGCCCCGGTCGAAGGCTTCAACGCCACCATCAAGGGCACGTCGGAATATAAGGACATCGCCGGCGCCGACGTGGTGATCGTAACCGCGGGCGTGCCGCGCAAGCCTGGCATGAGCCGCGACGATCTGCTCGAAATCAATCTCAAGGTGATGGAGCAGGTGGGCGCGGGCATCGCCAAATACGCGCCCGATGCCTTTGTCATCTGCATCACCAATCCGCTCGACGCCATGGTCTGGGCGCTGCAGAAGTTCTCGGGGCTACCGTCCAGCAAGGTGATCGGCATGGCGGGCGTGCTCGATAGTGCGCGGTTCCGGCATTTCGTCGCCGACGAGCTCAAGGTCTCGGTCGAAGACGTGACGGCATTCGTTTTGGGGGGGCACGGCGATTCCATGGTGCCGCTGGCGCGCTATTCGACGGTCGCCGGCATCCCGCTCACCGATCTGGTCAAGATGGGCTGGCTCGGCAAGGACCGGCTCGAGGCAATCATCCAGCGCACCCGCGACGGTGGCGCCGAGATCGTCGGTCTGCTGAAGACTGGCTCGGCCTACTACGCACCTGCAACTTCTGCCATCGAGATGGCGGAGAGCTATCTCAAAGACAAGAAGCGCGTTCTACCGGCGGCGGCTTTCCTCAAGGGCGAATACGGCGTGAAGGGCACCTATGTTGGCGTGCCGGTGGTGATCGGCGCCGGTGGCGCCGAGCGAGTCGTCGAAATCTCGCTCAACGGGTCCGAGCAGAAAGCCTTCGATAAGTCGGTCGAATCCGTCAACGCATTGATCGAAGCCTGCAAGAAGATCGCGCCCAAGCTCAACTGATCGGCTCGCCATGAACATCCACGAACACCAGGCCAAGGCGCTGCTAAGAAGCTACGGCTTGCCCGTGGCGGCAGGCGTTGCGATCTTCAAGGCGGAAGAGGCGGAGGCCGCTGCGAAATCGCTGCCCGGCCCGCTCTACGTAGTCAAGTCGCAGATCCATGCCGGCGGGCGCGGCAAGGGACGCTTCAAGGAACTGGGCGCCGACGCCAAGGGTGGCGTCCGTCTGGCCAAGACGCCCGCCGATGTCGTTGCCAATGCGCGCGAGATGCTGGGTCACACGCTAGTGACCAAACAAACCGGGGCAGCCGGCAAGCAGGTCAATCGCCTCTACATAGAGGACGGCGCCGACATCGCACGCGAACTCTATTGCTCACTGCTGGTCAACCGCGAGACCGGCCGCGTCGCGTTCGTGGTTTCCACGGAAGGGGGCATGGACATCGAAGGTGTCGCCCATGATACGCCCGAAAAGATCGTCACCGTGGACATCGATTCAACAAAGGGCGTCACTACCGCCGATATCGACACAATCGCTGCGGCACTCAAACTCGATAGCGCAGCGCGCGCCGACGCCGATACCGTGTTTCCGACGCTCTACAAGGCTTTTACCGACAAGGACATGAGCCTGCTCGAAGTCAATCCGCTGATCGTGCTCAAGGACGGGCATTTGCGGTTGCTCGATGCCAAAGTCAGCTTCGACAACAACGCATTGTTTCGCCACCCCGAGCTGGCCGAGCTGCGCGATCTCAGCGAAGAGGACGCCAAGGAGATCGAGGCTTCAAAATTCGATCTCGCTTACGTGGCGCTCGAGGGAAATATCGGCTGCATGGTGAATGGCGCGGGCCTCGCCATGGCGACGATGGACATTATCAAGCTCTATGGCGAGGAGCCGGCGAATTTTCTCGATGTTGGCGGCGGCGCCAGCAAGGAAAAGGTCACGGCGGCCTTCAAGATCATCACCGCCGACCCCAATGTCAAAGGGATCCTGGTCAATATTTTCGGCGGCATCATGCGCTGCGATGTGATCGCCGAAGGCGTTGTCGCTGCGGTCAGGGAAGTCGGGCTCAAGGTGCCGTTGGTGGTGCGGCTCGAGGGCACCAACGTCAAGGAGGGCAAAGCGATCCTCTCCGCGTCAGGGCTGGACGTCATTCCAGCCGACGATCTCGATGACGCGGCACAGAAGATCGTCGCCGCGATCAAGTCCCGCTGAGGCGGAAACAAGGAGGAAGAGTTGCACAGCATTGCTCGCCTGCTCGTTCTCGGTTTTGCCATGCTCACCGCGCCCGTCCTGGCCCAGGATATGAGCCGGTCGTCCTCCGACCCCTCCTCCTCGCTGCCATCACCCGACAATTCGCACTCGTCGTCCGTGCTATCGTCCGTCTCGTCCGAGCTGCCGCCGGACAATTCGCGGCCGCCTTCATCGGAGCTTTCGTCTCTACCTTCATCAGAGTTGTCGTCTGTGCCGACGGTTTGGGTGACGCCCTCGCACGACATGCTGCAGGCCTTTTTCGATGTCTGCACCGATGTCGCGGGCGGCGATCCGGAAGCCTATGACCGGGCCGGCGGCGCGGGCTGGCAGCCGGGCGACTATGAAGATGGCGGGCCCTACAAATCGATCTTTTCGGCGTATCGCAGCTTCGAGGGCTATGAAGAGGTGTCGCTGTGGAGCTCGGTCGAAACCTATAAGAGCCAGCGTCTTGGCTATTGCCGGGTGGATTTCGGCGATCCCAACCTCGCCATCGATTTCAACGGCTTTGCCGGCATCGCCGGTCTTACCGGCAGCGTGACCGATCAAGACGGCTATCTTTATGGCACGTGGGAGATCGCGGATGGCCGCGTCATGGTCATCGGCGACCGCCGCGACGGCGTGGTCGAAATCGAATTCAACGTGCTTATCGGGCCGGTTCCGGCCGCGCCATAGGAAGACAGATGTCCATTCTGGTCGACAAGAATACGCGGGTCCTGGTGCAGGGGCTCACCGGTAAGACCGGGACTTTCCACACCGAGCAGGCGCTCGGCTATTTCGGCACCAAAATGGTGGGCGGCACCCACCCGAAAAAGGGCGGAGAGACGTGGTCGTCGGGCGTCGACGGGACCGATCTGCCGATCTTTGCCTCCGTCGCCGAGGGCAAGGCCAAAACCCAGGCCAATGCGTCCGTTATCTACGTCCCTCCCGCCGGCGCGGCGGATGCGATGATCGAGGCGATCGAGGCCGAAATTCCGCTGATCGTGGCCATCACCGAGGGCGTGCCGGTGCTCGACATGGTCAAGGTCAAAGCGCGGCTCAGCGGCAGCAAATCGCGACTGATCGGCCCCAATTGCCCGGGCGTCCTTACCCCCGAAGAGTGCAAGATCGGCATCATGCCGGGCTCGATTTTCAAGAAGGGCTCGGTCGGGATTGTCTCCCGGTCCGGCACGCTGACCTACGAAGCGGTGTTTCAGACGACTAATGCCGGGTTAGGCCAGACGACCGCCGTCGGCATTGGCGGCGATCCGGTCAAGGGCACTGAATTCATCGATATCCTCGAATTGTTCCTCGCCGATGCCACGACCAAATCCATCATCATGATCGGTGAAATCGGCGGGTCCGCCGAGGAGGACGCGGCCCAGTTCCTGATCGATGAGGCCAAACGCGGCCGTCAGAAGCCGATGGCGGGGTTTATCGCGGGGCTCACGGCCCCCAAGGGTCGCACCATGGGCCATGCCGGCGCCGTAATTTCCGGGGGTAAGGGCGGCGCCGAGGACAAGATTGCGGCAATGGAGGCGGCAGGCATCAGGGTGTCACGCTCGCCGGCCAGGATCGGCGCCACCCTAGCAGAGGTGCTAAAGGGCTGAAAGCAAGCGAAAGTGAGAGCCGAACAGGCTTTCAGTTGATGGTCGCAATGCCCAATTCTTTAACAGCGTGCTAAGCTAACCAAGTCACACTCCGCCGCGCGCGGAAACGGCGCCCGCTCAGGGATAAAGCCGGCAACAGGGAGCACGGGGTAAAAGGCCCCGCTTCAAAACGAAAATGACCCGACAGGAAAAGAACGAGCAGTTCTTACTCTCCTCCTTCCTCTATGGCGGCAACGCCGCCTATATTGAGGATCTCTACGCCCGCTTCAAAGCCGATCCCAAAAGCATCGATGCGAC
>JBDSEK010000181.1:0-38148 GCA_039920085.1 Devosia sp. | reverse complement strand
CTAGGCCAATCGGGCAAGTTTGGTTATGAACCGCTCGCCGGCGGACGGGGCTGTAGCTCAGTTGGGAGAGCGTATCGTTCGCAATGATAAGGTCAGGGGTTCGATTCCCCTCAGCTCCACCAGCCGGCCAAGACCCATAAGTTGCGGGCCACGAGCGCGGCTGGTTTGCGCAGCCTGTGAGGGTTAGCGCGCTCCCAGCGCCACCGGCCGCACTGGCACCCTACCTCAAATCGACCACCGGTCTCCGTCTCGCCGCACTTTCGCGGCGAGATGCGCTTGCGCAAAAACTTGAACCACCCCATCTTCGCGCCAGCTTCCATAACCGGATTCAGGGTTCGCGCCGCCGAAGGAGAACGCCATGCCACATGACGCACCCCTGATAACGACGATCGTTGCGGGCCTGGTGCTGGCATTCGTGTTCGGCGCCATCGCCAACCGGTTTCGCATGCCGCCCCTGGTCGGCTATTTGGTCGCCGGGGTTCTTATTGGCCCCTACACCCCCGGCTTCGTCGCCAATGGCGAGATCGCCTCCGAGCTCTCCGAAATCGGCGTGGTCCTGTTGATGTTCGGCGTCGGGCTCAATTTTTCGATCAACGATTTGCTGCACGTGCAGGCGGTTGCCGTGCCCGGCGCGCTGCTGCGCATCGCCGGCGGCACGGCAATGGGAATGGGCTTCGCCTATTTGATGGGCTGGTCGCTCGGAGCCGGATTGATCTTCGGCCTCGCCCTCTCGGTCGCGTCCACCGTGGTTCTACTGAAGGCGTTGCAGGAACGGCACCTCGTCGATTCTGATCGCGGTCGCATCGCCATCGGCTGGGTCATCGTCGAGGACATCGCCATGGTTCTCGCCCTGGTGCTCATCCCGGCGTTCGCTACCGTGTTGGGCGGTCATGCCGCCGAGCAGCACGATCCCTTCATCACGCTCATTGAGCGGCTGACCGGTATTGAGCTCAACATCTTCGCCGTTCTCAGCGTGACAATCGTCAAGCTGGCAGCCTTCGTCGGCTTCATGCTGGTGGTCGGCCGCCGGATTATCCCTGGCATACTTCATTTCACCGCTCACACCGGAAGCCGCGAACTCTTCCGCCTCGCCGTACTGGCCATTGCACTCGGCGTGGCCGCGGGTGCCGCCTATCTCTTCGGCGTCAGCCTCGCACTTGGCGCCTTCTTCGCCGGGATGATCCTCAGCGAATCTCAGCTCAGTCAGCGCGCCGCGCAGGAGAGCCTGCCGCTCCGCGATGCCTTCGCGGTGCTGTTTTTCGTCTCGGTCGGCATGCTGTTCGATCCAACGATCCTGGTCACCCGCCCGTGGGAAGTGCTTGGAACGCTTTTTATTATCGTCATCGGCAAATCGATCCTCGGCTTCCTGCTGGTCATCGCCCTGCGCCGGACGGTGTCCGCGGCACTGACGATCAATGCAAGCCTCGCCCAGATCGGCGAGTTCTCCTTCATCCTCGCGGCGCTTGGCATCGGTTTGGGCATCCTGCCGCCCGAGGCACAGAGCCTGATACTTGCCGGCTCGATCCTTTCGATCATCGTCAACCCGCTGGTCTTTTATCTTGCCGAACATGTGCGCCCACGTCTCGAAGCGCGGATAGCCGCCGGCGTAGAAATGGCCACTACCGCAACGGGCAGCACCGATCGCATCGAGCCTGCGCTCACCGGACCTGCGCCGATCCCGTCGGTCGACGCCACGGCGGAGCAGCGTGAAGACGAACATTTGCCGACCCGTCTCACCGGCCATGTGGTGCTGATCGGCTATGGTCGTGTCGGTAGCGTCGTTGCCGAGGGCCTGAAGCGCGCCGCGACGCCTTTCGTTCTGATCGAAGACGCCGACAAGCGTGTTGCCGCCGCACATACGGCAGGGATCGAAGTGGTGGTCGGCAACGCCGCGTCTCCCGAGTCGCTCGCTCTGGCCAATGTCGCCGCGGCACGCGCTGTCATCATCGCCATCCCCAACGCCTTCGAGGCCGGCCAGGCCGTCGAGCAATGCCATCGGATCAATCCGGCCCTGCGCATCGTCGCCCGCGCTCACGCGGACGAAGAGGTCGCCTATCTGCACGGGCTGGGAGCCGAGCACGTGATCATGGGCGAGCGTGAAATCGGTCTCGGCATGCTGGGATGGGTCAATGGCGAAAGCGAGCGCGAAGCCACCCCGGCGATCGAAACCGCGCCCAGGCTCGAACCGGCGACGCAGATTGTCGCCGACGAACTTCGCGCCCAGACTGCCGCATTGCTCGAACCGCTGCCCTCGGCGTCGGAAATGGAGCCGCCAGCCGAACCTGAGACCCCGGCACCGGCGTCGGAGATCCCGGCTTCGGCGGTCGCCGCATCGGATCTCGACGCCGCGAGTGCCGTTGAAAGCGCGCCATCCCCGCGCCGCCGTCCCACTGGGCCGGCGACGGCCGCCGCAATGCCCTTCAATCCGGAAGTCCCGCCCGAGCCAGTCGAGAGCTGAACCAGGGCAGGACAATCCAGCGGGAATCTTCTATATCCCCACTGGAACACTCGGCATTCGGACGGCGTGATGATCTCGCAAAAGGCCAAATACGCGCTGCGGGCGCTGGTGGCGCTCGTCAAAGCGCCGCCGGAATCTTCGCTGATGATCTCGGAAATCTCCCGCCAGCAGGCGATTCCGAAGAAATTTCTCGAACAGATCCTGCTCGAACTGAAGCGCCACGGCATCGTCATGTCGCGCCGCGGCCGGCTGGGCGGTTATGTGCTTTTGAAGCCCGCGGACCGCATCACCTTCGGCGAAGTGCTCCGGCTTATCGACGGGCCGATTGCGCCCCTCCCGTGCCTCAGCAAGATCGCTTATCGGCGCTGCTCGGACTGTTCAGATGAAGGCACTTGCGAAATTCGTCATGTCTTCCAGCGCGTTACCTTCGCCACCCGCGACGTCCTCGATCACACCACGTTGGCCGATGCCGTGAAGCATAAACGCCTTCCGGAACTTGCAGACTGACCTGCGCGCGCAATCGCTTTCTCCAAATGAGTGCCGTCGCCGACCGGCGCGAACGAAAATGCGCCAAAAGCATTCTCCCCGCGCAAAGCTTTTTCCTTACCATCGAAGGCCGCAGGACCGGCAGCCTTGAGATAGGCGACTAAGAAGGTAGAGTAAGTGAGGTTAGATGCTGGAGGCAACAATGAAGAGCACTGCAAGAATTTTGGCCTACGGGGCGCTTGCCGCCGCCGTCGGCCTCGCCGGAGTGGTGACCGCACGCGCGGCCGACCAAAACCTCCTGAACGTCAGCTACGACCCGACGCGTGAGCTTTATGAGCAGTTCAACGTCGCCTTCGCCAAGCACTGGGCGGACACTACGGGCAACACCGTCACGATCGAGCAGAGCCATGGCGGCTCGGGCAAGCAGGCCCAGGCGGTGATCGATGGCCTGGGGGCCGACGTGGTGACGCTGGCGCTTGAGGGCGACATCAATGCCATCGCGACAAAATCCGGGCTGATCGATCCCAATTGGCGCAGCGAGTTCCCCAACAACTCGACACCCTACACCTCGACCATTGTTTTCCTTGTGCGCAAGGGCAATCCCAAAGCGATCAATGACTGGGGCGACCTCATCAAGGATGGCGTTGAGGTGATCACGCCCAATCCCAAAACCTCCGGCGGCGCGAGATGGAATTACCTCGCCGCGTGGGCATGGGCAAACAAGAATCTCGGTGGCGACGAAACCAAGAACATCGATTTCATCAAGCAGCTCTATAGCCACGTTCCAGTTCTCGACACCGGGGCTCGCGGTTCGACCGTGACCTTCGCGCAAAAGGAACTGGGCGACGTGCTGCTCGCCTGGGAAAACGAGGCTTATCTCGTGCTCGATGAGTTCGGGGCCGACAATTTCGATGTGGTCTACCCGCCCTCATCCATTCTCGCCGAACCGCCGGTGGCGATTGTCGACAAGAATGTCGAGGCCCATGGTACGGCCGACCTCGCCAAGGCTTACATCGAATATCTCTATTCCGCCGAAGGCCAGACTCTGGCCGCTGCCAACCATTATCGGCCAAGCCAGCCCGATCTGGTGACCGACCAGGCGCTTGTCGCGGCCTTCCCAAAGATCGATCTGATCTCTATTGATGATCCGCTTTTTGGGGGCTGGAGCAAAGCGCAGCCCAAGCACTTCGGGGATGGCGGAATCTTTGATCAAATCTACACCGCACCCGCGCAATAGTCCGACCGCCATTGCGGTCCCACAAGCCCACCCCGCGCGAGCGGGGTGGAGTTTTGTTAAGCCCAGCGTCATTCCCGGATTTGGTCTGAGCTTTGGCTACACGATCACCTATCTGAGCCTGCTCGTATTGATCCCGATCGCCGGACTGCTGTTCAAGGCGGCCTCACTATCGCCCGAGCAGATCGTCAAGATCGCGACCGCAGCCCGCACCATCAATGCATTGAAGGTCAGCTTCGGGGCGTCCTTCATTGCGGCATTGGTCAACGTAGTTTTCGGACTGATCGTCGCCTGGGTTCTCGTCCGCTACAAATTTCCAGGGCGCCGCATTCTCGATGCCATCGTCGATCTCCCATTTGCCCTGCCGACCGCCGTCGCCGGAATTGCGCTTTCGACACTCTATGCGCCCAAGGGATGGGTCGGCTGGCTGGTATCCGCCAATGGTCCCCTGCACCTTGGGTGGAAGATTGCCTACACACCCACAGGCATCATCATCGCCCTCATTTTCATCGGTCTGCCCTTTGTCGTGCGAACGGTGCAGCCGGTGCTCGAGGAGTTCGAGGCCGAACTCGAGGAAGCAGCTGCGACGCTCGGCGCCAATCGCCTCCAGACCATCACGCGTATCATCTTGCCGCGCATGACGCCGGCCATCCTGACCGGCTTCTCGCTGGCTTTCGCCCGCGCGGTCGGCGAGTACGGCTCGGTGATCTTCATTGCCGGCAATCTCCCCAACATCTCCGAGATCGCGCCCGTACTGATCGTCATCAAGCTCGAGGAATTCGACGTCGCTGGCGCCGCGGTTATTGCGGCAATTATGTTGGTCATTTCGTTCGCCATGCTCTTCATCATCAATCTGATCCAGGCCTGGAGCCGGAGGCGGTTTGGCGATGTATGAGCAGGATGACGTCGTCTATGACAGCCGCCGGCCGATCGCGCCCTATGCCCATACGCGTCCCACGACCGAGCGCCCATGGATCAGGACGACGCTGATCGTCATCGCCGTGCTGTTCATGCTGGCGACGCTGGTTTTGCCGCTCGTACTGGTGTTCAGCGAAGCGTTCCGCAAAGGAGTGGATGCCTATTTCTCGGCGTTTGACGACAGAAAGACACTGCTTGCCATCCAGTTGACCCTCCTGGTCGCCGCCATCGCGGTGCCGCTCAATCTCGTCTTTGGCGTTGCTGCCGCTTGGTGCATCGCCAAATACGAGTTTCCGGGCAAGGCCTTCCTGACCACGTTGATCGACCTGCCCTTTTCAGTCTCTCCGGTCGTCTCGGGCATGGTCTATGTATTGCTGTTCGGCGCCCAGGGTCTCATTGGGCCGTGGTTGCGGCAATATGGCATCGAGATCATCTTCGCCGTGCCGGGCATCGTGCTCGCAACGATCTTTGTCACCTTCCCTTTCATCGCCCGCGAACTGATCCCGCTCATGCAGGATCAGGGGACGACCGACGAGGAAGCGGCAATCTCGCTGGGCGCCTCGGGCTGGCAGACCTTCTGGCGGGTGACACTGCCCAATATCAAATGGGGCCTGCTCTATGGCGTGCTGCTCTGCAACGCCCGCGCCATGGGCGAGTTCGGTGCGGTGTCCGTCGTCTCCGGACATATCCGCGGCAAGACCACGACCATGCCGCTCGACATCGAAATCCTCTATAACGAGTACAATTTCTCGGCGGCTTTCGCCGTAGCATCGCTGCTGGCGATGCTGGCGCTGGTCACGCTGATCTTCAAGACCATCCTCGAGTTCCGCTTCGGCGATGAACTCGCAGCCACGCGACGGCACTGACGGGTAAAGGGGCGTTCGTTGGAAATTCGGGTTCAAAATGTCCGCAAGGAATTCTCGCGCTACCCGGCGCTCAACGACGTTTCGCTCGGCATCAACTCGGGAGAGTTGATCGCGCTGCTTGGCCCTTCAGGCTCGGGCAAGACGACCTTGCTGCGGCTCATCGCCGGTCTCGAAGCGCCTACCGCCGGCCAAATCTTTTTCGGCGATGAGGACGCATCCTCCAAAACCGTGCAGCAGCGCAATGTCGGCTTCGTCTTCCAGGCCTATGCGCTGTTCCGCAACATGACGGTGCTCGAAAATGTCTCTTTCGGCCTCAAGGTGCGGCCGCGTGCGATCCGGCCACGGCGCGCCGAAATCCGCCGTCGGGCGATGGAGTTGCTCGACCTTGTTCAGCTCAAGGGCCTCGACAAGCGCTACCCGCAACAACTGTCCGGCGGGCAGCGCCAGCGCGTGGCACTGGCGCGCGCTCTGGCGATCGAACCGCGTGTACTGTTGCTTGATGAGCCTTTCGGCGCGCTCGACGCGCAAGTGCGCAAGGAACTCCGCAAATGGCTGCGCGAGATTCACGACAAGACCGGCCACACCACGGTTTTTGTGACGCACGATCAGGAGGAAGCATTGGAGCTTGCCGACCGGCTGGTGGTCATGAGCCAAGGCAAGATCGAGCAGGTAGGCACGCCCGACGACGTCTACGACAAGCCAGCCAATCCGTTCGTCTTCGGCTTCATCGGCGAGTCGAGCTGTTTGCCGGTCGAAGTCGACAATGACGAACTCTGGGTCGGCGGGCGGGCCATCGGGTTGCCGGCGCCCGGGGCCCAGAAGGGCAAGGCACTCCTCTATTTCCGCCCGCACGACGTTGAACTGGTCAATGAGGGCGCCTCGCTTGCGGGCGTCGTTGCTGCCTCACGGCGCGTCGGCGGCACCCGGCGCGTGGAACTCGAAGTCGGTGGCGCCGCGACCCGGGTCGAGATCGATCTCCCCTTCGATCATCCCGCCGGAGAAAAAACGCGCATCGCCTTTCGGCCGAAGCGCTGGCGGCTGTTTCCGCAGGACTAGCCGAACACCACGGTTTTCCGCCCGTTCAGCATCACCCGGCTTTCGAGATGGAGCTTCACCGCGCGGGCGAGCACTCGGCTCTCGATGTCCCGACCCGCCGCGATCAGATCGTCGGGGCTCATGGCGTGATTTACTCGCGCCGTCTCCTGCTCGATGATCGGGCCCTCGTCGAGATCGGGCGTCACATAATGCGCCGTCGCGCCGATGATCTTGACGCCACGCTCATGTGCCTGGTGATAGGGCTTTGCGCCTTTGAAGCTGGGCAGGAACGAATGGTGGATGTTGATGATCTGCCCGAACAGCCGTGTCGCAAAGCTGTCGGACAGGATCTGCATGTAGCGCGCCAGCACCACCAGCTCCGCGCCACTGTCCTTGACCAGCGCCAGCACGGCCCGTTCGTGCGCGGCCTTATCGGCGCCCACCGGTAAATGGTGGAACGGGATACCCTCATATTCGGCCGTGGCGCGCGAATGCTCATGGTTTGAAACAATCGCTGACACTTCGGCATCAAGCCAGCCGACACGGATCTGATAGAGCAGATGCAACAGGGCGTGGTCGAACTTGGAGACCATCACCACGATCTTCTTCTTGCGGCTTTGATCGACCAGCGCCGTCCGCATCCCGAACCGCTCGATCGCTGGCCGCAAGGCCCGCTCGAGCGCTTCCCGACCCGCTCCGTCAGGCGCGGCAAAAGCGAGGCGCATGAAGAACTGACCGGTCTCGCGGTCCCAGAACTGGTTGCTCTCGGCAATATTGGCGTTGAGTGCCGCGAGCTCCGTGGTGATGGCGGCGACGATGCCAGGCCGGTCGGCGCAACTCAGCGTCAGGACAAAATCGCTGGACATGGACGCGTTTCGCTTAGGGGGTTCCGGCTTCGTCATCTGGGGGGACTTCCGGCACGCGCTTAGGGAAATTGATGAAAAGCAGCCAGATACAATAAGCGAGCGCCGCGCCGATGATGGTCATCCAGAAAGAGTCGTGCGTGAACAATGCTTCAAATCCAAGCCACACGGCTAAAACGCCGGTGACCAGAATGCGAATCCACAGCGGACGGAAAAAGGCGACTTCACTTTCTTTCATGGCCAGTACCTTTATTGAGGCGAGCGTGGTCGCGCAAGGCGATCCCCGCCGCGATGGTCAGGCAAGAGCGGACGTCTGGCGCTGCGCCTCGGCACGATAGATGATAATCGACGCCGCGAGGATCAATGCAGCCCCTGGCCAGAAGGCGACCGACGGCGCCTGCGCGAGCAAAATCCAGCCCAGTATCGCTGTGAGCGGCACCTTCAAATCACCGAAGGGTTGGAGATAGGTCGCGTCCGCCACCTTGTAGGCGTAGCTCAGAAGGTACTGGGCCAATGCCGTCAGCCCGCCGAGCAGGATCAGCAACGCCAGGCCTGTCCCCTGTGGCAACTGGAACGGAAACCCCGTCGCAACGCCTGAAGGTAGCAGCCCCGGAACAGCTCGGCTCAAGGCCGTCGCGGCCAGAAGGATCAGCAGATGGTTGGGCGTGATTAGGACCAGCAGTGAAAGCGTGAGCGTCTCCGGCAGCTCCTCGCGAGCAAGGTAGCGCGTCAAGACGTCCGTGCCGGCCCAGAGCGCAGCGGCCACGATCGGTACCAGCGTCATTGGCGAGAAGCCTTCGGTACCGATGCCTGAGACGATTACCGCACCAGCAAACCCCAGCAGCGCCGCGAGGAGGCGCTCAGCCGACGGCGGCTCCTTTAGGAACAGGGCAGCGCCGACGACGATAAAAAGTGGCCCGGTGGCGAGCAGCGTCACCATCTGCCAGACCGGCACGCCGGCGGCGAAGCCATAGACGAACACATGCACGCCGAGCGCCGACACGAAGGCGCGCAGCTCGTGCGCCAATGGATGGCGGGTACGCAACTTTGACAGGCCGATCCTGAAGATCAAAGGCAGGGCGAAAATAGTGGCAATTACATACTGCCAGAACGCCATTCCGGTGGAGGCCATGCCATAACCGCCGAATTGGGCAGGAGTCGGCAGGACCGACTGCAGCAAATTGGTCCCCGCGAAAGCGAGGCTCGCAATCACCATGAACAGGGCGCCCGATACCGCGCCGTTAGTCTGAGCAGAGGAAAGCTGGTTCATTTCGATCCTTTCGCAACCAGTTTCCCCAGGGTTGCAGACGGGATCGGGCCGGCACGGAGCGCAGACCAAAGGTCCACGGCCGGGGCCGGACGAAACCGTTCTCTTTCATCCGGACTATACCGTCGGCTCGGGGATCGCACCCAATCTGCTGACGCTTCCCGCTTGGAAGCCGCTCGCGGGCTACGGCATGACTGCCGATTACCGCCGGTGGGGAATTGCACCCCGCCCTGAGAACATCGCCAACCATCGTTGGTTGACGATGGGAGACATAGACCAGCGGCGGCGGTCAATCAAGCCATCAGTCGCGCAGCACAGCTATATCCGGACCCGCGCCGGCCGCCGACGCATTTGGAGTGCGGTAGCGATGAGGACGCCGAGCGCAACGATACCGATGATGATGGTGGCGAGCGCGTTGATGTCGGGGGAGACGCCGAGCCGAACCTTACTGAAGATCTCCATCGGCAGCGTCGTCGAGCCCGGGCCCGAGACGAACTGGGCGATCACCACATCGTCGAGCGAAATGGTGAAGCCAAGAAGCCACCCCGATATCAAAGCGGGCGCGATGATGGGCAGCGTGATATCGAAAAACACCCGCACCGGCGTCGCGCCCAGATCCATCGCCGCCTCCTCGAGGCTGAGATCGAGTTCGCTGAGGCGCGACTGCACGACCACGGTCACATAAGCCATGCAAGTGACCGAGTGGGCGATGATGATCGTCGGAATGCCGTTCTGCTGCGGCCAGCCAATGATGGCGCGCGCCGTTGCAAACAACAACAGCAGCGCCAGGCCGGTGATAACATCGGGCATCACCAGGGGAGCGGCGACGGTAGCGGCAAGAACGGTCTTGCCGCGAAAACGGCGGAATCGGACAAGCGAGACGGCGCACAGCGTACCCAGCACCAGGGCGATCGAGGCGGCGATGGCCGCAATCTCGAGCGAGCGGACAGCAGCGCCCAACAACTTGGGATCGCTGAACAATTCTCCGTACCAGCGGGTCGTAAAGCCACCCCAGATAGTCACCAGCCGGTTGTCGTTGAAGGAAAAGATGATGAGCCAGAGGATCGGCGCGTAGAGGAATATGAAGCCCAGCATCGCGATGGTCGGAATCAGCAGCCCGCGTCTCATCGCCGGCCCACCACCGCACTCTGCGCGTTCTGGAGGAACATGATCGGCACCACGACCACCAGCAGCATGGCGAACGCCAGCGCCGAGGCCATCGGCCAGTCGCGGTTGGAAAAGAACTCGTCGAACAGCACCCGCCCGATCATCAGGAAGCCGGAACCGCCGAGCAGCGACGGGATGACGTATTCACCAATAGCGGGGATGAACACCAGCATCGAGCCCGCGATGATCCCCGGCCGCGACAGCGGCAGCGTCACGGACAAGAAGGTCTGCCAAGGACGTGAGCCCAGATCCGCCGAAGCTTCGAGCAGCGCGTCGTCGAGCTTCACCAGATTGGTGTAGAGCGGCAGGATCATGAAAGGCAGATAAGTGTAGACGATGCCGACATAGACGGCGAAATCGGTCTGCAGCATCTGGATCGGCGCATGGATCAGGCCCGTCGCCATCAGCAGATTGTTGATGATCCCCTCGTTCTTGAGCATACCGATCCAGGCGTATACGCGCAGAAGGAATGAACTCCAGAACGGTAATATGATCAGCATCAGCAGCACATTGCGCCAGCGGTCGCCCGCACGCGCGATGAAATAGGCCATCGGGTAGCCGATCAGCAGCGCGAACACTGTCGATATCGCTGCGATCTTGATCGAGTTGAGATAGGCCCGGACGTAGAGCGGATCCTCGAACAGGCGGATGAAATTGCTGAGATGCAGCGTCAGCTGCACGGTGCCACTTTCGGAGGTCGTCAGCAGCGGGTCATAGGGCGGGATGCGGATCGCCGATTGGCTGAGTGACACCTGAAAGACGATCGCCAGCGGGACGAGGAAAAACAGCGTGAGCCACAAGGCCGGCGCCGCGATGACCAGCGCGCGACCCGACAGGCCGAAGGCCGCGAGCCACCGGCGAAGGAAATTCCAGGGACGGCGTGGGGTCGCGATCGACAGCGCGCCGACGCTCATGAGACAAGCACGGAGCCGGACGACCCGGCCCAGCTCGCCCACACGGTCTCGTCCCAGCTGATCGCGTCGGGATCGCCGCGCAGCGCATTAGCTTTGGTCACGCGCACATAGCGGCCATTTTCGAGGCGGACCTGATAGACGGTCATGTCGCCCAGATAGGCAACGTCCTCGACGAAACCGCGAATGACATTGGCTTTATCGGGATGCCCGTTCTGGTCGGGCTTCTCCCGGCTGAGCACAATCTTTTCCGGGCGGATCGCCCACCACAATGTCTGGTCGGGGGCGCAGTCGACGCCGTGATCGACATAGATGTCGGTACCCAATTCCTTCGAACGAATACGCACATGATCGGGTTCGTCCTCGATCACCACGCCTTCGAACATATTCGCCGAGCCGATGAAATTGGCAACGAACCGCGAATTGGGGAACTCATAGATCTCGGTCGGCTCGCCGATCATGGCGATCTCACCCTGGTTCATGACACCGATGCGGGTCGCAAGGCTCATCGCCTCTTCCTGATCATGGGTCACCACGATGAAGGTGACCCCCAGCGTCTCCTGAATTTTGACCAGTTCGAACTGGGTTTCTTCGCGCAGCTTCTTGTCGAGCGCGCCCAGCGGCTCGTCGAGCAGCAGCAGCTTGGGTTGTTTGGCCAGTGCGCGCGCCAGCGCCACCCGCTGACGCTGCCCCCCGGACAGTTGGCTGGGTCTGCGCTGCTCGTAACCCTCGAGCTTGACGAGCTTAAGCAATTCCGCCACCCGCGAAGCGATCATTTCGCGCGGCAAGCGGTCGCGCACCAGGCCGTAGCCGACATTCTGCTCGACGCTCATATGCGGAAACAGCGCATAAGACTGGAACATCATATTAACCGGCCGCCGATAGGGCGGCACGCCGGTCATGTCCTGGCCGTCGATTTCGATGGAGCCGGCGCTCGGTTCCTCAAAGCCTGCCAGCATCCTGAGGAGCGTCGACTTGCCCGAGCCCGATCCACCCAGAAGGCAAAACAGCTCACCTTGGTAGATGTCGAGCGACACATCGGAGACCGCGGCGAAATCGCCAAACTTCTTGGTGACGTGGCGAATGCGCACGAACGGCCTGGCAGCGGGATCGCGCCAAGGGCGGGTATCG
The DNA here is from genome assembly GCA_039920085.1 of Devosia sp. Lineage (GTDB taxonomy): Bacteria > Pseudomonadota > Alphaproteobacteria > Rhizobiales > Devosiaceae > Devosia_A. The sequence continues at coordinate 25,812 of JBDSEK010000181.1, read as the reverse complement.
GCGGCGATCAGGGGCTTTTTGGCCATAACGACCTTGTAGCGGCGGCAAGCGGGGCCCTGAGGCCCCGCCGGGGATTTGGATTACTGGCCGGTCTTGATGCGCGTCCAGGCCCGGGTCAGCAACCGGTCGTATTCGGCACTATGCGATTTGAGCGCGAACAAATTGGCCTTTACCGCGTCGGGCGGATAGATGCCCGGATTGTCGCGCACCGCGGGGTCGACGAACTCGGTCGCCTTGGTATTGAGGTTGGCATAGAACACATAGTTCGAGACCGCCGCGATGATCTTGGGCTCCATCAGAAAATTGATGAACTGATGGGCGTTGTCGGGGTGGGGCGCATCGGCCGGAATGGCGAGCAGATCGAACGCCGAGAGCGCGCCCTCCTTGGGGATCGAATAGCCGATCTCGACGCCTTCCGCCGCGGCATCGGCAGCAATGAAGATGTCGCCTGAATAGCCGATGGCGACACAGATTTCACCATTGCCCAGATCGTCGATATATTGACTGGAGTGGAAATAGCGGATCGACGGTTTGACAGCCGTCAACACGGCCTCTGCCTTGGCCAGATCTTCCTCGCTCTCCGAATTCGGATCCAGTCCGAGATATTTGAGTATCGAGCTCATGATCTCCGACGGCGAGTCGAGCACGGCGATACCGCAATCGGCCAGCTTGGCGGCGTTTTCGGGCTTCAGCACGATGTCCAAGCTGTCGATTGGCACGTCGCCGAGCCGCTCTTTGACCTTGGCGACATTGTAGCCGATCCCCACCGTGAAGGTCATATAGGGGACGGAATGCGCGTTCTCCGGATCGTGCAGCGCCACCACCGCCATCGCCGCCGGATCCATATTGGCGAGATTGGGAAGCTTCGACTTATCGAGCGTGGCGAAAATGCCGGCTTGGACCTGACGCTCGAGAAAATTGCCCGAGGGCACGACGATGTCGTAGCCCGAATTGCCGGCGAGGAGCTTGGCTTCCACCAGCTCATTGGTGTCAAACACGTCGTAATTGACCTTGATGCCGGTCTTGGCCTCGAACTGGGCGATCGTGTCGTCGGCGATATAATCCGACCAATTGTAGACGTTGAGGACTTTTTCCTCCTGCGCCAGCGCGGCCGCACTGGTCAGCAGCAGCGCGGCGAGCGCGAGACTGAGCGTTTTTTTCATCTGACGTCTCCTTGTCATCGGGGGCGTGTCCGTAACGGACAGGGGCTGGAAGGGGATGCGGCTTGCGCCGCGACAAAAGCTGACCGCCGGCAGGTTCATCTGGCGGCGGCATGTGCTGAAGCGGAGAATCGGTGCTGTGAGGCCAAGCGGCGCGGGTGAGCGCCGGGAGGAGTTGAGCCAGCAATCGGCCCTTGGTCGGGCGGAAATCGGTCCGGCGGATGCGTGGGACCAAGGTCTGGCGTGGACAGTGAAGTGACCCCGTTTCGAGGCTGGACTGGTTCCCGGACCCTAGTGCCAATTGCCGCGACCGACAAGAGTTTGCGACCCTGTCCTCGCGACCACTTGACGCTCCCCGCCGCCCCGCCGCAATAGACGGTGGCCGCCCGGTCCGCGACGGCAGGAATTGCCAATTGCCCTCCCCCTCCCGCCTCCGCATCAGCGACGAAATCGCAACCGCAATCGCCAGCGATTTGCCGGTAGTGGCGCTCGAATCGACCATCATCACCCATGGCATGCCCTATCCGCACAATCTCGAGATGGCCCGCAGCGTCGAAGCCATCGTCCGCGCGGCGGGCGCCCTGCCGGCAACGATCGCTATTATGGGCGGCGCGTTCCGCGTCGGACTGCTCGAGGCGGAACTCGAACAATTGGCGCGGACCGGCGGAGCCGCTGCCAAGGCGTCGCGCCGCGATGTTGCGGCTCTGCTGAACGCCGGCGCCACGGCAGGCACCACGGTTGCCACCACCATGCAGGGGGCCGACATGGCCGGCATCCGGCTGTTCGCAACCGGCGGTATCGGCGGCGTGCATCGAGGTGCAGAGCTGAGCTTCGACATTTCGGCCGACCTTGAGGAGTTGAGCCGCACGCCAGTGGCGGTGGTCTGCGCCGGCGCGAAATCGATCCTCGATATTCCCAAGACCCTCGAAGTGCTCGAGAGCAAAGGCGTGCCGGTGGTCGGCTACCGCACCGACGAATTCCCCGCCTTCTGGGCCCGGAACTCGGGGCTTGGCGTGAGCCAACGGCTGGATACCCCTGATCAAATCGCGGCGCTGATCGAGACGCAGACTGGCCTCGGCATGGGCGGTGTACTTGTCGCCAATCCCATACCGGCCGCGGACGAAATCCCCGCCTCGGTGATTGAGACCCACGTCGCGGCTGCCATTGCCAATGCCGCATCGGCCGGAGTCTCGGGCAAGGGGCTCACGCCCTATCTGCTGCAGCGCATTTTCGAGTTGACCGACGGCGCCAGCCTCAAGGCCAATATCGCGTTGGTTGAGAACAATGCGCGGCTCGCCGCCGAAATCGCAATCGCTTTGGCCGCGCGAGCCGAGCAATGAGCGACGGACCCATTCTGGTTGTCGGCGACACCATGACCGACATCATCGTCATGCCTGAAGGGCCAATGGTGCGCGGCTCCGACCGCCGCGCCACGGTGCGCTCGCGCCCCGGGGGCTCGGGCGCCAACCAGGCGGTCTGGCTCGGCGCGATGGGCACGCCCGTGGTTTTTGCGGGACGCGTGGCGGCGGCCGATATCGAAAGCCGCGCTGCTTATTTCCGCGCCCACAAGGTCGAGCCGGTGTTGAGCGCCGACGCCATCGCTTCCTCAGGCGTGCTGGTGACCATCGTCGATCCCGACGGCGAGCGCAGCTTTCTGACCGACCGTGGCGCCAATCTCAATATCACCGCGGATCACCTGCCTCCGAGCCTGCTCGAGGGTAAAAGCCTGCTAATGGTCTCCGGCTATTGGCTGTTTACCCCAGGGCCGCGCGCGGCGGTGACGGCGCTCCTCAAAGAAGCAAAGGCGCGCGGGATCGCCACCGCAATCGATCCGGCATCAGTGGGATTTCTGCGTGAAGTGGGCGCTGAGAATTTCCTCAAATGGACCGCCGGGACCGGCACCATCTTTGCCAACCTCGCCGAGGCGCTGGAGCTCACGGGCTCGAGCGACCTCAATCTGCAGATGCAGACGCTCGGTCGCTTCTATCCGCGCGTCGTCATCAAGCGCGGCGAGCAGGGCGGTGCGGTCGGCGGGCGCAACGGCGTGACGCTCAGCCTGCCGGCGCCGCGCATTGAAACAGTGGATACGACTGGCGCCGGTGACGCCTTCGCCGCAGCCTTCCTCGCCGCCGAATGGCGCGGCGAGGATGTCGAATCCTGCCTCAGGCAGGGCATCGCGGCCGGAGCGCGGGCCGTCACCCTGCTCGGGGGACAGCCCGCCTAGTATTCGCGAGTCTATTCGCTAGTGGTGACTGGCAGGAGCGTCGCGGTGACCCGTCCCACGTCGCCGCCGAGCACCGCACTGCGCAGGCCGGACAGGAACTGGCGATAGGCTTCTGTATCCGGACGGGCCGCGTCAAACAGCGGCTTTTCGGACGCGACCACCAGCAGCATTTCGTCGCCCACGGGCGGTGCGACCTTGAGCCCACCCTCGCCTGGCGTACCTGTGCCGAAGGTCAGCGAGGTGTGGCTGTCCCTTGCCTTGAGAGCGGACGCATTGGGCTGCGTCAGATTGAGCACCGAACCATCGGCCATGAAGTAAGCGGCGTAGAGATAGGAATCGAAGCCCGGCGTGGTGATACCGATGGCGAGGTCGTCGCCCACTTTGGGAGCCGGCGGCTCGACAATCGCCACCGGCGTGTCGGTGTCCGCAAGCTGGCCGGCCAGTGTCAGCATGATCTCGCATTTCGGCCAGGGTGCGATAACGATTTGATTGTCCTGATCGGTTAAGAGGCCGCTCACACGGTCGTAATCCGCTTGGCTCGACACGAAACCGCTGGCGACCGAATTGCCATCGGCACCTGCGGTGATCTCGACGGCGCCGCAGGATAGGCTGCCGAAATCGATCGCTTCATCGCCCAGAGCGCGCTGCATATCGGGGCTGTCATTCTGGTCCTGCGGCTCCTCCTTCATCAGATCGAAGATGTTGACGGGCTTGCTCGGCTTGTCGATCACGTCCGTAACGTCGGCGCCGTGATAGTCCGTCTCGGCGAGGGTGATTTCTGGATCGCCGGGCATGGTCATGACCCAGCCTTCTCCGGTGCGATTGAGAAAGGTCTGGTAGGCCATGTAGCCGAAGCCGTCGGTGCCCCAGCCGGTGGTCCAGGAATTGATGAATTTGAACACCTGCTTGGCATCGTCATAGCCGACAAAGGTAATGCCGTGGCCGCCCAGATCGCCGTCGCCGAGCGGACCCGACCGCCAGACCTGGTTCCCGGGCTGGCTGCCCAGATCCATGAAGGCTTGATCAACCCAGGTCAGAACGACAACCGGATGGCCCTGGGCGAGTTCGCCCTTGACCTGGTCGATAGTCTCGGGCGGATGCGGCAGAACCGGCGCGTCGTAGTCGAGCGAGAAGACTTTCTTGTAGTCGTCGATACGAAAATCGGTGGCACTCGCCTGCACCGATTTCGGCGGGGCAGCACAGCTGCTGTCGTCATAGGGGTAGTCGGCAAGGGACGCCGCGCCGTTTTTGAGCACATCCAGATTGGCGGAAAAATACGAGCCCTGATCGCAGGTCGGACTCAGGGTTGAGAGGCTGAAGACGTAGCCCGGGCTGGGGATGTTCTGCGGTTGGGTGTTGTCGCGATGTTCGGTCTGCATCGAATAGTAGGCCCGCGCCGCATAGGCGACGGCCCAGGCCATGCAGGAGCCTTGGTTCTTCTGATCCCCGACCGGCGGCATGTAAGCGGAGAGGTCCACTGCCGCGGGCAGGAAGTCGCGATAGATTTCGACCGATGGCGCCGATTGCAGCGCCCCCTTCGGCGAAGGCGCGCCGCCCAGTGAATGGTTCTGCGCCGACGCTGGAACGGCGCCTAGCACCAGCGGCAGCACCGCCACGGCGATCAGCCGCGAAACTACGAATCTGGTCATGCAACCCCCCTCAAAGTAATCTGCCCGCTCACGCGAATGGACACTGAGCCAAACGCTAGCATGAGGTTACGGGCAGCAGAATGGCTTTGATGCGGCGCCCGATGGGCAGGCGCCAACAGCACGGCTGGATACTCTCGACAATTGTGTCCGCCGGTCGTAGGACGACGCCAATCGGAGGCACTCATGACCAATAACTCACCCGTCCGCTGGGGCATCATCGGGCCTGGCGGAATCGCCAAGGCCTTTCTCATGGGTCTCAACGATTCCGAGACGGGAAAGCTCGTCGCCATCGGAACGCGCAACCCGGCAAAAGCGGGGCTCGCGGACGCTTTTCCGGGGGCGCGTATTCTGGACGGCTATCAGGCCCTTCTGGACGATCCCGAGGTGGAGGCGGTCTATATCTCGACACCCCACCCCGGTCACGCCGAATGGGCGATCAAGGCGGCGGAGGCGGGCAAACACGCTCTCGTCGAAAAGCCCATGGGACTGACGGCGTTCGAGGCCGACGCTATGTTCAACGCGGCGCGCAAAGCCGGCACCTTCATGGGCGAGGCCTTCATGTATCGCCTCCACCCGCAGACCCGACTGCTGATCGATACGATCGCCTCCGGCGCGATCGGCGAGGTGCGGTTGATCAAGTCCAGCTTCGGCTTCGCCATGTCCAGTTTCATGCCCGAGCACCGCCTCTATTCCAACGATCTGGCGGGCGGCGGCATCTTGGATGTCGGCTGCTATCCAGTGTCGGTGGCGCGCCTGATCGCTGGGGCTGCAGCGGGCAAGCCGTTTCTCGATCCGGTAACGATGAATGGCACGGCATTCTTGGGTCGCGGGGGCACCGACGAATGGGCTTCGGCGATTCTAAAATTCGAGAACGACATCATTGCCGAAGTGAGTTGTTCGGTTTCGGTAAAGCAGGACAATGTGCTGCGCGTGATCGGCACCAAGGGGCGGATCGAATACCCCGATTTCTGGTTTGCTGGCGGTGCGCGGGACGGCCTGCCCGGGCCGTTCGAAATCGTCCAACTGGACGGGAGCCGCACCCAGATCGGCGGCGAGCCTAGTCGGAAGCTCTATTCTTATGAGGTCGATGCGGCAGGCGCGGCAATCCGCGCCAGGCGGCAGGAATTTACGTCTCCCGGCATGAGCTGGGCCGACACTTTGGGCAATTTGCGCGCGCTCGACAAGTGGCGCGCCGATGCCGGCATCGAGTTCAACATCGAAAAGCCAGCACGAAAGACCCGGACCATCCGTGGCGATAAGCTGGTACCCCCCAAAAGCGGCGGTATGGCAAAGCGGCAGATCCGTGGGCTTAGCCAGCCGACATCGCTATTGGCACTTGGCTTCGAATTCTTCCCCAATTTTGCTGCGAGCTCGGTGACGCTCGATGCCTTCTACGAGCGCGGCGGCAATCTATTCGACACCGGCTGGGTCTATGGCGCCGGCAAAACCGAAACTCAGTTCGGCGAATGGCACATCAGCCGCGGCCTCGATCGGAACAGCCTGATGGTGATCGGCAAAGGCGCTCATTCGCCGCTGACCTATCCCGACGTCATCGCCAAGCAATTGACTGTGTCGCTGGAGCGCCTGCAGACCGACCATCTCGATGTCTATTTCATGCATCGCGACAATCTCGAGGTGCCGGTCGGCGAGTTTGTCGACGCCATGGACGCCGAGGTCAAATCCGGCCGCATCCGTGGGCCGTTCGGCGGCTCCAACTGGAGCATGGCACGCATGGACGAGGCAATTGCTTATGCCAAGCGCACCGGCAAGACTCCTCCCGCAGTCCTCTCGAACAATTTCTCGCTGGCCGAGATGATCAACTCGATCTGGCCCGGCTGTTTTCCGGCGTCCGATGACAAGTGGAAGGCATGGCTCAAGGACCGCCAGATTCCCAATTTCGCCTGGTCGAGCCAGGGGCGTGGCTTCTTCACCGAGGCTGCCGGCCGCGACAAGCGCGACAATGCCGAGCTGGTTCGTGCCTGGTATTCCGAGCACAATTTCGTGCGCCGCGACCGCGCCATCGAGCTGGCACAAAAGCTGGGCCGGAAACCCATCCACGTAGCGCTCGCTTACGTGCTGGCACAGCCTTTCGAGGTCGTTCCGTTGATCGGCCCGCGGACCCTCGGCGAGCTCGAGGACTCATTGTCGGCACTCGATATCGTGCTGACGCCCGCTGAGGTGAAGTGGCTGGAGGCCTAGTCGAGGAACACCGTCACTGCATCCGATCGGCCCTCGGCATCGAGCACGGTGAGCGTAACGAAGCCTGGCCCATCAGGCGTCCAGCTATTCTGTCGGGCGAAATCGGAGCGCCCGAAAGGCGCGCCATTGGCAAAGAATGTGAAGGGCGGCGCGCCATTGCGCACCTTGACGATGAGCGGCGCGGCCTCGCCCGAGGCAACGCCGAGGTCGAGATCGACACCATCGGCAGGAAAGGCGATCTCGGGTGCCGCGTCGCGCTTGACCATCTGCTCATCGGGGTGACGGAACCGGCGGAGCGGCGTTGGCAGATCGGCATTGGTGCCGAAGATGACCCCCGGGGGCGCCGAGCGGAAGGGCACCGTCGCGCCTAACCTGTCGAAGCTTTCAAACAGCACCGGCGCGGCGGCGGCGAAACCCGAAATACCTGGAACTGGGGTGCCGTCGGGTCTGCCGACCCAGACGCCGATAACATGCTTGCCGTCAAAGCCGATGGCCCACGCATCGCGATAGCCATAGGAAGTGCCTGTCTTATACGCGATCCGGCCCGCCGCGCCGTTGCGTGGCGGCGGTACGTCGCGAAGGATATCGGTCACATACCATGCGGCGACCGGATCGAGCACGGGGGCCGCAATTGGAACAGCGGCGGAAGCGTCAGTGACGCCATCGACCAGATTCACTGGTGAGCCGCCCCGCGCAATAGCGGCATAGATCGACACCAGATCGCGAAGCGTTAGGCCGACGCCCCCAAGACCGACCGCAAGGCCGGGCGCGGTATCGTCGGGCAGTTTAGGGGCCGCATGGGCCCGGTTCATCCGCGACACAAGCCGGGCCGTGCCAACCGCATCGAGCACCACCACAGCGGGGATGTTGAGCGACTCGGTCAGCGCCTGCCGGATGGTAACCGCGCCGTGGCTGAAACCGTCGAAGTTCACCGGTACATAGTTGCCGAAGGCCGTCGGCCGGTCTTCGATAAGACTTTCGGGATGGGCGAGGCCGAGCTCGAAGCCGAGCCCGTAGATCAGCGGTTTCAGCGTCGAGCCCGGCGAACGCACGGCGTTGGTCATATCGACGAAGCCGTCATTTTCGGCCGAGAGAAACCCTGCCGAGCCCACCGAAGCGAGGATCTCACCGCTTTGCTGATCGGCCACGACGATGGCGACCGAGACCTTTGGGCCGAGTTGCGCGGCGCGATCGGCGCCGAGCCGCTCCAGCGTCGCCTGCAACTTGCGATCGACCGTCAGTGTGATCTCGTGCGCACTAGGATGCGACACAACCGCCGCCTGCGCCAGATGCGGCGCAAGCATCGGAAATTCGCGGCGCAGGTCGGGAACGACCTCCAGCTCCGCCATATCAGCCTCTTCTTTGGCAAGAAGTCCAGCAGCAACCATCCGGTCAAGAACGCCGTTCCGGGCGGCAACCGCCGCGCTATGGTCACGGTCGGGGCGGCGCGCTTCCGGCGACTGCGGCAATGCCACCAGCAACGCCGACTCTGCGGTAGATAGCCGCGCGGGCTCCTTGCCGAACCAGGCGAGGCTTGCGGCGCGAATGCCTTCGATATTGCCGCCATAAGGCGCCATGTTGAGATAGAGTTCGAGTATATCGCGCTTGCTCAGCTGTTGCTCGAGTTCGCCGGCGAACACCATCTGCCTGAGCTTGGCGGAAAGCGATCGCGTCGGGACCGAGTCGATCAACCGCGCCACCTGCATGGTGAGCGTAGAGCCGCCCGACACGATATGCCCCCCGGCGCCGAGAAACTGACCGCCGGCGCGCAGCATCGACAGCCAGTCGATCCCGCGATGGGTGGCGAAGTTCTTGTCCTCATAGGCGATCAGCATATCGATGAAATGCTTGTCGACCTGCTCCACCGTCACCGGCAGCCGCCAGCGGCCGTCAGGTGTGGTGAATGGTCTGAGCAATGCGCCCTTGTGATCGACCACCGCGACCGAGACCGGCATGGTCGCGAGCTCGGGGATGGGCGGCAGCGTCATGGCAATGTCGCGGGTGACAACATGCATCGTGACCAGCCCGGCCATCAGCGTGCCGCAGAGCCCATAGACGAGGCCGGCAAGCCACCGCGCCGGACGGCGCGATGGCGAATTGTGCGGAGTGCTCACAGCCTCGCTCACGGCCCCGGGGGCGTGACCTCGATGTTGCCCGGGCCGAGATTGGCGCGGTACTCGGGCCGGTACATGTCCTCCACAGTCGAGCCGGGATGAACGAAACTCCCCGGCGTTACAGCGCGCACCATATAAGCGGTCTGGAATGCCGTCGTGTCGCTCTGGTAGCGGAAGGCCGCGACGTAGCGGTCCGTGCGTCCCTCGACATGGGTTGGTGTGTCGAGAGCGAGCCAGCTCAGATCGCCAACGCCGCCGGAGCTGAGATCTGGGTTTTCGATCTCGAATCCCGCCGGCAACGGATCGGCCACCAGATACTGGCCCGAACCCAAATTCTCTGGCTTGACCGTAAGCACGACGACGAAGCGCTGGTTCTGACTCACCTTGCTGATATCGTCGAGATAGGTCCCATCGGGCAGATAATAGTCGCGCGTGAGGGTAAAGCCCGCACTCGTTTCCGGCGGCGGCACTTCCGGAATAGCGACCGTGGTAACCTGCATTTCAGTTGCCTGATTGCCGCTATTGGTGACGGTCACTGGACTGTCCCAGAATTCCTCCTGGTCGTAGCGGCGATAGACCGTGCCTTCGAGCGGCTGGCCGTCGATGGTGATGCTGCCGCTTGCCGTTTCATGGGCAATGGCCGCCGCCGCCAGCAGCGTCCAGGCATTGTCTTGCGTCGAGGTCCAGCGCTGGCGGTCGCGGAGCTCGGCAAGCTTGCCGGTGAGCGCCGCAACGTCGATCCCCGCGGGGGTGAATTCGGCAGCGAGTGCGAGCACCGCCGCGGTGTCGCGCAGCTTGCTGCCATAGTCGGACCGATACGCGTAGCGGTTCTCGCGCTTGTCGAGTGCCACCACGGCGGCACTAAAGGCCTCGGCGGCGCGGGTACGATCGCCGTAGAGCGCGAGCGCCGCGCCGAGCTGCGCTTTGGCGAGTGGCGTGGCGAAGGCATCGAGCCTCGCTTCCAGATAGTAGCGAAGATCACCAATCGCGGCGCGCCCGGCCCGGCTTAGATCGTAGAGCGCATAGGCGACGTCCTCACCGCCATTGGCGAAGTCCGCGGCAAAGCTCACCTGGTTGCCCAGATTGTCGAGCGCCCGGTTGAGCGATTGCTCCGGCACCGCATAGCCTTTGGCCTTGGCGCGAAGCAGGAACTCGGTGACATAGGAATCGAGCCAGAGGTCCGATTCGGAGAATGGTCCCCAGAGGCCAAAACCGCCGGACGAGTTCTGCTTCGACAGCAGATTGACGATAGCGTCTTTGATCCTCTGATCAAGCTCGCTGTCGGTACCGAGCCCGATCATTTCGCCCACTTCATTGAGATAGAGCAGCGGCAGGGCCCGGCTCGTCACCTGCTCGGCGCAGCCATAGGGGTAGCGATCAAGCTCCATCAACAGGCCTGGCACGTCGAGACGTGCGATGGGCCCGATAGCGAGGGTGAGCGCGCCGGTATGCGGCACCATGCCCGCAAAGTACGAGGCATCGATATCGACACTGGCGCCCGGCGCCAGTGGGATCCGCTTGCTGCTGGTCTGCGGCGCGGCCGCAGCGCGGACGCCCAGCGTCAGCTCCTTGACCAGCGCCTTGCCATCGGGACCCGTGACAATGACTTTGAGATCATTGTCGCCGACGGCCGTGGCGGTCAGCTTGAGATCGAGCGATGTGCGAGCCCCGGCCGCAAGATCGACATTGGTCTTTTGCGCGTCGCTGGTGAGGCCCTCGCCGGTGATCAACTCGATGCCGTAGGCGCCGGCCGGACCGCCGACATTGTTGACCTCGACCAGGAGTCGCGAGACGTCGTCGATCCGCATGAAGCGCGGCGGACTGAGCGTTACAACCACCGGATCGCGAACGATCACATCCTTGACCGCATGGCCGACGCCGCTCGGCGACCAGGCCATTGCCATGACGCGCACCGTGCCCGCGAAATCGGGCATATCGAAGCTGACAGTCGCCGCGCCGTCCGGTCCGACCTCGACGATTCCGGAATGGAGCGCAACCAGCACGGACGTCGGCGGTGCCGCACCGAGCCGCCCACCGCCGCCGTCGCCGCCCGAGCGCAGCGCTCCCGGCAGTCCTTGCGTCGGATCGATCAGCTGACCGTAAAGGTCGCGGAACTCGGTGCCGAGCTGCCGCTGGCCGAAGAACCAGCCGTCAGGATCGGGAACTGGAAAGCGCGTAAGGTTGAGGATGCCCAGATCAACCGCCGCCACGGTGACGTACGCCTTTTCGCCCGGCTTCACATTGTCGAGCTTGATCGTGGCCGTGAACGCCTGACGCGGCAGCGCAACCTCTGGCACCGCAAGATCGACATTGAGCTTCAAATCGCCTGGATCGACATCGGCATAGGCTAGGCCAAGCGCCCGCGCCGGCATCCGCTTTTCGGCGGTGTCGGAAGGGCGATAGAGCACGGCCGTGACATAAGCGCCCGGCCCCCAATCTGTCGTCACGGGCAGGGCAACACTCGTGCCTTCGGCAGGGACATCCACCGCCTGCATGGCGATGATGCGATTGTCGACGACCATGACCAGCGCGGTGCCGGCAAATTGCGGATCGAGCTTCAATATTGCCGTGTCTCCGACCCGATACGCCGTCTTGTCGAGGGCGACTTCGAGCGTGTCGGGGGTATCGGAGCCTGCCTCGGGATAGTAATAGCCGGCATAGAACTCATAGCTCGACGCGGTGGCGTTCTCGCCATTGCTCTCGACCTCGAGCAAGTAGCGGCCCCAATCAACCGGCCCGGAAACGCTGGCAGGTCCAGTGGCGAGCGTGTCGACCGTGCCATTCGCGACCTGGCGCGTGGTGGAAATGCCTTCCCATTTCCACACGCCATTGTCGCGGTACCACTGATAATTGGTCTCGATGCGAGACAGCCTCCAGCTCAACCCGGATTTTGCGACCAGTTCGCCCGTCGGCGCGACCGTGATGATGTCGAAAGTAGCGGTGCTGCCCTCATCGATCCCGTCATCCTCGCTGAACTGCGGCTTCAGACCGATGCGATCGACAGTGGCGAGCACGGGACGGCTGAGGCTGCGCTCGACCGTGCGGCCATTGGTGTCAACGAGGCGGAGGATCAGCTGTGCCTCAAGCGGGCGCGTCGTCGGCTGCGTCTCGGGCAGCGTCACCTCGGCGGTGGCGTTGCCCTGCTCGTCCGTAGTGCCAACGAGGCCAAGCGGAATCCGGTCGGTCTGGATGGCGTCATCGACACGGCCGAAGACATAGCCCGGCCATTTCGGCAGGCTGGTCACTGGCTTCAGAACCGCATCCGCCTCGATGGCAAGATTGGGAGCAGTAGCGCCATAGAGATACTTCGCCATCACGCTGACCGGCGTCACGTCGCCCGAAACCAGCGCGGTATCGGGCGCGCTGACTTCAAACGCCAGCCGCTCGGGCTCGAAATCCTCGACCAGGAAGCTGACGCTGCCCAGCGGCGCAGCCTTTGGATCGGCATAAAAGCTGATCTGCCAGGCGCCACGCATGGCGTCGTCGGTCATGGTGATGGCGGTGAAATAGCCACCAGCACCCTGATCGTTCAGCACTTCGCGATTGGCGACGACCCCATCGGGACGCACAATCTCGATGGTGAGCGGCAGGCCGGTGACTGCCTTGGCCACCGTATCTCGCAAGAGCGCCGTCAAGAACACCGTTTCATTCGGCCGGTAGACACCGCGTTCGGTCGTGGCATAGAGGTCGAGCGGACCTGGCGACGGCCTGCCCTCGACGCCGCGATCGGTGAGATCGAAGGCAGGCTTGCTCACATCGAGGAAAGCGTAGTCGCCGCCATCGGTTTCGGCGACAATCAGCTGCGGCGCGCGGCCCGCTTCGCCGCGAGCCAGACCGGGGGCAAAGGTGAAACGACCATCGCCATCGGTATTGCCTTCGCCGAGAATTTCATTGTTGACCGCGATCAGCCGCACATGGGCGCTGGCGACCGGCCGCGCGCTCTGCAACGAACGCACAAAGACATGGACGCCGTCATCTCCTGATACGGTGGTGATGCCGAGATCGGTCACGATGAACCACTGCGTCGCCATCTCGCGCCAATATTCCTGGTCGCTGTCGGTGACCTTGGCCGTAACGACATAGGCACCCGGTTGAATCTCGCCCAGCACGTCGCTCACCGGAATGGCGGTGGTGACCATCTCATTGGGGCTGGCCTTGCTCAGGTCAGCCACACCTTCCCAAATCTTTTCGCCGTAGCGGTCGGCGACGTCCTCGGCGGAATAGCCATCGAGGCCGCGCCCAAAGATGCCATTGCGGACAGCGGTCGCGATGGAGCGGTCGCCGATCCGATAAATGACAACATCGGCGGTTTCGGCGTTGACCGAGGTAATCGGCAAGCCACCACCCAGCGTAGAGGGCATTACATAGGCATTGTTGGCGAAAGCGACGAACGGGGCACGATCCGGCACATAGGCGTTGAGCTCGACATCCTTGCTGAGCTTCTCACCATCGGCCGAGGGCAGCCCGGCCCGGATCTTGATATTGTAACGCTTGCCGTAATCGACCCCGGTGAGGCAGACCTGGCTCTGCTCGCTCTCGACCGCGACATTGCTGGCGCCTTCGACCACGACATAGCCGGAAAGATCGGTGGTAGCGGGCGGCAGCGGATCGGAAAAGACGATGCAAATGCGCGGTGTCGCGCCTTCGGCATCGACCTGGTTGGAGACGATGCGGAAGCCATATTGGGCAACAACCTTATCGAGTCGCGCCTGAAGCTCGGCATTGTCGACGAGTGCGATCGAGGCACGGTAGGTCGCGACCGCCTCGCGCCACATGTCGCGCCGCTCAAGGGCCTGCGCGAGCCAGCCCAGAGAATTGGCCCGGTCGGCAAGCGTCTCGGATTGGAGAAAGCTGAGCAGCGCCGCGTAGCTGGCCGTGGCCGACAGATCATAGGTACCGTTGCCGAGTTCCTTCTCAGCATCGGCGCGAATAATCGACTGCCGGGCAAGCTTCACCCAGAGCGAGGGATCATTGTCGTTGAGAGCAAGGGCCTGCCGATAGGAAACCAATGCCGCCGCGGTATTGCCGATTTCCACACTGGCATCGCCAGCCGCGACGAGAGCGCCATAGGGCACGTTCTTGGGCGGCGCATCGCTAATGAGCAGTTGCGTGGCAAAGAATTGGGCGCCCGAGAGCAGGCTTTCGAATGGAAACGGCAACTCCCTCTGGCGTTCCCCGGCAATGTCCATGGGGGCCGGAACCATAGTAATGTTGCCCGAAGTCGCATCGTCGAACGCGACAGGCGTTGCCGCCTCGCCCTTGAGGAAGCACCATTTGGCTTTCTCGTTGAAGGTGAAGGCGCGGCAGATATTGTCGGCAAGACAAGCCGCTTGGCAGCTATCGAGGTCGGTGTTCTCGATGGTCGAATAATCGTAGCCGGGCAAATCCGTGTCGGGCTGCAGCGTTACGCTGCGTTCGGCAGCGAAAGCCGAAAAATTGAGCGCGAGAACCAGCGCCGCGCCAATCAGCGACGCAAACCGAAACGGCTTCGACATAAAGACACTCCCCCAAAAAGCCGCCCCCGGCTTTCTTATCAACCTACGTTCGCGGGCAATTTGGGTAAAGCCGGGGCGGCATTGCGGCGAAGCAGAAAGAATTTGTGCGAAGCTGGCGTGACACTCCGCCCTCAGAGGCGTTCCGGCGCACTCACAGTGCCCCCGCCGCAACGCCGCCGATGCAGACATACTTGATCTCGCAGAACTCCTCGATGCCATACCTGCTGCCTTCGCGGCCCAGGCCCGAGGACTTGATCCCGCCGAACGGCGCTTCCGCCGTGGAAATGAGCCCCGTGTTGACGCCCACCATGCCGTATTCGAGCGCTTCGGCCACCCGCCAGACGCGCGCCATGTCCCTGGCGTAGAAATAGGACGCGAGGCCGAACTCGGTATCATTGGCCATGGCGATCATTTCAGCCTCGTCGCGGAAGCTGAACAGCGGCGCCAGCGGCCCGAAAGTCTCCTCGCGCGCAATGGCCATTTCCGCTGTGACACCCGTGAGCACGGTGGGATCGAAGAAGGTACCGCCAAGCGCATGGCGGCCCCCACCGAGCCTGACGCTCGCACCCTTGGCCAGCGCATCCGCGATATGCTCTTCGACCTTTTCGACGGCCTTCATGTCGATCAGCGGCCCCAGGATGACGCCCGGCTCCATGCCGTCGCCGACCTTCAGCTTCCCGACCGCCTCGCTGAGCTTTTCGGCGAAGGCATCATAGACCTTTTCTTGCACATAGATGCGGTTGGCGCAGACGCAGGTCTGCCCGTTGTTGCGGAACTTGGCGATCAGTGCGCCATCCACCGCCGCATCGAGATCAGCGTCATCAAAGACGATGAAGGGGGCGTTGCCGCCGAGCTCAAGCCCGAGCTTTTTAACCGTCGGCGCGCATTGCGCCATGAGCTTTGAGCCGATTTCGGTCGAGCCCGTGAAGGTCAGCTTGCGAACGGTGGGGTTCGATGTCATTTCGCCCCCGATCTCGGAGGCGGAGCCGGTGATGACGCTGAAGACGCCTGGCGGGATACCCGCCTCCTCGCCCAGCACAGCGAGTGCAATCGCCGAGAACGGTGTCTGCGAAGCGGGCTTCAGCACCATCGCACATCCGGCTGCGAGCGCCGGGCCGGCTTTGCGCGTGATCATCGCATTGGGGAAGTTCCAGGGTGTGATGGCGGCGACTACACCGATCGGCTGCTTCAGCACCATGATACGTTTGTCGCGCTGGTGGCCGGGCACGATATCGCCATAGACGCGCCGCGCTTCTTCGGCGAACCATTCGATGAAGCTGGCGCCATAGGCGATCTCGCCCTTGGCCTCACTGAGTGGCTTGCCCTGCTCCAGCGTCAGGATGGTTCCGAGATCATCCTGGTTGGCGATCATCAGCTCGAACCAGCGGCGAAGGACGTTCGAGCGGTCCTTGGCGGTGCGCACTGCCCAATCGATCTGGGCAAATCTCGCCGCCTCGATCGCCTCACGCGTCTCGGCCGCACCGAGCCTGGGGACATAGCCGAGCACCGTCCCGGTCGCGGGATTGTGGACGGCAATACTGCGTTCCGGAGTGGCGTCGACCCAGCGACCACCCACCAGATTGGCCTCGCGCAGCAGCGATGGATTTCTGAGCAAAGTCAAAGCTCTTCTCCGTACTAAGGGCGATGATGGGCCGTGCCTTTAGATCGGCTTCCAGCACAGCCATACCGGCGAGCACGCTACCAGATTTCGCTGCGGGCGCGCTGCACAACGTCTGCCGCTTCGGGTCCTGTGAGGTCCCAGCGTGTGACGGTGGCAAGGCCGAACACCTGCTCGACATGCATGAAGTAGCTCGCACTGACGCGATTGACTACTTTGTTAAGCATCTTCGAGGACTCTGGCCGTTGCTCACACGAGGGGGAGCGAAGCCATGTTCTGGTCCAAGCCAGCGCCCAAACCATCACTCACTGATGAAGTCGCCCGCCACATCTACGATCATTCGCCCGATGCCTATTGTTTCATGGAGCACGGCAAGATCGTCGACTGCAACAGGGCTATGGAAGCGATTATGGGGTGCTCCCGCGCCGAGCTCATTGGTTTGCGGCTGGAGGAAATTTCCGCTCGAGAACAAACTGGTGGCCGGACTCCCGAACAACAAACCGAACATCTCCTTGAGCAGATGCGGGAGACCGGCTTTTCCCGCTTCGAATGGATGCATCAGCGGCTGGATGGCACGCCCTTTCCGGTCATGGTGACGGTGTTGGGGGCCACCATCGATGGCCGGCCGATGATGATCAGCATGTGGCAGGACATTAAGGAACTCGTTGCGGCCCGGGACCTCGAGCAACAGATGCAGGCCCGACAGGCGGCCGCTGCTTCAGCACTCGAAGCCGTGGTTGCCAGCATGGGAGCTGGCCTCGATGCACTCGCTTCGGGCGATTTGTCGACCCAGATTGAAGAACAGTTTCCGCAGAGCTACGAAATGATGCGCGGCAACTTCAACACCGCCGCCAAGGGGCTGGCCGGCGTGTTGGGACGCGTCGTTGGCGCTGCCGAGCGTATTTCGGCGGGGCTAGGCGACATCACATCGGCGACGGGCCAGCTTTCCGCCCGGACCGATGAACAGGCCTCGGCCGTCACCAAATCGAGCACCGCCCTCAATGCCATCGCAGCCAGCGCTGCGCAGGTGGCGCTGCAGACCGAGGAAATGACATCGCAGGCGACTGGGGCCCGCGAAGATGCCGAGGCCGCCGGCGCCATCGTCGAAACGACCATCGGGTCCATGGAGGCCATCCAGGCGTCATCGCGCGAGGTTTCCAACATCGTCGGCGTGATCGACGATATCGCCTTCCAGACCAATCTGCTGGCCCTCAACGCAGCCGTGGAAGCCGCCCGTGCCGGCGACGCTGGCAGGAGCTTCGCCGTCGTCGCCGCCGAAGTCCGGCGCCTCGCCCAGCGCTCGGCGGAAGCCGCAAAAAGCATCAAAAGCCTGATCGGCAATGCCGGAGATCAGGTCGATACCGGCGCGCGATTGGTCAACGATACGGCCGAGGCGCTGCGCAAGATCGTCGGCCGCATCGTCCATATCAGCAATCTTGTCGGTGAAATATCCAAGCTCACCAGCGTTCAGGCCAATGAGGCCAAGGCCATTAACGGATCGATCTCCAACATTGACGGTATGACCCGCAGCAACGCGCAAATGGTCGAGCAAACCGCCGATCTCGCAACAGGGCTGGTGGCACTTGCCAATGATCTGGGCGAAGCGGTGTCGCGGTTCCGCCTCGCGGCCAAGGCGGAAAGACGGCGCGAAGTCGCCTGACGCTGGCGCGGCCGGAGGCTTATTCCAAGGCTAGCCACCGAAGCTGCCTGGTCGGCGCCATTCCGCTCGAACGGAATGATGAGCGGGCCGTCCAGAGGTCCCGATCCATGGTTTTCGATCTGTCTTCGCTACAAGCATTCCTGACAAATCATGCACTAAGCAAAGATTGCTTTGAGCAGATCCCCTTCCAAGGCGGCGAGATCGGCAGCCCCGCGCTTGCGCGGCCGCTCATGATCGACGGCGACATCGAGCGCGATCCGCCCTTCGTCGAGCACAATCACCCGATCGGCCAGCGCCACCGCCTCACCGACATCATGCGTCACGAACAGCGCGGTGAATTTCTGTTCGCGCCACACGCGCTCCACCAGTCCCTGCATGGTGATCCGGGTGAGCGCATCGAGTGCGCCTAGCGGCTCGTCCAGTGCGAGGAAATCTGGTCGGCTGACCAGCGCCCTGGCCAGCGCCACGCGCTGCCGCTGCCCGCCCGAAAGCCGCGCCGGCCACTCATTGACCTTCTCGGTCAACTGCACTTCGCTCAGTGCCGCCCGTACACGCCCAGCGCGATCTCCCTTTGCGCCGCCTTCGCCAAGCCCAACCGCGACATTCGCGCCCACCTTGGCCCACGGCAAGAGTCGCGGCTCCTGAAACACGATGCGCGAATTGGCCGCGACGCTACGCCCGTTATCGCCGATGAAATCGACGCGACCACCCGTCGCCTCATCGAGGCCGACCAGCAGCCGCAGCAGCGTGCTCTTGCCGCAGCCGCTCTTGCCGACAATAGCGAGAAACTGCCCCGCCGGCACCTCGAGGTCGATGCCGCGCAACACCGGCACATTCCCAAATGACTTCTCGACGCCGCTGAGCCTGATACCGACGCCACCGAGCCGGTTGCTTTCCCGTACTGGCCGGACCGAAAATTCGGGCTCGATCTCCTTGCCCCAGGCGTTGGTCTTACGAACCGGATTGATGATCTCGCTCATGCTCTTATGCCTTCGAAGGTTTCTGGAACGCCGGATGCCATTGTAGCGTCAGGCTCTCGAGCGTCTTAGCGATCCAGTCGGCCAGCTTGCCGAGCAGCGCGTAGATCAATAGCGCCAGCACCACCACATCGGTCATCATGAATTCGCGGGCCTGATTGGCCATATGCCCGATTCCCGACGACGCGGCCATGCTCTCGGCCACGATCAGCGTCAGCCACATGATGCCAAGGGAAAAACGTAGGCCCACGAAGATCGACGGCAACGCGCCGGGAAAGATCACCTTGCGGAACAGCGTCCACCCACTCATCCCATATACGCGCCCCATCTCGATCAACTGCGGGTCGACATTGCGCACCCCATGGAGGGTGTTGAGATAATGGGGAAGAACACCCCGAGCGCCGTGAGGAAGAGCTTGGCTTCCTCGCCGATGCCGAACCACAGGATCACCAACGGGATCAGCGCCAGATTTGGGATCGTGCGCAGCATCTGCAGCGTCGTGTCGGTCAGCGCGTGCGATAGGCGCGACACGCCATTGGCGAGGCCAAGCACAAAGCCGATCGAACCACCAACCAGTAAGCCAGCCAGTGCCCGTTGCCCGCTGGCCGCTATATCGACCGCGAGCTCGCCGCTACTTGCCTTGTTCCAGAAGGCCCGCACCACATCGGCCGGAGCAGGCATCAGCCGGTTGCCGATCAATCCAAGGCTCGACGCGATTTGCCAGGTGGCGACAATCGTTAGTGGCAACAACAACGGTAGCGCTGCCTGTGCTCGCCCCGCGAGCGCCTGGGTAAGATGCTGCAGATGGGGTCCGCCCGGCACGGCCTTTGGAAGTTCGGCAACCAGCGTCATTTCTTGCCTCCTCAGGCTTTCGGCGCGTACCAGAACGCGTCGCCGATATTGAGCTGCTTGGGGATGATCTTGAGACCGAAGAACTCATCCGCCAGTGCTTGCTGATAGGCGAGGATCGTCGCATCGAGCGGCTGGATGGCACCGAGATCAGCGCCCTTGTGGGTCAGTGCGATCTTCTGAATCGGCTCGGGCACACCGGTGACCTTGGAGATTTCCCCCACGGTGGCATCGATATTGGCCTGCGCCGCTTTTCCCACCTTTGCCAGTTCGTCGATCACCTCGACGATCACCTCGGGGTTCGTCTTGGTGAAACTGCCATTGGCGAGGAAGTAGACCCAGGAATCGACGATCCCCTCTGTGGTCGTCAGCACCCGCGTATCCGGTTGCTGTGCCACGATCGCGTAGTACGGGTCCCAGATTGTCCAGGCCTCGACTTGGTTGTTGGCGAAGGCCGGCGCCGCGTCCGGCGGCCCGAGGTCGACAGTCTCGATATCGTCGAGCGTCAGCCCCACTGTTCGCAGAGCTTTGACGGTAAAATTATGGGCGCTGGAACCGCGCTTATAGGCAATCTTCTTGCCTTTGAGATCCGCCAGCGTCTGAATCGGCGAATCCATTTTCACCACAATGGCCGAGCCGTCGATCGCGCCTTTGGACGCCGCGACATAGAGCAGATCGCCGCCAGCCGCCTACGCAAATAGCGGTGGGATGTCGCCGGTTAGGCCGAAATCGATGGCGTTGGCGCCCAAAGCTTCGAGCAGCGGCGGGCCCGAGGTGAACTCGTTCCATGACACTGTGATGCCGCGCGGCGCGAGCCGCGTCTCGAGGGCGCCCCGGCTCTTGGCGAGGGCGAACACGCCACCCTTCTGCCAGCCGATGCGAAATTCGGCCGCGCCTTGCGCGCTGGCACCGAGCGGCAGTGCCGAAAGCGCCGCCGCACCGGCAAACAGCTTCAATGTGCTTCTACGGGTAAGCATTCCAGTCTGCAGATTGTGAGTTGGGGTCAGGCGATCTGCGCCGGGATTTCGATGGGCTCCGGCACGACTGGTCGCAGCGCGTTGAGTCGCCAACTGAGCTCCAGCGCGACGCGGTCGATACGCGACAGAAGGGGGGCGCTGCGCGGCTGATAGTCGGTGAAATCGCCTTCCGTGGCATAGACGCCGGTCGCGACGATATCGGCCGAGAAAAATGCGAAAAGCGGTCTCAACCCATGATCGAGCACCAATGCATGCCGCTCGCTGCCACCGGTTGCCGAAAGGACAATCGGCTTGTCCTTGAGCGCCTTGGGTTCGATCAGATCGAAGAGATGCTTGAACAGACCAGTATAGGTCCCCTTATAGACCGGCGAACCGACGATCAGCGCATCTGCGTTGGTGATCGCCTCGATCAGCTTCACCAAATCAGGCGGCGCAAATCGCGAGTCCAGTGTTGAGCCGAGCGAGGGATGGATCTCGTTGAGATCATAGACAATGCTTGTCGCACCGATCCGTTTGGCCGCCGTCGTCGTGATCGCTTCGACCAGACTGCGGGTTCGCGACGGGCGCGATGAGCTGCCGGCAAAGCCGACGAATTTGAAGTTCCGGCCCATCACGCGCTCCTCTGGCTCCGCGCCGTCGCGCGTTCGACGAACCGGTTGACCGGTCGCTCGAGCCCCAGATTCTCGCGCAACGTGCGGCCCTCATATTCGGTCCGGTACCAGTCCCGCTTCTGCAAGATCGGCACCACCTGGTCGACGAAATCGGTAAGCCCGATCGGCAGGATCGGCGGCATGATGTTGAACCCGTCCGCCGCTCCGTTGAGGAACCACTCGCCAATGGCATCCGCTACTTGTTCGGGCGTGCCGACGACCGTGCGGTGGCCGCGGGCCGTAGCCAGCGACAGATACAGTTCGCGCAGCGTCAGCCCGCGTGCCGCCAGATCAGACACCAGCTTCAGCCGGCTCTGGTTCAGCTCGGTGTGAGTCGGCAGCGGCGGCGCCTTATCGTCGAGCGAATAGCCCGATAAATCGACCCCGACGTAATATTGCTTGAGGATCGACCAGGCGATCGCCGGATGCACCAGAGACTGGATGAAATCATAGTTGGACTTCACCTCGGCTTCGGTACCGCCCAGCACGGGAAAGATACCGGGCATGATGACGAGCTCGTCAGCACCGCGCCCATATTTCGGCAGCCGGCGCTTCAGATCCGAGTAGAACGCCTGTCCATCGGCCAGCGTCTGGTTGGCCGTGAAGATCTTCCGCCGTCCGCGCCGCCAGTTCACGACCCGGCTCGGAGGCCCCGGCCTGCACGACCACCGGCCGGCCCTGTGGGGAGCGCGCGACATTGAGCGGCCCCTGCACGTCGAACACCTTGCCCTTGTGGTTGGTGAAGTGGACCTTGTCGGGGTCAAGGAAGACGCCGCTCTCCTTGTCGATCACCAGCGCTTCGTCCTCATAGGAGTCCCAAAGGTCGAGCACCAAATCGACGAACTCCTCCGCCCGCTCGTAACGGTTTGCATGCGCCGGATGACCGGGGATCGAGAAATTCTTGCTAACATCCGCCGCGGTCGTCACCACGTTCCAAGCCCCTCGGCCCTTGCTGATATGATCGAGCGAGGCGAATTTCCGCGCCAACAGATAGGGGTCCTCGTAGGTCGTCGACGCCGTCGCCACGAACCCCACATTCGATGTCACTTGAGACAGCGCTGCCCAAAGCGTCACCGGCTCGAAATGCGCCGAATGGCTCACCCGGCTGCGAATCTCGGCATCCTTGTCCGAGTCCCAACCTGCCGGCGAGTCGGCGACGAACATCAGGTCGAACAGCCCGCGCTCGGCCGTTACGGCCAGTCCACGATAATGATCGATATTGTGCCCGGCATTGGCTTCCGCCTGCGGATGTCGCCATGCGGCAATATGGTGTCCCGTCGCCATGATGAAGGCACCAAGGTGTAACTTCCTATTTTCTCGGGACATTTGACATTGCTCCATCGCCAACAGGCGGCCTCAATGCCAATAGACTACTAAATAGATCGTCTTTGTCGAGAACTGAGATTTGCATCTTTTTCGGCGGAGGAGAAATTCTCACCCGTTCGCTGGCGTGGGCTGCCCACGACCTAGCTCGAGAGCCCACGCGACCCGCCTCTAAGGCGACTTGGACGGCCGCCATCCGCCTGATGGGCACCATCCTGCTCGAATGAAATGATGCGTGGGCGGCCCAATGCCGGAAAGCGCTGAAGCCAGGCATCAGAAGCGGCGGGATCTATGCAAGGGTGCAGCACTGTCTGGGCCACTGAGAGTCCGCAAACACTGCCGCAGCTGCGTACGAGGATGCCCTAGACGCCCAGAGCCCTGTCGAGGTGCGTATAGCCCCCGTCTACAAAGTGCCACTGGCCCGTAGTGTGTCCGGACTTGGTATTGGAGAGCAGAAAGATAACCGCGGCCGCTATCTCTTCTGAGGTCGTCATACGCTGACCAAGTGGGATCCGCCGAGTGATCATTTCCAGCTTGTGCTCGGGATCGGCGAAGGTATCGATCCAACGCCTGTAGAGGGGTGTCATCACCTCTGCAGGTATGACGGCGTTTACCCGGATGCCGTCCGCCAAGAGTGAGGCGGCCCATTCTCGGGTCAGTGACAACTGCGCTCCTTTGGCCGCTGCGTAGGCGCTGGTATTGCCTTGCCCGGTTACGGCGGTCTTGGAGGAGACGTTTACGATGGCTCCCCTGCTGGTCTTCAGCCACGGAAGCGCATAGTGCGCCATCGCGTAATAGTGGATCAGGTTCTTCTCGAGGGAGGCCCTAAATTTCGCCGGTCCCGCATCCAGGCCCACTCCATCATTGACCCCTGCATTGTTGACGAGGCCATAAATCGAACCAAAGATCTCCGCTGCTTTCTCGACTGCTGCAGCGCAATCGCCATCATTGGACAGTTCCGTCTTGATGAAGAGGGCTCTCGGCGAGAGTTCTCGCAACCTCGTCGCAAAATCGTCATTCAAAGGACTTCGACCCACGACGATCGGCAGTGCTCCTTCCTGTGCAAGCGCCAGGCTGATTGCACCACCAATGCCCGCGCCACCTCCCGTAACAATGACGACTTTGTCCTTGAGACCAAGATCCATGGTCGCGCCTCACACTTGGATAGGGTTGGCGGCAAAACTGTTCGCCGCGATCGACTCCGCCTTCATCTCAATTGAGAATCCCGGCTTCACCGGCGGCATGTAGGCGGCGTTGCGGATGAGACATGGGTCGAGGAAGTGTTCGTGGAGGTGGTCGACATATTCGATGACGCGACCATCCTTTGTGCCGCTTACGGCGATATAGTCGATCATCGAGAGGTGCTGCACGTATTCGCAGAGGCCGACGCCGCCGGCGTGGGGCCAGACGGGCTTGTCATACTTGGCGGCCATCAACAGCACCGACAGCACTTCATTGAGGCCGCCGATGCGGCAGGCGTCGATCTGGACGATGTCGATCGCGTCGCGAGTGATGAACTGTTTGAATAGGATACGGTTCTGGCACATCTCGCCAGTCGCGACCTTAACGGGCCAGATCGCCTCTCGGATGGTGCGGTGGCCCTCGATGTCATCAGGGCTCGTCGGCTCCTCGATGAAGTAGGGGTTGAACCGCTTAAGCTGATTGACCCACTCGATGGCTTGGCCGACTTCCCACACCTGATTGGCGTCGATCATCAGCTTGCGATCCGGCCCCATGATGGAGCGGACGATTTCGAGCCGACGGATGTCGTCGGCCAGGTCGCGGCCAACCTTCATCTTGATGTGGCTGAAGCCCTGCGCCACGGCGTCGGTCGCGAGTCGCGTGAGCTTCTCATTCGAGTAGCCGAGCCAGCCGGCCGAGGTGGTGTAACAGGCATAACCTTCGGCACGCAGTTTCGCGATGCGTTCGGCCTTCCCGGGCTCCGCTTTACGGAAAATCGCCAATGCTTCGTCCGGCGTGATCGCATCGGTGAGGTAGCGGAAGTCGATGATCGCGACGAGCTGCTCAGGGCTCATCTCCCCGACAAGCTGCCAGACCGGCTTGTGTGCCTCCTTGGCCATCAAATCCCATACAGCGTTGACGACGGCGCCGGTGGCGAGGTGCATGGCGCCCTTGTCGGGGCCGATCCAGCGCAGCTGACTGTCGCCGGTGACGTGACGCCAAAAGCGGCCAGGGTTTTCGCCTACCCAGTCGAGTTCGAGTCCGACGATCCGATGGGTCAGCGCCTTGATCGCCGCGACCACGACCTCGTTGCCGCGACCGATGGTGAAGGTGAGACCATGTCCCTGATGCGGGCCGTCTGTTTCCAGCACCACATAGGCGGCGGAGTAGTCTGGATCCGGGTTCATCGCGTCCGAGCCGTCGAGAGAGGCCGAGGTCGGAAACCTCAGATCGTGGGTCTGCAGAGCAGTGATAATTGTCATTGCTTAATACTCACTCCGTCAGCGCCTCAAAGACCAGCGCACAGGGGTGGACGAATTCCTTTCCGTCCGCAAGTGATGTTCTAGTAAAGCCGTCGCGGTGATCGAACGTCTACAGATCAAGAGCTTGAGGCAGAATGACCATGTCGCGAATAGCCACGTGAGGCGGCCTCGTTAGCATGAACAACACGGCCTCGGCGACGTCCTCCGACCTCAGCCCTTCGCGCGTTTCAACCTTGCGGTCGATCGCGTCCGGGTCGGTGAACCCCCACAATTCGTTGAGGACGGTGCCGGGTGCGATCGAGCCAACTCGAATGTTGTCGCTGATCAGCTGCCTGCGCAGCCCATGTAGGAAGGCATTGATGGCGTGCTTGGAGGCACAGTAGACCGGCTCGAAGTGGATCGTCTGATGCGCTGATATAGAGCTCGTAACTACGATGTCGCCTCCTCCACTTTTCCGCAAATGTGGAATCGCC